>JADCGX010000137.1 GCA_020248785.1 Burkholderiales bacterium | reverse complement strand
TTCAGAACAACTCGCCCGAGCCCTGTCGCGCAGCCGGGGCGGCGACCCCGCGGTGTTCATAAGCAAGCAGCGAGGCGATGCGCCCGCGCGGCGTCCGCTGCAGCAGTCCTTGCTGGATGAGAAAGGGCTCGACCACGTCTTCCAGGGTCTCGCGCTCCTCGCCCACGGCCGCCGCGAGTTTGTCGATGCCGACCGGGCCACCGCTGAACTTCTCCACGATCGCCGCCAACAGCTTGCGGTCGATGACATCGAGCCCCTTGTTGTCGACCTCCAGCATGGCGAGCGCGCGATCGGCCACGCCGCGGTTGATGGGACCGCCCTCCTTGACCTGCGCGAAGTCGCGCACGCGCCGCAGCAGGCGGTTGGCGATGCGCGGCGTGCCGCGCGAGCGGCGCGCGATTTCGGCGGCGCCGCCGGCGTCGATCGCCGCCTTCAGCAGTCCGGCCGAGCGCGTGACGATCGATGTGAGTTCCGCGTCGGTATAAAACTCCAGCCGGGCCACGATCCCGAACCGATCGCGCAGCGGATTGGTGAGCATGCCGGCGCGCGTGGTCGCGCCGACGAGCGTGAAGGGCGGCAGATCGAGCTTGATCGAGCGCGCTGCCGGCCCCTCGCCGATCATGATGTCGATCTGGTAGTCCTCCAGCGCCGGATACAGGATCTCCTCGACCACGGGGCTCAGGCGGTGGATCTCGTCGATGAACAGCACATCGTGCTTCTCGAGGTTCGTCAGCAGTGCAGCCAGGTCGCCCGGTCGCTCGAGCACGGGTCCGCTGGTCTGCCGCAAGTTGACGCCCATCTCTTGCGCGACGATGTGCGCCAGCGTCGTCTTGCCCAGGCCCGGTGGCCCGAACAACAGCACGTGGTCGAGTGCCTCGCCGCGCTCGCGGGCGGCGGTGATGAAGATCTCTAGCTGCTCACGCGTGCGCGCCTGGCCCACGTACTCGGTCAGCCTCTGCGGCCGCAGCGAGCGCTCAATGGCCTCTTCATTGGGCGATGCGGCGCTGCCGGTGACGATGCGCTCGGTCATGGGCGGCGTCGGTTCATCCGCGCGCCAGCGCCTTGAGCGCCAGCCGAATTCCATCGGATACACCGGTGCCGGCCGGCACCGACTTCAGCGCAACGATCGCTTCTTTGTCCGAGTAGCCTAGCGCGGCGAGCGCATGCAGGATGTCGGCGCTGCCGTCGCTCGGCGTGCTGGCCGCCGATCCGTCCAGCTCCGCGCCCAGCTTGCCTTTGAGTTCGAGCAGCAGCCGCTCTGCCGTCTTCTTGCCGATGCCCGGAATGCGCGTGAGGCGCGCGCTGTCCTGCAATGTGATGGCCTGGGCGAGGTCGTTGACGGACAGGCCGGAGAGCACCGCCAGCGCGGTGCGCGCACCCACGCCGGAGATCTTGATCAGAGCGCGAAACGCATGCCGCTCACTGTTGCTTGCAAAGCCGTACAACTGATGCGCGTCCTCGCGGATCGCCAGGTGCGTCAGCAGGGTCACCTTCTCGCCGACCGAGGGCAGGGCATACAGCGTGCTCATCGGCACATCGAGTTCGTAGCCGAGGCCGCCGACGTCGACGAGGATCGACGGCGGATTTTTCTCCAGCAGCGTGCCGGCGAGGCGACCGATCATCGGGTCACCGCTTTTCGGCGCCGCGCGCGAGCAGGTAAGTCGCGTCGCGCCAGGCCGATCGGCTGCGCCGAGTGCGCACGCCGGCCGACGAGCGCGCCGTTGCAGCCTGCGCGAGCGCCTCGGCCACCACGGGCCGCCGCTGATGCGCGGCACAGATGGCGCAGGCCAGGGCGTCGGCGGCATCGGTCGGCGGCTCTGCGGCCAGGGCCAGCAGGCGCATCACCATCATCTGCACCTGCTGCTTGCTGGCCTTGCCATAGCCGACGACGGCCTGCTTGACCTGCAGCGCGGTGTGCTCGCCCACGGGCAGGCCGGCGGCCACCAGCGCGCACAGTGCGGCGCCGCGTGCCTGTCCGAGCAGCAGCGTGGACTGCGGATTGACGTTGACGAAGACCTTTTCGACGCAAGCCAGTTGCGGCGCGGTGCGTTCGATGACCGCGCGTAGACCCGCGAGAATGAAGCCGAGTCGCGGAGGCAGTTCACCTGCCGGCACCCGGAGCACTCCATGATCGACACAGCGCAGCGTGCTGCCGCTTACCTCGATCACACCCCAGCCGGTTCGATTCAGGCCAGGGTCGACGCCCAGAATGCGCAGTGGGGAGGAGATCACCGACTCATTTTGCCACGCCATGCGCGGGCGGCGCGCGCGCGGGCCCTGCGCTTGCGTCGCGTCGTCTCCGGCCCCGCTACTGCCTACGACGCTCGATGCGGGTCAGTGCCGGAAGTGCCGCACGCCGGTGAACACCATCGCCACGCCGCGTTCGTCGGCCGCGGCGATCACCTCGGGATCGCGCATGCTGCCGCCCGGCTGGATCACGCAGGTGGCGCCGGAGTCGACCACGACATCCAGGCCGTCACGGAACGGGAAGAAGGCGTCGCTCGCCGCGGCTGAGCCTGCCAGCGTGAGTCCTGCTTCATTCGCCTTGATGCTGGCGATCCGCGCCGAGTCGATGCGGCTCATCTGCCCGGCACCGACACCCAGCGTCATCCCGTCCTTGGCGAAGACGATGGTGTTGCTCTTGACGAACTTGGCCACGCGCCAGGCGAACAGCAAATCCTGCAGTTCTTCGGCGCTCGGCTGTTTGCGCGTGACGACCTTCAACTCGGCCGGCATCACGGTCGCCAGATCGGGCGTCTGCACCAGCAAGCCACCGCCCACCCGCTTGAAGTCGAAGTCGTTGTGCGCCTCGCCGGGCAGCACCGTGAGCAGGCGCACGTTCTGCTTGGCGCCGAAGACGGCCACCGCCGCGGCATCGAAGGCGGGCGCGATCACCACCTCGACGAACTGCTTTGCCACGGCCTGTGCGCAGGCCTCGTCCACGCTGCGGTTAAAGGCGATGATGCCGCCGAAGGCCGACGTCGGATCGGTCTTGAACGCCTTGGCGTAGGCGCCGGCAACGTTGTCTGCCACGGCCACGCCGCAGGGATTGGCGTGCTTGATGATCACGCAGGTCGGCGCGTCGAAGCTGCGCACGCACTCCCAGGCGGCGTCGGCGTCGGCGATGTTGTTGTACGACAGTTCCTTGCCCTGCAGTTGCTCGTAGCTGGCAAGCAGGCCCGCGCCGACGCTGCGCTCGCGGTAGAACGCCGCGGACTGATGCGGGTTTTCTCCGTAGCGCATCTGCTGCAGCTTGACCCACTGGCGCGTGAGCGTGGCCGGAAACGCGCTGGGCCGCAGGCGCTCGTCGAGCGCGGTCAGATAGTTGCCGATCGCGCCGTCGTAGCGCGCCGTGTGGGTGAACACCTTCTTGGCAAGCTCGAAGCGGGAGACCGAGCCGACGCGGCCGTGCGTGCTCAACTCCTCCAGCACCGGCGCGTAATCGGCCGGGTCCACCACGACGGCGACCGAACCGTGGTTCTTGGCGGCGGCACGCAGCATGGCCGGGCCGCCGATATCGATGTTTTCAATCGCATCGTCGAACGTGCAGTCAGGCTTGGCGACCGTCTGCTCGAACGGATACAGGTTGACGACCAACAGATCGATCGGATCGATGCCGTGCCGCGCCAGCGCGGACATGTGCTCGGGCACATCGCGCCGCGCCAGCAGACCGGCGTGGATGCGCGGATTGAGCGTCTTGACGCGGCCGTCGAGGATCTCCGGAAAGCCCGTGTACTCAGCCACTTCGGTGACAGCAAGTCCGTCTTGCGCGAGCAGCTTGGCCGTGCCGCCGGTGGACAAGATGCGAAAGCCCAGCGCGGCAACGCCACGGGCAAACTCGAGCACGCCCGTCTTGTCGCTGACCGAGATGAGTGCGGTCTTCATGTGGCCAGCCCATGGGCGATGAGCCGCTTGCGCAGGGTGTTGCGGTTGATGCCGAGCAGTTCCGCGGCGGCCGACTGATTGCCACTGCAGCGCTCCAGCGCAAACTGCAGCAGCGGTCGCTCGACGGCGGTCATCACCATCTCGTGGAGCGCGTGCGGCTTGGCGCCGTCCAGATCCTTGAAGTACTGCTCGAGCGAGCGCAGGACGCACTGCTCGATCGTCTCGCCCGTGCTGTGCCGCTTGCTCGCCCCGTTGGCGGCCACGGGCGCGGGACGGGACGGCGGTGGCGCCGCCTTGGCGGCTGAACGGTTCTGGCTGCGCTGTGGCGCGCTCGCTGCCATGGCATCTCCTGTTCTCTTCTAGTGCAGCGTTGGCGGGGGGCCATCAACATAGGCCAGGCGCGCGTTGCGTGTGCCGTGTTCGGTCAAGAACCGGTCCACCGCACGGGCCTGGTCTGCGGTGCTGTTGAGCGTGTTCATGTGGTCGCAGAACGCGCTGCCCCCGTCGAGCTGCTTGGTGTACCAGATGATGTGCTTGCGTGCGGTGCGTAGCCCGAGCGACTCACCGTAGAACCGATAGTGGTCGTCCAGGTGTGCCAGCAGCAGGTTGCGTGCTTCGTCCACAGTTGGCGGCGGCAGGTGCCGGCCCGTCTGCAGGAAGTGGTCGATCTCGCGAAAGATCCACGGCCGGCCCGGCGCGGCGCGGCCGATCATGATGGCGTCGGCGCCGGTGGCCGCGAGCACGTCGCGGGCTTTCTCCGGTGTATCAATGTCGCCATTGGCCACCACCGGTATGCCCACGGCGCGCTTGACCGCGGCAATGGTGTCGTACTCGGCGCTGCCGCCATAGCCGCAGGCCCGCGTGCGTCCGTGCAGTGTGAGCATCGCGATGCCCGCGTCTTCGGCGATACGCGCGATCGTGAGCGCGTTGCGATGCGCCGGGTCCCAGCCCGTGCGGAACTTCAGCGTGACCGGGACGTCCACGGCGTCGACCACCGCGTGCAGGATGCGCGTGACCAACGGCTCGTCCTTCAGCAGCGCTGAACCGCAGGCGACACTGCACACCTTCTTCGCGGGGCAACCCATGTTGATGTCTATGACCTGTGCCCCGCAGGCAACATTGAAGCGTGCCGCCTCGGCCAGCAGCGCGGGGTCGGCACCCGCGAGCTGCACCGCCTTGGGCTCGGCCTCGCCGTCGTGGTTGAGCCGGCGCGCCGTCTTCTCGCTGGCCCATAGCCGGGGATTGGAGGCGGCCATTTCGCTCACCGCGTAGCCCGCGCCGAGCGACTTGCACAGTTGCCGGAACGGCCGATCGGTGACACCGGCCATCGGCGCGACGAACAGTCGATTTGCAAGCTCGTGGGAGCCGATGCGCATGGCGTGGCAGAGGCGGGCGGACGGCGAGGTCGGGCGGATTGTAGCCCCGGCCCCGCGGTCACATTGCGTGCTGCGATGTCTGTCGTATGCACGTCAACGAAGGCAGGCCGCGTGCCATCGCGCGCGCCAACTCACGCAACGCGGCGCGCCGTCGTTCAACGCACGCCGAACATCAACAGATGCGCCCATTGATGGCGCAGTGGCGGGACGAGATCGAGTGCCGTCAGTCCGAGGGAACGGCCGAGTGCGATCGGCCAGGCACGCGTCGCAAACACGGCCGGCAGCCAGCGCGTGATGCCGGTGATCAGGCGGCGGTCGATGCTGCGGTTGCTTGCGTAGTCGATCAGCGCAGCGGGGACATCGGTGCGGGCTTGAGCGCGTCTCCCGCGGAGCGCGGCGACCAGTGCGCAGGCATCGCGCACGCCGAGGTTGAATCCCTGGCCGGCCACCGGATGCAGGGTCTGCGCCGCGTTGCCGATCCAGGCGACGCGGTGCTCGTGGATCTGCGCGCGCGTCTGCGGCGCAAGACGCACCGCAAGGCGTGGGCCCGCCGAAACGACGCGCGCCGCGCGCGGTCCGATAGCCGCCTGCAACGCCGCGACGAAGTTGGCATCGCCCAGCGCGCCCCGCTGGGTCGCTCCCGCGGCATCACTGCACCAAACCAGCGACCAACCGCGCCCTTGGCCGGTGACGGCCGGCAAGAGCGCCAGCGGACCTTCGCGCGTGAAGCGTTCAAACGCCACGCCGGCCCCTGGCCCGCTCATCTGTACTTCGGCGAGCAGCGCCCAGCCGCTGTCGGTGGCGCTGTCGGTGGCGCCGCTCTGCGCGTGGTCCTGCGAGCGCTGCGTGCCGGTGCCGCCTTCGGCATGCAGCACGAGGTCGGCCGCGAGCGCGCGGGCGTCGTCCAGCGTCACCGTGGCGCTGTCATGGCGCTGTGCGACTTGGGTGGCGCGGGCCGGCCGGACGACAGCGATCCGCGCCTCGCGTTGCGCGCCGGTCACCGCCTGCTCGAGCGCATCGCACAGGGTCCCATAGTGGACCGTTACACCGAGCGGCTGGCCGCTGGTGCCGTCGAGTTCACTGGCATCGATGCGGGTGGTGCCGAATTCGCCCGCCGAGCTGACGACCACGGTGTCGATCCGCGCATGCGGCGGGGCCACCGGGAGCAGCGGCGCGAGGACCTGCCAGGTGCCGCGCGACAAGGCGAGCAGGCGGCGGTCGGCGCGCGCGGCGGCCGCGTCGCGGCCCTCGATCACTGTGACCCGATAACCCGCATCATCGAGCAGCAGCGCGGTGGTGAGCCCGATCGGCCCGCCGCCGATGATGACGATGTGTTCTGCGCCGTCGTTCATCAGTGCGTTCTCATGCAAATGGCTTGGCGCGCAGCGCGGCATCGACCGCGTCCAGGTCGGCCGGCGTGCCGACGTTGAACCAGCGACCGCGAAAGCGCTCGCCCGTCACGCGCGCGGCCGCCACATGGGCATAGAGCCACGGAAAGAGCTTGCGCCTGCCGGCGGGCTCGAAGGTGAACAGGCGCGGCGCCAGCACGGCGATATTGGCGTACGTGAGCAGCGGTGGCGTGCGCGTGATGAGTCCATCGCGCAGGCCCATGTCGCCCTGCGGGTGAAAGGACGGATTGTCGACCAGGACGAGGTGCGCATCGGCCTCGCCCTGAGCGATGCGCTGGGCGCGTGGCGCCAGCGCGCGATAGTCGTAGTCGGCCACGATGTCACCGCTTATGGCGATGAACGGCGCGTCGCCGAGCAGCGGCAGCGCGTGAATGATGCCGCCCAGCGTTTCGAGCGCGTCCTCGGCACGCGTGCCTTCGCGCGAGTACGCAATGCGCACCCCATGCTTCCGGCCCACACCGAGCGAGGCTTCCAGTTGCACTGCCAGGTGCGCGGTGTTGACGACCACCTCGGTGACGCCGGCCGCTGCCAGCCGGGCGATCTGCCACTCGATCAGCGCGCGCCCTGCGACCCGCAACAGGGGCTTGGGCGTGACGTCCGACAACGGTCGCATCCGTTCGCCACGGCCGGCTGCAAAGATCAGGGCCTTCACGAGATGCGTGCCTGTGCCTAGAAGGTGTAGCCGACCTGGCCGGTCCTGCCGTCCAGCTCGTCCAGCAGCAGCGCCAGCGGCTTCAAAGCGCTGTAGCGCTGTGCCACGCTGCGTGCATAGCCGACGAAGCGCGGCGTGTCGGCCAGATACTGCGGCTTGCCGTCGCGATAGTTGATGCGCGCGAAGATGCCAAGCACCTTGAGTTGCCGCTGCAGCCCCATCCACTCGAAGGCCTGGTAAAACGCCGCGAAGTCATTGCCCAGTTCGCCCAGCACCCCGCTGCCGCGCGCCTTCTCCCAGTAGCGGATGCTCCAGTCGAGCACCTGCTCTTCATCCCAAGAGATAAATGCGTCCCGTAACAGCGACACAAGGTCGTAGGTGACCGGGCCGTAAACCGCGTCCTGAAAGTCCAGTATCCCCGGGTTTGGCGCGCTCACCATGAGGTTGCGTGGCATGTAGTCGCGATGCACGAACACCCTGGGCTGAGCCAATGCGGAGTCGATCAGCAGTTGGTCGACCACTGTCAGGCGCTGGCGCTGCTGCGCCGTGAGCGTGTACTGCAAGTGGCGCGCGATGTACCAGTCCGGGAACAGCGACAGCTCGCGCTGCAGAAGCGCTCCGTCGTACGGTGGCAGCACATCGGGGCGACTGGCGTGTTGCCAGGTCAGCAGCGCATCGATCGCGTCGGCGAATAGTCGCGGCGCCTCGGCCGCACCCGCCGCCGCCTGCATGGCCTGCAGATAGGTCGTGCTGCCCAGGTCGCTCAGCAGCAGGAAGCCTTGCTCAACGTCCTGCGCGAGCACACGCGGTGCGTTCAGGCCGGCCTGCGCAAGCAACTGCGCAATGTGCAGGAAAGGCCGCGTGTCCTCTTTCTCGGGCGGCGCGTCCATGACAATGGCGCTGCCCCCAAGCGAAGCCGCTGCGTCGAGCCGGAAGTAGCGCCGAAAGCTGGCGTCCGCGGAGGCCGGGCGCAAGCTGTCGAGATCGAGCCCAAAGTACTGGGGCGCCTGGTCCAGCCAGGCTCGCGCGGCGTTCAGGCGCGCGTCGTCGGTTGCGGTCACGGATGCCAGGTTTCGGAAGTCACGGACACGGGAAGTGCGGACGACTGGGCGCAGGTGAGGTTCGGCGCGCGGTGTCGAGGGTAATGCCGCCTGTGCGCACGAGCGAGTCGGATACCAAACCTATAATGCCACGCGTCATTCCGAGCACGCTGCCGTGCGCGTCGTGGCATGGCGCGCGGTCCAATTGGGACACGAGGACCGTGCATGCGATCGCGCGGGCAACGCGCACTGGCTGTCGTCACCGGTCCATCTTTGCCTCCACCTTGAGCCTGCATCGCCGCCCGGTCCATCGCCTGCTGCCCGTGACGACCGCGGTGGTGGCTGCTCTTGCATTCGGGGCCGCTGCGCCAGCAAACGCACAGGGCGCGGCAAGCGCTGCGTCCGATGCGCCGGTGCTGCGACTCGAACGCGTTTTGGGTGCGTCACGTGCGCCCGGCAACCCCCAGGGCACGGCCTTCGTGCGAGCGCGCAGCATCAGCGGCGACATGCTCGATGAACTCGAGATGAAGGGCGATGCCGAGGTGCGCGCCAACGGCGCCGTGTTGCGAGGTGACCGCATCCTGTACGACTACGCCGCCGATCTGCTGCGTGTGCGCGGCAACGCGCGGGTGTTTCGCGACGGCGCCTTGTTCACCGGGCCCGCGCTGGACTACCGGCTGGAGGCCCAGACGGGCTCGATGCCGGAGGCCAGCTTCACCTACGCCCCGCGGGGAGCCAGCGGCACGGCCGACAGGCTCGAGTTCCTTGGGCCCGAGCTCACGCGGATGTTTGGGGCCGAGTACACGACGTGCACGCCGGAGGATCGTGCCTGGTGGGTACGCGCCGAGCGCATGGACCTGGACCGCGTCGACCAGAAAGGCAGCGCGCGCAATGCGACGCTGTACTTCAAGGACGTGCCGATTTTCTACTCGCCGGTCTTCGACTTTCCGCTCGGCGATCGGCGGCGCAGTGGATTCATCACGCCCAGCTTTGGCGTGAACTCCAAGGTTGGCTGGGAAGCGTCGATCCCGTACTACTTCGACATCGCGCCCAATCGCGATGCGACTGTCGAGCCGCGCATCATGAGCAAGCGCGGTGTGCTGCTGCAAAACCAGTTTCGCTACCTTGAGCCGACCTTCCGTGGTCTGGTCCAGTACAACGTGATCGGCAACGACCGCGAGACCGGCCGCACGCGCGACTTGATTTCTACCCAGCACCAGTGGCAAGGGCGCAGCGGCCTGGGGGCCGGCATCAACTACAACCGCGCCTCCGATGATCTTTACTTCGTCGACTTCGGCAAGGACATCGTCGCGGGCTCGACCATTGTCCTGCCGCAGGACGGCTTCGTG
Source organism: Burkholderiales bacterium (assembly GCA_020248785.1). Taxonomy (GTDB): domain Bacteria; phylum Pseudomonadota; class Gammaproteobacteria; order Burkholderiales; family Burkholderiaceae_F; genus JALHMQ01. Next base: position 58,890 of record JADCGX010000137.1, on the reverse strand, counting down.
AGCTACGCGCAGACATACTGGAACACGGCCGTGCGTGTCACCAAGAACCAGACTTTGCAGGATCCGACCGCGAAGCCGTACGAGCGGGTGCCGCAGGTCACCCTGGGCGCCAGCCGGCTCGACTGGAACGGCTTGGACCTCGCGATCAGCGCTGACGCCACGCTCTTTGAGCACCCGCGGCTCGAAAACGGCACGCGTGTGATCGTGAACCCCAGCATGGCTTATCCGGTGACCGCGCCGGGTTGGTTCATCGTCCCGCGCCTGCAGTGGCATTCCACGCAGTACGACCTCGACCCTGTGCTGCAACCCGGTGCCCGGCAGCGCAGCCGCGATCTGCCGATCGCCTCGTTGGATGCCGGTCTCGTGTTCGAACGCGAGACCAGTCTGGCCTCGCGCCGCGCGGTGCAGACCCTCGAGCCACGGCTGTACTACGCCAATGTTCCGTTCCGGGAGCAAAACGATCTGCCCAACTTCGACAGCGCCCTGGCGGATTTCAACTTCGCGCAACTGTTCAATGAGAACATCTTCGTGGGCGGCGATCGCATCGCGGAGGCCAATCAGCTCACCGCTGCGCTGGTCTCGCGGATCCAGGACGCCGGGACCGGCGTGGAGCGCCTGCGGGCTGCCGTTGGGCAACGCTTTTACTTCGACTCGCAGCGCGTGGCCCTGCCCGGCGGAGTCGGGTTGCGCGAGGCGCGGTCGAGCGACCTCTTGGTGGCGCTCAATGGGCTGGTCACGCGCAACTGGCTGGTCGACTTCGCCATGCAGCACTCGACCTCGCAGGATCAGGTGGTGCGAGCCACCGCGGGTGTGCGTTATCAGCCGCGGCCCGCCTCGGTGCTCAGCCTGGCCTACCGCTACAAGCTCAACGAGTTGCAGCAGACCGATTTCGGCGTGCAATGGCCGATCACCAACCGCTGGTACGGTGTGGGACGCTTCAACTACTCCCAGCGCGACAACAAATGGGTCGAGGTGCTCGGCGGGCTGGAGTACAAGGCCGACTGCTGGGCGCTGCGCGTGGCCGCCCAGCGCTTCGTGACCAGTGGCGACAACACCACCACGGCAGTGTTCTTTGCCATTGAACTGAACGGTCTGGGCAGTTTCGGCACCAGTCCCGTCGACCAGCTCCGGCGTAACATCCCGGGATACCAGCTGATCAATCCGCCCCCGCGCCAACCGGGGCGCTACGACGTTTACGAGTAGTGTCCACGACCAAGCGTCCTCACGTCATCGCCCGCGAATGAACCTGTTGTTCCGTCTTGCGCGCGCCAGCGCGCCTCGGTTGCTCTGTGCCCTGCTGGCCCTGCCGCTCATCGGGCAGGCCCAGTCGCCGCGCTTGCGCCCGGCCACGCCCGCCACGCCGCCGACCGAGGCTGGCGAGCGCACGCTCGATCGCGTGGTGGCCGTGGTCAACGAGGAAGTCATCACGCTCAACGAGCTGCACCTGCGCACCCGGGTCGCGGAGGGGCAACTGCGGCGCCAGAACATCCCGCTGCCGCCGCCGGATGTGCTGAAGCGGCAGGTGCTCGAACGCATGATCATCGACCGGGCCCAGGTGCAGCAGGCGCGCGAAACGGGCGTGCGCGTGGACGACCAGACCGTGAATGCCGCCATTGCGCGGATCGCCGAGCAGAACAACATGTCGCTGCCGCAGTTTCGCGCGCGCCTGGAGCAAGATGGCGTGACGTTCGCGCGGTTTCGCGAAGATGTGCGCGAGGACATTTTGACCTCGCGACTGCGTGACCGCGAAGTCGACAACCGCATCCAGATCTCCGAGGCCGAGGTGGACAACTTCATCGCCGAGCAGGCCGGGGTCGCGGCCGATGCAGTGGAGTTCAACATCGCGCAGATCCTGCTGCGCGTGCCGGACAACGCCGACACGCGCCGTATCGAGGAGTTGCGCGCGCGCGCCGAAGACCTGGCGACACAGGCGCGCGGCGGGGCCGACTTCGCCCGCCTGGCGGCCAGCTTCTCCGCGGGCGCCGAGGCACTGCAGGGAGGCGAATTGGGCTGGCGTACCGCAGAGCGCCTGCCCACGCTGTTCATCGACGCGGTGAAGGGGCTCAAGCCCGGCGAGATCGCGCCGGTGGTTCGCAGCCCCGGCGGCCTTCATGTGTTGAAGCTCGTGGGTCGCCGCAGCGCGGTGGATGCGCGCCTGGCGACCGGGCCAGTGCAGCAGACCCGTGTGCGCCATATCTTGTTGCGCGTGTCCGATCTCACGCCCGAGCCCGAGGTGAGGCGGCGCCTGGTCGAACTGCGCGAGCGCATCGTCAAGGGCGGGCAGGACTTCGGCCAGCTGGCGCGCCTGCATTCGGTCGACGCCAGCAGCACGCGCGGCGGCGAACTGGGCTGGATCTACCCGGGCGACACGGTGCCCGAGTTCGAAAAGGCGATGACGTCATTGCAACCTGGCGAGGTCAGCGAGCCCGTGCAGTCGCCCTTTGGCTTTCACCTCATCCAGGTGATGGAGCGGCGGGTCGAGGAGTCTCCGGTGGAGCGAAATCGCCAGGCGGCGCGTCAAGCGCTGCGCGATCGCAAGGCCGAGGAGGCGTTCCAGGAGTGGGTGCGTCAACTGCGCGATCGGACCTATGTGGAGTTGCGGCTGGACGATTGAAGCCGGGGTTCGGCGTTCATCGATCTATGCTCGGTCATCGATGACTTCCGGATGCGTCGCAAGGTCACGTCCAGGCTCGCAACATTGAGCTTGTCCTGCCTTGCCTGGCTGACGACCGATCACCGGTAGCGGATCACCGATAGCCGATCTCCAAACATGATCGCCCTGACCACCGGTGAACCTGCGGGCATCGGCCCGGAGATTGCGCTGCGTGCCGCGGCGCAGTGCGACACGCCCGTGGTGCTCATCGGTGACGCCGCCCTGCTCGAAACCACCGCAGTTGCCATTGGCGTCGGTTGGCCGTTGCCGCGCGTGCAGCTCGCACACGTGCCGCTCGCCGCGCCCTGTTTGCCGGGTCGGCTCGACGCACGCAACGCGGCCTATGTGATCCAGACGCTCGATCGCGCCATTGAGGGGTGTGGCACGGGCCAGTACCGCGCCATGGTGACCGCGCCGCTGCAAAAGAGCGTGATCAACGCCGGCCGGGCGACCGTAACGCCGTTTTCCGGCCATACCGAGTATCTGGCCGAGCGCAGCGGCGCGGCGCACGTGGTGATGTTGCTGGTTGGGGGCGGGCTGCGCGTGGCGCTGGCCACCACGCATCTGCCGCTGGCCGCGGTGCCCACCGCCATCACACCGGCGTCACTGGCTGCCACGCTCGATGTTCTGCACCATGGTTTGCGCAGCAAGTTCGCGCTGCCGGCGCCACGCATCGGGGTGGCCGGCCTCAACCCCCACGCAGGCGAAAGCGGCGACCTTGGGCGCGAGGAGATCGAGGTCATCGCGCCCGCGGTGGCGGCGGCGCGCGCGCGCGGCATCAATGCACTGGGGCCATTACCGGCCGACACGCTCTTCGTGCCGGCGCAATTGGCGCGCTTCGATGCGGTGCTGGCCATGTATCACGACCAGGGGCTGCCCGTGCTCAAGCATGCGAGCTTCGGTCATGGTGTCAACGTCACGCTCGGCCTGCCGTTCGTACGCACCTCGGTCGACCATGGCACCGCCTTGGATCTTGCTGGCACCGGCCGCGCGGACGCCGGCAGCATGATCGCTGCGCTGCGCCTGGCCGAGGAACTCACCGCTTAGGATTCCGGATCGACGGCGCAGTCCAAGGTGCGCCGATCCAACTTCTCGATCCTCGATGCCGACGATGCACGGCCACCGCGCCCGCAAGCGCTTCTCCCAGAACTTCCTGCATGACGCGCACTACATCGTGCGCATCGTGGCGGCGGTCGCCGCACAGCCCGGCGATCGTGTCGTCGAGATCGGACCCGGACTCGGCGCGCTGACGGACCCGCTGGTCGCGGCGGCCGGGCACCTGACCTGCGTCGAGATCGATCGGGATCTGGCCGGGCGGCTGCGCGCGCGCTACACGCCGTCACAGCTCACGCTGGTCGAGGGCGACGCGCTCGCGTTCGACTGGGCCGCCTTCGCCGCGAGCGACGCGCGGCCGCTGAAGATCGTCGGCAACCTGCCGTATCACATCTCCACGCCGTTGCTGTTCGCCCTGCTGCCGATCGCCGGACACATTGAGTCGCAGCACTTCATGCTGCAAAAGGAGGTGGTCGATCGCATGGCCGCGCAGCCCGGAGGCAAGGACTACGGACGGCTGTCGGTGATGCTGCAGCAACGCTATGAGGTCACGCGGCTGTTCATCGTGCCCGCAGGCGCGTTCTCACCCGCGCCGCAAGTGCAGTCGGCCATCGTGCGGCTGCGCCCACGGCCGGCAGAGGCACTGGAGGCCGTGGACGGCACGCAGTTCGCACGGGTCGTCACGGCGGCCTTCACCCAGCGCCGCAAGACCCTGCGCAACGCGCTTGCGGCCTTGCTGGATGAGCGGGCGATCGAAGCGGCCGGCGTTGATGCCGGGGCGCGCGCCGAGCAACTGCCGGTCGCGGCCTTCGTCGCGCTTGCGCGGCAGGTCGGGCGACTGGCTACTTTTTCGCGTCCTGCCGTTGCGGCTGATCCGGTGTCTGGCGCTGCCATCTGAACCAGGGCAGATCCTCGCGCGCGCGCGTCTCGAAGCCGTCTACGGTGACGTTGCGCAGTTCGAGCACGGTGTCGCCGCGGGTGGCGCGGTACTCCCCCGCGCCGTCGCGCAGCAAGACCCGGCTCTGCACCAGCCGGTTTTCTTCCACCCGCCACTCGAAGCGGGTGTTTGCCAGCGTCATGCCATCGGCCGTCGTGCTGATGGCGCTGGCGGTGCCGTCAGCGCGCAGATCGAGGCGGTGCGTCACGTTGCCGTCGATTCGCGCGTACTGCCCGGGCACGGGTACCTGGGCAAGCGCGACGCTGGGGAGCAGCACCAATGCGGCTAGCGTGCCACGCAGGGAAAAGCCGCGCGCCGTCATTTGCTCACCCCAAATTGCCACAGCAGGAATGCCAGCACGTCCGCGCGTTCGGCCTGCCGCTGCGCCTTGGTGTCGCCCACGCCGTGCCCGGCGCTGTAGTCCAGTCGCAGCAGCACGGGGCGTGCGTCCGGCACGCTGGCGACAGCCGCCTGCAGCCGCGCCGCGGTCTTGGTGCTCTGCCACACCTCCACGCGCGGGTCATTCACACCATGGGTGAGCAGCACGGCGGGGTAACGCACCCCGTCCTTGACGGCGCCATAGGTGCTCATCGCCAGCAGCGCGCGGAAGCCTGCCTCGGTCTTGTGGGTGCCGAACTCCGGGATGTTGGGCACACCGTTGGGCGTGAGCTCTGCCCGCACCGTGTCGAGCACGCCGACCGCCGGGACCACGGCAGCGAAGAGGTCGGGCCGCTCGGTCATCGCCCGGCCCACCAGGATGCCGCCGGCGCTGCCGCCCCAGATCCCAAGTCGCGCTGCTGCGGTGTACTTCTGTGCCACCAGATACTCGGCAGCGGCAATGAAGTCCTTCCAGGTGTTGGGCTTGGTCGCCTGAAAGCCCGCCCTGTACCAGTCTTGCCCGAACGCGCCCGAGCCGCGCGGGTTGGCCACCGCAAACACGCCGCCGCGCTCCAGCCAGGCCAGACGCCAGGCGGAGAACCACGGTTCCTCGGTGATGCCGTAGCTGGCGTAGCCCCAGAGCAGGGTCGGATTGCTGCCGTCGAGCTTCAGCCCCTTCTTGTGCAGGATCGACAGCGGCACCTGCGCGCCATCATGACTGCGCACCAGCACCTCGGTGCTGACATAGTCCGCGAGCGCGTCGTACTTGCCCAGGGGCTGGAGCTTGGTGTTGGTGACCCGCTGGCCTTGCGCGAGGTAGATCTGCGCACCGCGCGTCCAGGATTGCAGCGTCACCAACGCGCCGGGCAGGCGATGGTCGGTGCCGCTCAGCGCCGCGCTGCCCTCGAGCGGCAGCTTGATCGTCTCGACCGCGGGCGTCGGTGACAGTTGGACGCGCAGCAACTGCGTCACGGCGCCATCGCGCCGCGTGACATACAGCCCATCGCTGGCACGCGTCACGGCGGTCAGCACGCCACGGGACTGCGGGATGACGTCCCTGGCGCGCGCAAAGTCGGGCTGCGTGAGCGAGGTCTCGACCAGCTTGTAGCGCGCGGCGTTCTTGTGGGTCAGCGCGAACAAGCGTTCGTCGACGAACGCCATGTCCACCACGGCCTCGCTCTGGTCGAACACGCGCCGCCACTGCGCTTTGCCTGCCAGCACGTCGGCCAGTGGGGCGATGTACAGCGACGCCTCATTGTCGGTGCCGTGATAGATGCGTGTGGCCGCCCATGTGGTGCCATAGACCGGAAAGGTAAAGGGGGAGTCCTGCGCGGCGTTCAGGCCCACCCCCTGCGCGGCCGTGAAGACCACGGGTGCCTGCTCGACGTCAGTGCCGATGCGCACGAGCACCGTGCGGGTGTTCTGAAACTTCTCGACCGGCGCCATGCCCGGCCTCATCTCTTGAAGCCGAGCGAAGAAGAATCCCGAGTCGTCGGGCAGCCAGGCGATACCGCCGAACTGCGCGCGCGAGATTGGGCCGGCCACGCGCTTGCCGGTGGCGGTCTCGATGACGTACAGCTCCGCATCCTCGGAGCCGCCGGCCGACAGGCCATAGGCGACATAGCGCCCGCTGAACGACGGCGTGTAGTAGTTAATGGCGTGCGGCGTGCCAGTTTGCTTCTGCGGCGTCTCGGGATCGACCAGCAGCCGCTCCTTGCCCTGGACGCCGCGGCGCACGTACAGCTTGAACTGGTTGTCTTTCGCGCCGCGCCGCTCGTAGAAGTACAGGTCGCCGGGCCGCCGCTGCGGCTGGACGACCCGCGCGGCCACGGCATCGTCATACATGCTGATCCGTGCCAGCAGGGCATCGCGGCCGGGCAGGGCGTCCAGCCGCGCGCGCGCATAGTCGCTCTGCGCCTTCATCCAGGCCGCGACCTGCGGGTTCTTGACGTCCTCGAGCGCGCGGTACGGATCGGGCACGACCGTGCCGAAGTAGGTGTCCTGCGCTGTGCCTGGCGGGAACAGCGGCGGAGGCGCCAGCCTCAGCGCCCGCGCCTGCGAGCAAGCCAGCAAGCCGGCGGTGGAAAGAACACTGCGATGAAAACCGCGACGGTCCATGGTTACTCTCAGCGCGCCTGCGGCGCTTTGGTCTGGATCAGCTCGATCTTGTAGCCATCCGGGTCCTGCACGAAGGCGATGACGGTGCTGCCACCCTGCACCGGCCCGGCCGCGCGCGTCACCGTGCCGCCCGCGGCCTTGATGCGCTCGCAGGCCGCGTAGGCATCGTCGACGGCGATGGCGATGTGACCAAACGCCGTGCCGAGGTCGTACTTCTCGACCCCGTAGTTGTAGGTGAGCTCCAGCACTGCGCCCTTCGACTCGTCGCCGTAGCCGATGAACGCCAGGGAGTACTTCTGCTCAGGCCGATCCGTGGTGCGCAGTAACTGCATGCCCATGACCTGCGTGTAGAAGTCGATCGACCGTTGTAGATCGCCGACGCGAAGCATGGTGTGGAGGATGCGCATAGGAGGGACGCTCTTGGCATGTTGTGGGCGCGCATTTTAAATGCGGTGTTGCCGCGTTCCCTGCGCGCAGGTTCAGTGCGGCGCACCGCGACTCCGGGATGCTGGCGGCGGGCGATGGAACAAGGCTGGAATCTTTCCGGCGTTCGGCTGCGACAGTCTCTGCGGTGGGTCGACCTTTGAGCCTTGCGAGTCCTTCTGCACTGGCCGGCCGTGCCCGATGAGTGGGCGCGCCTGCCGCGTCGCAGCCCTGCGCGCGACGCTTCAAAGCGCACGCGCGTGCCGGCTCCGCAAGGTTTTGCGGGAGCGTCCGGTGGATGCGAGGACCAAGGGTAAAGAGGGACTGCGGCGCTTGTGATCCTGAGACCGCTACAAGCTCGCCAGATCCACACCCTTGATCTCGTCGCGCGCGGCTTCGAAGCCGGGCAGCAGTTGGCCGACAGCGGTCCAAAAGCGCGGACCGTGGTTCATCTCGCGCACGTGTGCCAGTTCGTGGGCGACGACGTAGTCGATCACCGGCAGCGCGAAGTGGATGAGCCGCCAATTGAGCCGGATGCGGCCGTCGTGCGTGCACGAACCCCACTGGCCACGCGCCGATGACAAGGTCCAGCTCTTGTAGCTCAGACCGCTGCGCTCGGCGAGCAGGCGTAGCCGCTCGTCCAGCACGCGACGCGCCTGGGTCTGCAGCCAGGCCTGCACCGCGTCCTTGATCTGCGCCTCGGTGGACTCGGGCGGCAGGGCCAGGCACAGCAGGCGGGCACTGCCCTCGTCCACGAGCCCGGTGATCTTTTGCTCCGCATGCAGGCGCAGCGTGACCGGCTGGCCAAGATAAGGGAGCGTGCCGCCGTCGGCGTAGTGCACGCGCGGCAGGTTGCGCTTGCTGCGCCAGTCGCGCCACTCGTTGAGCTTGGTGCGGATCCAGCGCTCCTTTTCCACGATGGCCGCCTCGATCTCTGCCAGGCGCACCCAGCGCGGTGCGCTGACGGTGAGGCCGGCTTCGTCGATCGAAAAACCGATCGTGCGGCGCTTGGCGCGGCGCAGGCGGTAGTGGTGCACCTCGCCGGCGAGCAGCACGGGACGGCGCTGTTCGCCGGCGTTGACGTTGGGGTCAGTCTTTGCGGGGGGCGGGGCGGCCGGGCGCGCTTCTTCAGTGAAGAGGGCCAGGTCGAGCTGTTTTGCGTCCAGGTTCGCGGCGGATCGCTTCAAGCCATGCCTTGCAAGCTGTACTGGCAGAGACTTTGACACCTCAACCCGCGCTGGCCGCCACGCTGTCGCGCAGTGGTGCGTACGGTGCGGTGTAGCGATGCGGCGCCAGGGTCCGCATCTCCGTTTCGATCCACGATTCTACGGCCGCATTCACCTCTTCGACACTGCGGCCTTCCACCGGGATGGCGGGTCCGATGCTCACGGTGATCTCGCCCGACCGCCGGATGAGCACGCCGCGCGGCCAGCACTCGCCGGAGTTGACCGCGATGGGAACGACCGGGGTGCGAGTGGCCACCGCCAGCCGTGCGCCGCCCGTCTTGTAGCGCTTGGTCGAGCCCGGCGCGGTGCGCGTGCCCTCGGGGAAGATCACGATCCACCAGCCGTCGCGCAGGTGCTCGGTGCCGCTTTTCACGACCTGCTGAAACGCGTCCTGACCCTTGTTGCGGTCGATGTTGATCATGCCCAGCACGGCCATGCCCCAGCCGAAGAAAGGGATGAGATGCAACTCGCGCTTGTAGACGAAGGACAGGCGTTGCGGCATGAAGCTGGGCAGCCAAAACGTCTCCCAGGTGGACTGGTGCTTGGGCAGCAGGATCGCCGGGCCCTTGGGCAGGTTCTCCCAGCCCTTGACCTTCCAGGTCACGCCACACAGCGCCCGCGCCAGATACATCGCCCAGCGCGTCCACAGGGCGGCCAGCTTGTAGCGAAACGGCTGCGGCGTGACGACACTCCCGACCACCACCGCGCACCATGGCACGACGATCAAGGTCATCACCAGCACGAACAGGATCGCGCGCAGCCGGAACAGCATGGTCGCTCCGTCCTCGGATCGCGGCCCTTAGCCCGCCGCTAGCAGCGACAGGTCAGCCACCCGGTTCATCAGCACCTGGAGATCGGCCAATAGCGCCAGGCGGTTGGCACGCAACCTCTCGTCATCAACATTGACCATGACATCGTCGAAGAACTCGTCGACCGGCAGCTTCAGCGGCGCGAGCGACTTGAGCGCCTCCGTGTAGTCGCCAGCGCGAAAGAGACGATCCACCGTTGGACGGAGGTTAGTCAGTGCCACGTAAAGCGCTTTTTCTGCTTGCTCGGACAGCTGCGAAGGATCAAGTGCGACGTTCGATCCGCCCGATCTGTTAAGGATGTTGACGATGCGCTTGTTTGCAACCGCCAAGCTTCCTGCCTCAGGCAGCGAGCCGAACGCACGCACAGCCGCAAGCAGGCGTGGCAGCACGTCGAGCCGAATGTGATTCTTGGCGAGGACCGCTTCGATCTCTTCCGCAGTCCACCCCCGATCCTTCAACAGAACGCGAAGTCGGTCGTGGATGAAGAAGACTACGTCCGTTTGGACATCGCTTTCGAAGCGGGCGCAGGCAGAGCCGACTAAACGTAACAGTGAGACGGGCAGCGCGCTGTCGATCAGTATTCGAATGACGCCAAGAGCGTGGCGTCTCAAGGCGTACGGGTCCTTTTCGCCCGTCGGGCGCTCACCCACAGAGAAGAGGCCAGCCAGGGTCTCGAGCTTATCCGCCAACGCCACGCAGATACCCACACGGCTGGTGGGCAGGGCATCACCCGCGAAGCGCGGGCGATAGTGCTCCTCGATCGCCGCGGCCACATCGGCCGCCTCGCCATCGTGGCGCGCGTAGTACGTGCCCATGACCCCCTGAAGCTCGGGGAACTCGCCCACCATGAGCGTGCGCAGGTCCGCCTTGGCCAGGCGCGCGGCGCGCTCGACGTGGGTGACGTCGGCTTGCAGCTCGCGTGCGATCTCAACCGCGATGCTGGTCAGGCGCTCCACCCGGTCGAGCTGCGAGCCCAGCTTGGCGTGGTAAACGACGCTGCGCAGGCCGTCGACGCGCGACTCAAGCGTGCTCCTGCGATCCTGGTCGAAGAAGAACTTGGCATCGGCCAGCCGCGGTCTTACCACGCGCTCGTTACCCTCGATCACCGCGCGCGGATCGGCCGGGCGGATGTTGCTGACGATCAAAAACCTGTTGGTGAGCTTGCCGGCCGCATCGAGCAGCGGGAAGTACTTCTGGTTGGCCTTCATCGTGAGGATGAGGCACTCCTGCGGAACGTCGAGGTACTCCGGCTCGAACTGACAGCAAAGCACATTGGGGCGCTCGACCAGCGCAGTGACCTCGTCGAGCAGCGCGTCGTCGTCGATCGGCTTGAGTCCCGCACTCGCTGCCGCCGCCTGCAGCTGGCGTGTGATCTCGGCGCGGCGCTCGGCGAAGCTCGCGATGACCGCGCCTTCGTCGGCCAGTTGCTGCGCGTAGCTGTCGGCATCGCGGATCGCCAGCGGGCTTGCCTTGGCTTCGAAGCGATGCCCCACCGTCTCGCGACCCGCCTGTAGCCCGAGCGCGTTCACGGGCACGACCTCTGCACCATGCAGGGCGACCAGCGCATGCGCGGGACGCACGAAGTGCACGTTGCTCCAGCCGTCGGCGAGCTGGTAGCTCATCACCTTCGGGATTGGCAGCTTGCTCAGCGCGCGGTCCAGCGCAGCCTGCAGTTCGCCAGCGAGCGGCCGCGCAGGCGCGATGAACGCCAGGTACAGCATTTCTTGTTTGCCGTCGGAGCTGCGCTCCAGCGCGCCCAACTCGGTGGCACCGGCCCCCAGTGCCTCCAGCTTCTTCTGCAAGGCGGGCGTCTTGCCGCCGTCCTTGCCGATGCCCACGTTGGCGGGCACCAGCTTTTCGCGCCGCGCTTCGGGCGGCGTGGCCGCTGCCACCTGCGTGACATGCGCCGCCAGCCGGCGTGGTGTCGCAAAGGTCGTGAGGACGCTCGTCTCAGTCAGCAAGCGGGCAGGGCGCAGGCCCGCGACCAGCTCGGCGCCGAACGCCTCGCCGAGTTTCTTCAATGCCTTGGGCGGCAGCTCCTCGACCTGCAGTTCCACCAGCAAGTTCTTGGTCGTGCTCATCAGGCGGCCTTCTTCTGCTTCTTCTCGTCGCGCTTGTCTTCCAGTTGTGCGATGACCTCATCCGCCCAGGCCTTTGGCGCCATCGGAAAGCCCAGCCGCGCCCGGCTGTCGACGTAGCTTTGTGCCACCGCCCGCGCCAGGTTGCGGATGCGCCCGATGTAGGCGGCGCGCTCGGTCACGGAAATGGCGCCGCGCGCATCCAGCAGGTTGAAGGTGTGCCCGCACTTGAGCAGTTGCTCGTACGCGGGCAGTGCCAGTTGCTGCTCCATCAGGTACTTGCTCTGCTTCTCATGCGCGGAGAATGCCTGCAGCAGGAATTCGACGTCGCTGTGCTGGAAGTTGTAGGTGCTCTGCTCGACCTCGTTCTGGTGATACACGTCGCCGTAGCTGAGGCCCGGCGCCCATTGCAGCCCATACACGCTTTCCACACCCTGCATGTACATCGCCAGGCGCTCCAGGCCGTAGGTGATCTCACCGGTGATCGGCCGGCAGTCGATGCCGCCCACCTGCTGGAAGTAGGTGAACTGCGTCACCTCCATGCCGTTGAGCCACACCTCCCAACCCAGGCCCCAGCAGCCAAGCGTCGGGTTCTCCCAATCGTCCTCGACAAAGCGCACGTCGTTTTTCCGCAGATCGAAGCCGAGTTCCTCCAGCGAGCCGAGATACAGATCGAGGATGTTGGCCGGCGCGGGCTTCAGCACCACCTGGTACTGGTAGTAGTGCTGCAGGCGATTGGGGTTCTCGCCATAGCGGCCGTCCTTGGGACGCCGGCTCGGTTGCACGTACGCCGCCTTCCAGGGTTCGGGCCCGAGCGCGCGCAGGAACGTGGCCGTGTGCGAGGTGCCGGCGCCAACCTCCATGTCGATCGGTTGCAGCAGCGCACAGCCCTGCTTGTTCCAGTAACTTTGCAGGCGAAGAATTGTTTCTTGGAAGCTGATCATGGTCCGGCCGGTGCAGTGCGCATCAGGGGCTCCCCAGAGCGCGCGGAAAGCGGCGAATTGTAAGTGCCCTCCCTCGCGCCGGCCCCGTCGTGCGGGTACGGTGCGTGCCGTGGTGAGCAGCATGTCACGGGCCTACCCCGCACGTGATCCATCCGCTGCGCTTGATCGCGCGGTCCGCGCTGTTGGTCGCCGGCGGTGGCGGCAGCCAGCGACTGGCGCCCAAGCGGCTAGCGCCGCCGCCCAAGCAAGAGACCCGCAAGCAACACCAGGCCAGTGGCGATCAACGCCGGCCAGTCGCCCCAGCGGACGTAGGGCGTGGTGCCGGCGTACCCCGTGACCTCGGCGTTCAGCGCGCCTTCGGTGCGATAGGGCAGCACCTGCGTCACGGCGCCGCGTGCATCGATCACCGCCGTCGCGCCCGTGTTGGTGGCGCGCAGCATCGGCCGTCCAGTCTCAAGCGCGCGCAGTCGCGAGATCTGCAGGTGCTGGTCGAGCGCGATCGAGTCATCGAACCACGCCAGGTTGGAGATGTTGAGAAGCAGGGTGGGCGCACGATCCGGTACCTGCCAGGCACTGATGATCTCGCGGCCAAACAGGTCCTCGTAGCAGATGTTCACTGCAATGCGCTGGCCCGCGAGGTCCATCGGCCCCTGATAGGGCGCGCCGCGCCGCTGATCGCCAATGGGCATCCGCATCAAGTCGACGAACCAGCGGAAGCCCCAGGGAATGAACTCGCCAAAGGGCACCAGGTGGCGCTTGCTGTAGCGCTGCAAGGGCGGGGCGCCGGCCGTGCCTGCGTCCGGCCGCAGTCCTACGGCGCTGTTGTAGTAGCTGCCCGGCGGATCCTCGATGAAGACGCCGAAGACCAGCGCGCTGTCTTGGCCGCGCACGAAGCCAAGCAGTGTCTGCGTCACATGATCCGGCAGGTAGTTCAGCGGGATGGGAAACACCGACTCGGGCAGCACCGCCAGGTCCACGCGCGGGCCGTCCAGCAGCCGCGAATGCACCTCGACGGCGCGCTGCAGCCCCTGCTCGGAGAACTTCATGTCCTGTGGCATGTTTCCCTGCACCAGGCGCACGCTGATCGGTGCGCCATCGGGCTGCGTCCATTGCACGCCGCGCAGGACTTGACCGGCGGCCAGCAACAGCAGCGCGCCAAGCCCGGCCAGGACGACGGCTCGCCGCGCGGCGCGCAGATGCAGGGCCAGGGCCAGCGCACCCGCGAGCAGTGCCGCGGCGAGCGTGGCCCCGTAGACGCCCAACACGGGAGCGAGCCCGGCCAGTGGCCCGTCACTGTGCGCGTAGCCGCTTGCCAACCACGGAAAGCCGGTGAAGAGCCAACCGCGGAGCCACTCGCTGCCGGTCCATAGGGCTGGCAGTGCAAGCGCAAGCCGGGCGGGCAGCGCGACCCGGTGCGCAAGCGCCAAGGCGAGCGCCGGGTAGATTGCGAGGAAGGCACAAAATGTGGCCGTGGCCAGCCCCGCCAGGAGCGCCGGCATGCCGCCGTAGGTGTGCATGCTGATGTAGACCCACGACACACCCAGGCCAAACCAGCCGAGGCCAAAGGCAAAGCCGAGCAGCGCCGCGTGCCAAATGGAACGCGCGTGGGGCGCCAGGGCGAACAGACCGGCCAGCGCTAGCACTTGCAGCCAGGGCAGGTTCCATGGCGCGAAGGACAGCGCGTGAGCGAGCCCGAGCGCCGCGGCGAGCAGCGTCGGCACTAGCGAGGGCAGGGAAGCGCGAAAGCGCAAGCGAGGCAAGGTGGGCCGCAGGCAGTTGGCGCGCAGTCTAGCGATGCGTCACTCGGAGTCGCCGCCGCGGGTCATGGCAGCGACCAGGGCCTGCCCGCCGGTCCGGATCGGAGATGCAGGCCGAAGGCGCTGCGAGCTGGGCAAAAAAAGCCGCAACCAGTGCTGCGGCTTTTCAGGGGGAGAGCGGGGCGACTAGATCGGCTTGATCTGGGACGCCTGCGGACCCTTTTTGCCCTGGGTCACGACGTACTCGACCCGCTGGTTCTCCTGCAGCGAGCGAAAACCCTTGCTCTGGATTTCCGAGAAGTGGGCAAACAGGTCAGCGCCACCATCATCGGGCTTGATGAAGCCGAAGCCTTTGGCGTCGTTGAACCATTTGACGGTACCTTGCGGCATGGACGTTCCTTGAAAGTGATGAGTTAAACAGTGGTACCGCGGCCGCGGTGATAGATGAAGGCGGCGCGTAGCGTGCAGACGTTCAAGAACCGTATACCTGGGGGTTGTTCAGAGGCACTACCTTGTGGGTGGGCGCGGGGACTAACCAGAGGGCTCACGAGAACTTAAGCGAAAGCGGGGGCAAGCGTACGACACTGTTTTCCGGCTGTCGATGCGCGAAAACCATGCGCAAACGCCGAGACGGCAAGCCCGGACTCGCAGCGCACCTGAGCCTGTCCGCGCCAGTGGCTCGCTCTCATCGGCCGCTCGCTTGGCGCGCACCAGGGGTCGTCGTGGCGTGCTGCCAACACGGCCTCGATTGCCGCCACTGTTCGCTGCCCAGTGCGCGACCGTCCGCGGGAACGACGGAAGCGCGTGATGACCATGCCGCGGCTTGCAACTGACGAGCACCGCGCGGTTGCGGTGGCTCGCGCCGCCGGCCACGACCAACGGCGCAGAGATGAAGACCGTCGCATGAATTCTTCATCGCCGAGCACGGGTTCGACGCCTGGTGTGGCTGTGCCCGGCGCTGTGTCGCCGCCCTCAAGATGGCGGTTGCTTACGGGACCGGTCTGGCGCAAAACAGGGCCCCGGTGCTCAGGTGATCGGTTGATCAGTGATAGGTGATCAGGTACCACACAGCAGACGCATCCGACGCTCGGCTATGGCGAACTCGTCATCGGTTGTGGCGGCCAGCACTTGGCTCTTCGCCTGGTCGCAGGCGGAGGCTTGCTCTGCATCTGCCGGCACCGGCGCGGGTGGCGGCGCTGCCTTGGCCGCCGGCGCGGGAGCCGCCGCGCGTGGAGGAGCACAGCGGCTGTCGGGTACCAGACGGATGTTCGCGAACTGGCCTTGCTCGACCGCGACACAGTCGCCGATGCGTTTGCCAGCCTGGTCGGACACGATCCGAACCGTTTGCGTGCCGTCCACGAGAACCGTGTACTCGAAGGCCTGCGAGCTTCCTGCCATGTTGCCCAAGGCGCGCCCTGCGGCTGCGCCACCGAGTCCGCGAAGCGCCCTGTTGCTGCCGGACTGCCCGCTCCCGGTCGCGAGGCCGATGCCGCCGCCGACCAATGTGCCGACCGCACGCGACGATGCGTCGGTGACGGTTGTTGCCTGTACGTTCGTGATCCGGCCGTACTGCACGCGCACCTGGGCCGCGACATCCATGGACAGCATCGCTGCCGCCGCAGCGATGATCACCGTGAGTGCAGGACGCTTGTTCATCTTTAGCTCCAAAGGAGAGTGTTCGTGGCCCCGAATTTCTTGTCGAAGAAGAGCTGACCAGCGCTGGCATTGTGCCATTAGAGCCCGTCGTTCAGAGCGACGCCGATGCCAAGGGTTGTCTGACGCCAGTTGTAGTCGATCATGCTCTCGCCGTAGCCTGAGAAGGCCTGAACGTAGCCGCGCAGCGGGCCGAGCAGCCTCGGACTGAAGTAACCGACCTGCAACGCGCCCTTGCCGGTGCGCAGGTTTCCGCGCAGCATGCCCGTGATGCTGTGCTCACGCCAACGGTAGACGGCATTGAACTGCGCATGGCCGAGGTAGTCCGTGATGTCCGGATTGTCATCCTTGGCCGCGTCTGTGGGAAAGCGATACCACGCCTTCGCGTAGAGCGCGAGATTGCCGTTCTTGCCGTTCTCCACGGCGAACTGGGCATACAACCGATCCCAACTGCGAGAAATCACATCGGTTCGCCCGTTTGATTGATGGACCAGGCCCAGGTTGGCAAGACCCCAGCGCCAACCGCCGAAGGAGATGTCCGGGTCCCAGCTCAAGAGGACTTCAGGCGCGTAGTTCGTTTCCCGGAAGGGCCGCGAGATGTCCGAGTTGTAGACCTGCCAATTGCTCTGTTGCGTATAGGCAACCCAAGCGCCCCAGCGTCGATCGTCCGTCGTCCACACCCTGAGCTTGCCGCTGAGCTGGAACTTGGCTTCCGTGGCGTCGATCTGTTCGGGAACGCCGGCGGCGGTGAAAACTGGTGCGTAGACCTGACTGTTGACGCTGTTTGTGTGGCGGGCGAAAAGGATGTAGTTAGGTTCGTGGAATTGCAGCGTGTAGCGGGCCGACTCGGGGTGAGTGGCCCAGGACTCGGCAAGCGGCGAGCTCTGTCGCGCCCCCGGCGGTACCGGTGTCGCCGGCTGCGCGACGGGTGAGGGCACGACGGGGCCCTCGCGCTGGGCCGGCGGCATCGCCGGCATTTGCGTCACACGGTCATAACAGGCAAGGCGTCGCGCCGCGTCGTCAATGGCGTGACATTCGCTGGGCGAAGCGGGCTGTGCGCAGAGCGCGGCCGCATGCAGGCCGCAGAAAACGAAGAGAAATCTGCGGGAGGGAAACCGCATCACGAGTCTTGTTTCCATGAGCATCGCGCTGCCGAGAATTGCCTTCGATGCAGTGGCTTGCGCGATAGAGTAGGCGGTGAGCCGCCGCTGCTGTTCGATTGCCGAGAAGGCCGCTTCGGCAGATAGGCAGTGCCCAGTTGGCTTGAGCAAGAGAATTGTCGTTCAGCGCTAGCTATAGTCGGCGGGCCATCTGGGCCGGAGCCGTCCGCCCAGCCTCGTTCGTCTTCCAACGTTCACGGACTTCCAAGCGCCATGGTCAATTGCCCCTCCATGTTTCGCGGTGCGACTTTCGCGACCTTATCGGTCGCCGTGTGTGGCGTGGCGTTGCTTTCGTCCTGCCAGCGTGCGGCAGAGCCCCCGGCGCCCGAGGTGCGCCCGGTGCGAACGATCACGGTCGGCAAGCTCGATGGGCGCAACGAGATCTCGTTCAGCGGCACGGTGCAGGCGCAGACAGAGGCGAACCAGGCGTTCCGTATCGACGGGCGCCTGGTCGACCGTGCCGTCAGCGTTGGTGACTTGGTGCGCCCCGGGCAGCTGCTTGCCCGCCTCGACCCCGCGAACGAGCAGAGCGCAGTGCAGGCGGCGCAGGCACAGTTGAACGCAGCCCGTGCGCGCCTTGACGAGGCGCGCAGCAACTACGCGCGGCAAAAAGGTCTGGTCGCCGAGCGCGCGACGGCGCGCGCGATCTTCGAGCAGGCGGAGGCAGCGTTGCGCAGCGCCGAGGCCGGTGTCGAGACCGCGCAGTCGCAGCTGACACAGTCCCAGAATAGGCTCAGTTACACCCGCCTCGTCTCTGATGCGGAGGGGATCGTGACCGCAACCGGTGCCGAGCCGGGCGAGGTCGTGGGCGCCGGGCGGATGGTCGTGCAGATCGCCAAGCAAGGCGGCCGTGACGCGGTGTTCGATGTTTCGGGCCGCGTGCGCGATGTCGCGCCGCGCAACCCGAAGATCACTGTTGCCCTTGCCACCGACCGAAGCGTGACGGCGACCGGACGCGTTCGCGAGGTCGCCCCACGTGCCGATCCCGTCACGGGGACCTTCCGTGTGCGGGTCGCGCTTGCAGATCCGCCACCAGGCATGCGTCTGGGCGCGACCGTGGTCGGCTCGATGGTGCTGCCCGGCGTGGCCCAGATCTCGATTCCTTCCTCGGCCCTCGTGCGATCCGAGCGCAAGCCTTCAGTCTGGCTGGTCGACCCGAAGGCAATGACGGTGTCGGCGCGCCCCGTCGAAATCGCGACCGTCGACGCGTCGCAGGTGGTCGTTGCTTCCGGCCTCGCCCCCGGTGACCTCGTCGTGACCGCGGGCGTGCAGGCGCTGCGGCCCGGCCAGAAGGTCCGGCTGCTCGCCCAGACGGCGGCGGCCACCGGGGGGAGCAAGCAGTGATCGGCCCGAACCTGTCCGAGTGGGCGATCAAGCGTCGCTCGCTCATCGTCTACTTCATGCTGGCGGCGGTGATCGCCGGCTCCTTGTCCTTCTTGCGGCTCGGCCGCGGCGAGGACCCGGCGTTCACGTTTCGCACGATGGTCGTGTTCGCTGCCTGGCCCGGCGCCTCGCTGGAGGACACCCTGCTGCAGGTCACCGAGCGAATCGAGCGGACGCTGCAGGAGACGCGTCAGCTGGACCGCGTCCGCAGCTACAGCACGGCGGGCTTCACGACAATTTTCGTCGAGTTGAAGCAGTCGACGCCGCCGGAGGATGTGCCAGATATCTGGTACCAGGTCCGCAAGAACATCGGCGACATGCGCATCACGCTGCCGCAGGGCGTGATCGGACCGGGATTCAACGACGACTTCGGGGACACGTTCGGCATCATCTACGGCTTCACGTCGGACGGCTTTTCGCAGCGCGAGCTGCGCGACCACGTGGAGAAGGTGCGCTCACGGTTGCTCGCGGCGCCCGACGTCTCGAAGATCGAGATCCTGGGCGCGCAGGACGAACGCATCTACCTGGAGTTCTCGACGGCCAAGCTGGCGGGCCTCGGCCTGTCGTACCCGGCGCTGGTGGCCTCGCTGCAGGCGCAGAACATCGTGCGGCCCGCGGGCGTGCTGCACACGCCACAGGAGCGCGTCTTTCTTCGTGTCAGTGGCGGGTTCGACTCCGAAGAGGATCTGAAGGCCGTCAACTTCTCGATCAACGGCCGCATGTTGCGCCTGTCTGACATCGCGGACGTTCGACGTGGCACCGTTGACCCGCCGCAGCCGATGTTCCGGGTCAACGGCAAGCCCGCCATCGGACTGGCGATCGCCATGCGCGACGGCGGCGACATTCTCGCGCTCGGGAAAAACATCACGGCGGCCATGGACGAGATCCGTGCCGACCTGCCGGTCGGCATCGAGCCGACGCTGGTGTCAGACCAGGCCGTCACCGTCGACGTCGCCATCGACGACTTCATGACCTCGCTTTGGCAGGCCATCCTCATCATCCTCGGTGCGAGCTTCGTCGCCCTGGGCGTGCGTCCGGGCGCGGTGGTGGCGCTGGCGATTCCGCTGACGCTCGCCATCGTGTTCGCGGTGATGGAAGTGTTCGCCATCGACTTGCACCGCATTTCGCTGGGCGCGCTGATCATCGCCCTCACGCTGCTCGTGGATGACGCGATGACCACCGTCGACGCCATGCTGCGCAGGCTGGCGGCGGGCGACACGAAGGAGCGGGCCGCCACCTTCGCGTACCAGACGCTGGCGGCGCCGATGCTCGCGGGCACGCTGATCACCATCGCCGGCTTCGTTCCGATCGGCTTTGCCCAGAGTTCAGCGGGCGAATACACGTTCTCGATTTTCGCGGTGGTCGCGATCGCGCTCATCACGTCGTGGTTGGTGGCGGTCATTTTCGCGCCGGTGATCGGCATCGGCCTGCTGAAGCCGCCCAAGGGCGACCCCGACAAGCCGTCCAAGCTCATGATCGGGTACAGCAAGTTCCTGTCGGCCGCGATGCACGCGCGCTGGCTGACCATCGGCGTGACGGCGGCCGCTTTCGTCGCGGCGGTGTACGGCGTGCGCTTCGTCCCGCAGCAGTTTTTCCCGGCCTCGGACCGCCCCGAGCTATTGGTGGATCTCACGCTGCGACAAAATGCGTCGATCTTCGCCACCGAAGACACCGTCAAGCGGCTGGAGGAGGCGCTGGCCAAGGACCCGGACGTCGACCACTGGAGCAGCTACGTCGGACGTGGCGCGATCCGCTTCTACCTGCCGCTCAACGTACAACTGCAGAACGAGTTCTTCGGGCAGGCCGTCGTGGTGGCCAAGGACCTCGCGGCCCGCGAGCGGCTGCGGTTGAAGCTGGAGACGCTGCTCGCCGAGGAGTTTCCGCACGTGGTCGCGCGGGTGTCGCCCCTCGAACTCGGTCCGCCCGTGGGTTGGCCCATCCAGTACCGCGTGGCCGGGCCCGACCCGGACGAGGTCGCCAGGATCGCACAGCAAGTGGCTCAGGTCGTGGCCAGCAGCTCCGGGGCGCGTCACATCAACTTTGACTGGATGGAGCCGGCCCGCAAGATCCGCGTGCAGGTCGACCAGGATCAGGCGCGCCTGCTTGGACTCAGCTCCGCCGATCTCGCGGCCAAGATGAATGCTTCGACCTCGGGCACCACCTTGACGCAGATGCGCGACGACATCTATCTGATTCCGGTCGTCGCCCGCGCCGTCGCGGACGAGCGCAGTCAAGTCGAGACCCTGCGCCAGTTGCAGATATCGATTCCCGGCGGCCGCACTGTGGCGCTGGGGCAGCTTGCGGTGATCGACTACGACCAGGAGTATCCGATCATCTGGCGCCGCGACCGCACGCCGACGCTGACGGTGCGCGCCGATGTCGTTTCCGGCACGCTGCCAGCCACTGTGGTTGCCGAGCTTCTGCCGCGCATCAACGAGCTGAACGCCGCGCTGCCCAAGGGCTATCGCATCCATGTCGGCGGCATTGCCGAAGAGAGTGCGGTCTCGCAGGCCTCGGTATTTGCCGTCGTCCCGCTGATGCTGCTGCTGATGATCACTGTCCTCATGTTCCAGCTGCAGAGCTTCCGCAAGCTGGGCATCATCCTGGCGATCCTGCCCTTGTCTCTCATCGGCGTCGTGCTGGCCTTGCTGGTGTTCGACCGCCCGCTCGGCTTCGTGGCGATCCTCGGCATCCTCTCGCTGATCGGCATGGTGGCGAAGAACGCCGTCATTTTGATCGTGCAGATCGAAGCCGACCGAGCCGAGGGCAAGAGCGTCTGGGACGCCGCGGTCTCCGCGGCCAGCTCGCGGCTGCGGCCGATGTCGCTGACGGCTTTTTCGACCGTGCTCGGCCTGATCCCGATCGCGCCGACCGTTTTCTGGGGGCCGATGGCGTTCGCCATCATGGGTGGCCTGATGATCGCCACGCTGCTGACGCTGGTGTTCCTGCCCACGCTGTACGTCGCGGTGTTCGGTGGCAAGCCAAGTCGCACAGAGCAGGCGCCCGCGCCTGCGGCAAGCTGAGCATGGCTGCCGCGCGTTCTGTTCCAGCCGCTCGCATGTCGACGGCCTGCCGCATTGACGACCCGCGCCCACCGGTGGACGCGATGGCGCCCGCGCCATGTCGCGAGCGCGATCCGGACCTGGCAGCGGCACGCGCGGCCGGTGCGCGCGGCCCGGGCCGGGGCGCCTGCGCGGACGAGCGCGGCAACAACGCAAGGAGTTTCTGGCGATGAAGCGTGCTTGGTTCGTCAGCGCAGCGCTGCTGCTGGCCGGTTGCGCGGTCGGTCCGGATTACAAGAAGCCCACCGTCGAGGTTCCAAACGCGTGGCGAACGAGCGCGGCCGGCGCCAGCGAGGTCGCCAACACGGCATGGTGGCAGCAGTTTGGCGACCCCGTTCTGGACGAGCTGATCGACACCGCGTTGCGCGACAACCGCGACGTGCGGATCGCGGCGGCCCGTGTCGATCAGTTCGTCGCCGCGCTGCAGGTCACTCGCTCGCAGTTCTATCCGCAAGTGGGCTACGGCATCGACGCGTCGCGCAGTCGCGCCAGCCGCATCGGGCAGCCGCCATTGCCCCCTGGGGCCGATCCGTACTTCTCGCTGTATCAGGGCGCCTTGTCCGCTTCCTGGCAGGCCGACCTGTTCGGCCGCGTGCAGAGACTGTCCGAGGCCGCGCAGGCACAGGTCTATGCGAGCCAGCAGGCGCGCAACGGGGTGGTGCTGTCGCTGGTGGCGAGCGTGGCCGGTACCTACATCACGCTTCGCTCGTTCGACGAGCAATTGCAGATCGCCCGTTCGACGTCCGACAACTTCGCTGAATCGGTGCGCATCTTCCAGTTGCGCTACGACGCGGGCTCGGTGTCGATGTCGGAGCTGTCGCAGGTCAAGTCGCAGTTCGAGCAGGCGCAGGCGGCGATCCCGCTGATCGAGCAGCAGATCGCGGCCCAGGAAAATCTACTGTCTGTGCTGATCGGTCGCAATGCCGGGCCGATCACGCGCGGCCGCAGCCTGGCCGAGCTAAAGGCGCCCGCGATCCCCGCCGACCTGCCGTCTTCGCTGCTGCTGCGTCGCCCCGACATCGTGCAGGCGGAGCAGCAACTGATTGCGGCCAACGCCAACATCGGCGCTGCCATGGCTCTGTACTTCCCGACGATTTCCCTGACCGGCCTGGTGGGCTCGGTCAGCACTGCGTTTGGCGACTGGCTGTCCGGGCCGGCTTCGGCGTGGCAACTTGCGGCCGGCCTGAGCGGCCCAGTTTTCACCGGCGGTGCGATCGCGGGCCAGGTCGCCGGCGCCGAGGCCGGCGAGCGCGCGGCGCTGGCCGCCTACCAGCAGACCATCCTGCAGGCGCTGCGCGAGACCAACGACGCCTTGACTGGCACCGAGAAGCGGCGGGCCGAAGCCGCCGCTCAGGCGCGGCGCGTCGAAGCGCTGGCCGAGTTTGCCCGGATCTCGCGCCTTCGATTCGACCAAGGGGTATCCAGCTATCTCGAGGTGCTGATCGCGGAAACTGAACTGTTTTCGGCTCAACTAGCGTTCGCGCAAACAACCGCGCAGTACCACACGCAGCTTGTCAGCGTGTACCGGGCCATGGGTGGCGGTTGGGTCGATCTTGCGGCCCAGCGTGCGCCGCAGCCGCTGGCGAACGCAGCGAAGTAGCCCAGCGCGAAAGCCATGCCCCGACAGCAAGGACTCGGACGCCTGATCGCGGCGATCTGCGCGTTGCTCGCGGCCGCCTCGCAGGCGGTGCTCGCGCGGGAGCGATCGTTCGATTCCTTCGCTTCAATCACGCCGATCTATCAAGGCAGTGCGGATCTCGATCGCGGCGGTGACGTTCGTCTGACGGTTTTGATCACGCGGGTCGGCACGTCGACGAGTCTGGGCGGCGGCACGCGGGCTGGCATCACGCTGGCCTACGATGACTTCGATTACTCGTCCACCGCGCCCGTGGCGTTCAACGCGGTTGCGCCTTGGAACAAGGTGCGGCGCTACGGTGCCTCTTTCCCGATGAGCGCGCCAGTCGGCGAGGCTTGGATGTTGGGCGTGGCGCCTTCTGCGGACTGGTTCCTCGAAGACGGCGCCCGGTCCAGCGACGCGCTCATCTGGGGGGCAACGTTCTCGGCCATCCGTTTGTTCCCCGATGGCAACCGGATTGGCCTCGACCTCGCGGCATTCAATCGGATCGAGGAAACATCGATCGTGCCGTTCCTGATTGTCGGCTGGCGGTTAGGCGACCGCTGGCGGCTTATCAATCCAGTGCCGAGCGGGCCGACCGGCGGAGCGGGCCTCGAACTTGACTACCGGTTCGATGCCGGGTGGAGTCTGGGGGTCGGGGCAGCACTGCGCGAGTTCCGCTTTCGACTGGCGGACAACGGGCCGGTGGCGAACGGCATTGGCGAGGAGCGCTTGGTGCCTGTGTTCCTGTGCGCAACATTCAGCCTCGCGTCTGCCATGACGCCGCATGCGTATGCGGGCGTCAGCACAGGCGGGCGTCTGCGCGTCGAGGACCCGCTCGGCAATATGTTGCGGCAAGACGATCTCGGCAATGCGCCGTTGTTTGGTCTGAGCTTGATCGGGCGGTTCTAGTGTCCCGATCCATAAGTCTCGAAGCATTGCGGCGGGCGTGCCCACTGGTGGCGCACAACAGAGGCGATTCTTGCCATTGTTGTTTCGAAACTCATGGGTTGGGACACTAGCCCTCATGCAGCCCGTGCGACCCCTGGTCCTGCGCACCCTGTCTTTCCTGCTCCTGTGGGTCTTGCTGATGGGAGGGGCTGAGCAACTGGCCTTCGGCGTGGCGGCGGCAGCCCTGGCGGCCTGGTGCAGCATGCGCCTGCGCGAAGACGGGCAACCGGGGCTGCGGCTGTCTGGCTTGTGGGTGATGGCGCCGCGGTTCCTATGGCAGTCGTTGATCGCCGGAGTCGATGTGGCGTTGCGCGCCTTTCGCCCGCGCCTGCGGCTCGATCCCGGCCTCGTGTCGTTTCGGCCGCGATTGCCGCCGGGCAGCGCGCGCAGCCTGTTCACCGCCTACACCTCGCTGCTGCCGGGGACGGTGCCCTGCGGAGAGATCGACGGCGCGGTCGTTTACCACTGTCTCGACGTCGGCCAGCCGATCGTGGCGCAGCTGACCGACGAGGAAACGCGCCTGGCGCGCGCGCTGCAGGTGGAGCTCGCGCCATGAGCGCATTTTTGCTCGCGTGCGCGGCGATCATCCTGGTGGCGGTGGCCGCGGGCCTGGCGCGCGCGCTGCGCGGCCCTGGCGATACGGAGCGCATCATGTCGGCCCAGTTGCTGGGGGCCGGAGGGATCGCGGCGCTGCTGTTGTTCGGCGCCGCAGCGGACAGCAGCGCCGCGATCGACCTTGCGCTGACGCTTGCCTTGCTCGCTGCATTCGCGGCGATCGCGTTCGTCAAGAAGGGGACGCCGCTCGAGACACCCCCACCGATTGACGACGGCGCCGCCGCGGTCGGGCCGCCTGACGAGTCGAGTCGCCGATGAGCCTGACCGACATCTTCAGCGCGGTGCTGATCGGCGCGGGCACTTTCTTCTTCATCGCGGGCACGGTCGGGCTGCTGCGGTTTCCCGACACGCTCACGCGCCTGCACGCTCTGACCAAGGCTGACAACCTCGGCATCGGGTTGATCGTCATCGGCTTGCTGCCGCGTATGCCCGACGCCTGGGCAGCCGGCAAGCTGGTGGCGGCCTGGGCGCTCATCCTGATCGCCAGTGCCACGGTGGCGCAGTTGGCCGGCCACTCTGCCCGCCGCGAGGAGGAGGCGCGGTGAGCGCGACGACGGTCGGCCTGCTGCTGGATATCGGCTTCGGACTGCTGCTGCTGGCGATCGCCGCTTTCACGCTGCGGTCGCGCACGACCTACGCCGCGGTTGTCGGTTTCGTTGCCTTCGGGCTGCTGCTTGCACTGGTGTGGTTTCGGCAGGGGGCGCCGGACGTCGCGATCACGGAGGCGGCCATCGGTGGCGGTCTGACGGGACTGCTGCTGTTGAACGCGTCAGCTGCCCTGCGACCGACCGAGGCGGCGACCATTGGCCAGCGGCCTGTCTTGGCGGTGCGCGTGGCCGCACTTGCGGCGGCCGCGGCTGTATCGGCGGCGCTTGCGTTCGCGGTGCTGGCCTTGCCGACGCCAGCGCCAACACTGGCGCCGGAGGCGGTGGCGAGCGCGCCGGCCACAGGACTAGGCAACCCGGTTGCCGCCACGCTCATGGCGTTCCGCGCAACCGACACGCTGCTTGAGAAAGTGGTGCTGCTGCTCGCTGTCGTCGGCGTCTGGTCGATCGCGCGCGACCACCATTGGGGCGGCCGTCCCGGGCCGCGACACGTGGCGAATCCCAAGGGCGCGCTGGTGTTCTACGGCAGGCTGCTGCCGCCCGTGGGCATCGTGTTCGCGATCTACCTGCTGGTCGTTGGCGCCGACAAGCCTGGCGGCGCTTTCCAGGGCGGCACAATCCTCGCGGCGATGTGGTTGCTGGCCATCATGGCGCGCCTGTCCGACATGCCGGCCATCAACGGTCGTTGGCTGCGCTTCTGGCTGGTCGCGGGCCCCGCCGCCTTCGTGCTCGTCGGCCTCGGCGGCCTTGCCTTTGGTACGGGGTTCCTGGCCTACCCCGAGCCGCTCGCCAAGCCGATCATCCTCGGGGTCGAAGCACTGAAGATCGTGACGGTCGCCGCCACGCTCGCGCTGATCGTGGCCGGTCCGCCACAGCGCGGCGGCAGGGCCTGACCATGAACTCCGCCACCTGGTACGGATTGGTCGGCGCAGCCCTCAGCGGCATCGGACTCTATGGACTGATCACGCATCATCACGTGCTGCGCAAGATCCTGTCGTTCAATCTGCTCGGGGCGGGCGTGTTCTTGATCGCGGGGACAGTGGCGCGGCGCGGCGCTTCGGCGGGGCTGTCCGGGGACCCGGTGCTGCAGGGTCTGGTCATCACCGGGATCATCGTCGCCTTTGCCGCGACTGCGCTGGCGGTGGCCTTGCTGCTGCGGCTGGGGCAGGAAAGCGAAAGCGTGGTGCCCTCACTGGCTGCGCTCGATGCGCAAGGGGCCGGCATCGACGGGGCGGAGCCGTCGCACGCGCAGGACAAGGCATCGCCCGGGGCCGCGTCCGCGGGCAGCGCACGTGGCGAGCCAAGCGTCTGATGCCGGTGCCTGACACGACCTCGCTGGGCGGCCATTGGCTGGTGCTTGCCTTGATCGCGCCCATCGCGGGTCTGCTGCTGGCCGTGCTGCTGGGCGGCAGGCATGCGCAGCGTGTCGCGATGACGACGATCGCGCTGGGCACCATCGCGACCATGGCCGTTGCCTTGCACATGATCGATTCGGGTGACGCCGTCGTGTATCGGCTCGGCGGGTGGGCACCGCCGCTGGGCATCGTGCTGCGCGCCGACGGGCTGTCCTTGACCATGATGCTCGCCACGGTGGCGGTGCTTGCGGCGATCGCCGGCTTTGCGCGGGCCGACTTCGCCACGCCGCTGGGCGCGCGTGAAGCGCGCGCACCGTTCGTGTTCTGGATCATGCTGCTCGGCGTGTGGGCCGGGCTGCTGGTCGCCTTCCTCGCGGGCGATCTGTTCACGCTGTACATCGCCCTCGAATTGGTGGCATTCGCGGCCGTCCCCCTGGTGTGTCTCGACGGCACCGGCGAAACGGTGCGCGCGGCGCTGCGTTATCTGCTCTATGCGCTGGCGGGCTCGGTGCTGTACCTGCTGGGCGCGGTGCTGATCTACGGCGGCTACGGCACCCTCGACATCGCCACGTTGGCAGTTGCCGCCCGGGCGGACACCGCGACCATCGCCGCGGTAGCGCTCATGACGGCCGGGCTGCTGGCCAAGACCGCGCTCTTTCCCTTGCACCTTTGGCTGCCGCCCGCGCATGCCGGCGCACCCGCGGCGGCCAGTGCGCTGCTTTCCGCGCTCGTGATCAAGGGCTCGTTCTTCATCGTCATCCGGCTCTGGCTGGATGCCTTTGGCGGCGTGGTGACCGTCGGTGCGGCGCAGTTGCTGGCCGCGCTGGGCGCCGTGGCGATCATTGCCGGCAGCGCGGTGGCACTGCGGCAGCCGCGGCTGAAGCTGATGGTGGCCTACTCGACCGTGGCGCAGATCGGCTATCTGTTCCTGATGTTTCCGCTCGCGCTTGGTGCAACGAGCCGGGGGGGCGCGGCCGCCGCCGCGGCCGGCGGCATCTTGCAGGCGGTGTCACACGCGACCGCCAAGGCAGCGATGTTCATGGCCGCGGGACTGCTGTATGCCGCGCTGGGGCATGACCGTGTGGCCGATTTGCGCGGCGCGGCGCGCGCGTTGCCGATGACCGTGGCGGCCTTCGCGCTGTCGGGCATCGCGCTGATCGGATTGCCGCCGGCCGGCGGCTTCCTTGCCAAGTGGCTGCTGCTGTCCTCAGCCCTCGACTCCGGCCAATGGTGGTGGGCGGTGGTGATCGCCGTTGGCGGCATGCTCACGGCCGCCTACGTCTTCACGGTGCTCTCGTACGCGCTGGCGACACCGCAGACAGCGGTGGCCGTCGCGCCGGTATCGCGCTCGCGCGAGGCGGTTGTGCTGGCGCTTGCCGTGCTTTCCGCGGTCCTTGGCGTGGCTGCGCTGCCACCGCTCGAACTGGTGCTCGCCGGGCGTGAGCTGTTGGCCGGAGGCACGCGATGACCGACGCAGCGGTGTGGCTGGGCGCGGCCTTGGCATGTCCGCTCGCGCTGCTGCTGGCGTGCGCGTGGCGGCCGGCGCGCGAGCGCATGCTTGGCGCGCTTGTGTTTGCGCCGCTGCCGGCTCTGGCGGCGGCGGTGCTGTTCGACCCCGAGGCGGCGTTCGTCGTGGTGGTGGCCGGTGCCTACGAGGGGCGCTTGGCCCTCGACGGCCCTGGCGCGCTTCTGCTGGGCGTGGCCTCGCTGCTTTGGAGCGCCGCGGGCGCGTACGCGGCGACCTACCAGAACCAGCAGCCGAACCAGGGCCGGTTCGTTGCGGCCTGGCTGCTGTGCTTGTTTGGATGCCTTGGCGTGTTCCTCGCCGCCGACATGCCGTTGCTGTACCTGATGCTCGCCGCCATGACGCTCGGCGCGGCTGCGCTTGTGTTCCAGGACGAGAGCCCGGCGGCACGCCGCGCCGCCGCCATCTACCTGGCCCTGGCGCTGGTCGGCGAGACCCTCGTGCTGGTGGCCATGGTCCTGCTGGCGCAGGCGGCGCAGAGTTGGTTCATCGGTGCGGCGGCGGCCGCGCTGCCGCACGCCGAGCAGCGCGAGCTCATCGTCGCGCTGCTGCTGATCGGATTCGGGCTGAAGGCTGGCCTCGTTCCGCTACACGTCTGGATGCCGCTGGCCCACGCGGCAGCGCCGATGCCGGCCTCGGCCGTGCTCAGCGGCGTTGTCGTCAAGGCCGGGATCATCGGGTTGATCCGCTTCGTGCCGCCCGACGCCAGCCTCGCCGCGGGGGGCGTTGCGCTGGCGGTCGCGGGCATGTTCAGCGCGCTGTACGCGGTCGCCATCGGCATCACGCAGACGCATCCGAAGGTCGTGCTGGCTTACTCGAGCGTGAGCCAAATGGGCTTCACCGCCGCGGTGATCGGGATGGGCATCGTCAGTGCAGATCCTGACGCTCCGCTGCTCGCCGCGTTCTATGCCTCGCACCATATCCTCGTCAAGGGCGCGATGTTCCTCCTTGTTGGTGTGGTGGCCGCCACTGCCCTGCATCGAATGCGCGCCACGCTGGTGACGGCCACGCTGCTCGCGGTCGGTCTGGGCGGGCTGCCGTTCACCGGCGGTGCGGTTGCCAAGCTGGCGGTCAAGGGCACGCTGGGCGGGGGCTCGGTCGCCAGCTTGGCCGTTCTGTCTGCCGTGGGCACGACGCTGCTGATGCTGCACTTCCTGCGGCGCGTGATGGCGAACGCGGCGACGCAGCCACAAGCACGTGCCGCCGCGGGTCTGCGTTGGCCTTGGTGGGCCACGGCTGTGGCCGCGCTGGTCGTGCCATGGGCGCTTTATCTAGGCCTGTCGCTCGGCACGTTCGAGGAGCTTGTCGCGCCTAAGGCCCTGTGGGCGGGCGTTTGGCCGGCGGCCATCGGTGCGCTGCTGGCTGCCGTATTGGCGCGCATCGACACGCGGCTCCCGCGGATTCCGGCCGGTGATGTGGCGGTGGCGATCGATGTCGGCGCGAGGGGTGCAGCGCGCGTCGGCGCGGCGATCGAGCGCGCTGACGCGCTCTTGCGCGATTGGGCGGTCGCCGGGGTCGCTCTGCTGGGCGCCGCCCTCGCAATCGGGGTCGTGCTGCTGATCGCGCGCTAAGCAGTGCTTGCGCGCCTGCGGAAAATGGCCGGTCGCACGCCGATCAGAACCCCCAGATCATCGGCACAAAGAGCACGGCGACAACGAAGAACCAAGCCATGCAGCACACGCCGAGCTTCCAGTAGTCACCGAACTTGTAGCCGCCAGGTCCCATGATCATCAGGTTCACGGGCGTTGCCACCGGGGTGAGGAACGACGCTGCGGCGGCGATGCAGATGCACATGAGCACGGGCTGCGGCGACACGCCGAGTTCAAGGGCGGCGGCCGCGCCGATCGGAATAATGATCAACGCCGTGGCGGTGTTGCTGATCAACTGTCCCAGGACCGCGGTGAGCAGGAATAGGCCGGCGAGCAGCGCATAGGGGCCGGCGTCGCCGACAACGCTGACCAGCTTGTCGCCCAGCAGTTGCGCAGCGCCGGTTTCGGACATCGCCGCCGACAGCGGCGTCATTGCCCCGACGAGGATGACGGTTGTCCAGTTGATCGAGCGGTATGCCTGCTCGACCGACAGCACGCCGACCAGCACCATGGCCACAGCCGCAACCAGGCCGGCGATCGCCGAGGGCACGAGGTTGAGCGCCAGCGCAAGCACCATGGCGGCAAGAATGGCAATCGCGGCCTTGGCGCCGGCGCCCATGGGGATCGCCTGACGGCGCACGACGTCGGGCGAATCGACGACCAGCACCTCGGGGTCGGCCAGGCGCTTGTCGAGCGCGCTCCAGGTGCCCTGCAGCAGCATGCTGTCGCCGACCTCGAGCGTCGACTTGCCCGGACCAAGGTCCTCGCCGCGCCGTTGCACCGCGAGGATGAGCAGATCCCCGCTTTCGGTGACCATGCCTGGAAACACCTCGCGTCCCACCATCGCCGAGCGCGGCGGGATCACGATCTCGGCCAAGCCGGAGGAGCGGTTGAACAGCATGTCGGCCATGTTGCGCTCGGCGTCGTCGGCACCAAAGGCCAGATGCTGGTCGGTCGCGAAGCTGGCCGCGGCCTCGGCTTCACCACGCACCAGCAGGACGTCGCCTTCGGTGAAGGCGCGGGCCAGTGGCCGGCCGGTGTCGCCAGCTTGCGCGCCGATCACGCTCAGGCCGCTGTAGGCGCCGAGATCCAGCGCGGCGGGCATGGTTCCGATCAGCGGCGAGCCGGCCCGCACACGCAGCTGGAAGGTGTTGCCCTGGAGCCGGTACTGCTCGACCAGCGTGCGCGCGTGCTGCGAAAGGTCGCTCGGCATCGAAGCGCCGCGCGTGTTGGGCAGCAGCTTCTTTCCGAGCAGCACGAGGATGATCATCGTGCCGATCAGCAGCGGCACGCCGGCGATCGCGAACTCGAAGAAGCCGAAGCCGCCGCTGCCCAGTTCGGTCGACTTCTCGGACACCAGTACGTTCACCGGCGAGCCGGTCAGCGCCAGGATCGAGCCGGCATGCGAAGCGAACACCATGGGCATGAGCAATTGCGATGGCGGTTGCGACAGGCGCACCGCCATCACGACCACGACCGGCAGCAAGGCCGCGATGGCGCCGTTCAGGCTGATCAGCGCCGTCAGCAGTGCCGCCGCGAGCATGATCAGGGACAACTGACGCACCCGGCTGTCGCCCACCTTGTTGATCAGAAACTGCCCGGCCCAGGCCGTTACGCCCGTTACTTCGAGGCCGGCGCTGACGACGAACAAGGAGGCGATGAAAATCGTGGTCGGGTCGCCCAGCCCGCCAAGCGCCTGACGAAACTCCAGGATGCCGGTGAAGTACAGCGCCAGTGCCGTGCCGAGCGCGACGATGACCACCGGCACCTTCTCGGTGACGAACAGCACGATGACGACGGCGATGATCAGGAAAAGAAACGTGATGTCGCTCAAGGCTTCACCCTATCGGTTGGCTCGTGAACAGGTTTCCGCGTAAACAGACGCGCGTCGGCCAGGCCCGGCAACGGGCACTGGCCTCGGGTACAAGCAAATCCGGACCGATCCCGAGGCTGCGTGCCACACGCGACCGGCCGACAAGATCAGTGCGATGGCGGCACGAAGTTCACGGCGAGATCCGCCAACAGGCGGGCGCAGACGCCCGTGGCGCCCTTGGAGCGCCATGCATCGTCGGCATCCACCTTCATCGTTCCGCAAATGTCGAAGTGCGTCCATGCGATGCCGTCGACGAATTCCTCGAGGTACAGCGCGGCCGTGATCGCGCCGGGCTGCGCATCGCCCATGTTGCGCAGGTCGGCGATGGCCGAGTCGATCTGTTTACGATACCGGCGATCCAGCGGCATTCGCCAGACGCTCTCGTCCACGCGCGTCGCCGATGCCTTGACCTGGGCCGCGAAGCCGTCGTGATTGGAAAACACGCCGGTCAGATGTTCACCCAAGGCGGCGAGGATCGCGCCCGTGAGCGTGCCGATGTTGACGACGGCATCTGGCTTCATCTCTGCCGCGAGCGAAAGACCATCGGCGAGGATGAGCCGTCCCTCGGCGTCGGTGTTGTGGATCTCGACCGTCTTGCCGTTGCGCTGCGTCAGCACGTCGCCCATTTTCAGCGCCGATCCCGACGGCATGTTGTCCGTGCACATGAGAAAGCCGGTGACCGTGCTGGGGCAGTTCAGATCGCGCAGCACGGACATGGCGCCGAGCACGGCCGCGGCACCGGCCATATCCATTTTCATGAACAACTGCATGCCCTCGCGCGGCTTGATATTGATGCCCCCCGAGTCGTACATCAGGCCCTTGCCGACCATGGCCAGATGACCCTTGCTCTTGGCCTTCGGCTTGTAGGTGAGCTTCACCATGCGCGGCGGCTCGGTGCTGCCGGCATTGACGCCCAGCATCCCGCCGCAGCCCAGCTTCTCGAGTTCCGCCTTGCCGAACACTTCGATCTGCAGCCCGCGCTCGCGTGCGACGTCCTGGGCGACCTC
This sequence comes from Burkholderiales bacterium, assembly GCA_020248785.1. Lineage (GTDB taxonomy): Bacteria > Pseudomonadota > Gammaproteobacteria > Burkholderiales > Burkholderiaceae_F > JALHMQ01. Next base: position 26,121 of record JADCGX010000137.1, on the reverse strand, counting down.
GGCGATGCGGGTTGCCGTCAGCTCCAGCGCGGGTGCGTTGGCCAGATCGCGCGCCAACATCGCCGCCGCTGCCATGGCCTTGCCGCGCGCCACGCCGGTGGCGGCGGGCTTGGCGCGCTCTGCGGACGTGACCAGCGTGAGATCCGCCAGCGGCACATCGCTCTTGCGGTGTTTGCGCTGCTCGTAGCGGTATCGCGCGAGGAGTACGCCCTCGGTGACGGCCTCGGCCGCGACGGCCGGCGCGAGGCCGTCCGCGGCATCGATGAGCCCGGTGGCCAGACGGGCATGGCGGGACGCCGCGCGTGTGAACGCCGCTGCCGCGTTGCGCAGACTCGCCACGTCGAGCGCCGTGTCGCCGACGCCCACTGCGATCAGCACGCGCCGCTTGTCACGCGCAACGACGAACGTCTGCCCGAGCTTGCCCTCGAATCCCGCCGCAGCCAACGCATCGCGGTCCACGCCAAGCTGCCGCGGCACGGTGCCGCGACCGGCGACCGCGATGCCCACGGCGCTCGCCGTATCCGGAACGTCCTGGGCGATATTGACCTTGATGGCGCGCACCTCGCTCAGTGAGGGCACCGGATTCACGCCAGGCGACTTCGGCTTCTTCGACATACCACAACCCCTTCCACGTTTGACAAACCCGCATCGATGCCGCCTCGCACGGGCGCCAGAGCTTCGGCGCGCGCCGCGGGCCGGCCGCAACGAACTTCGATCGCCATCGGCCGACCGACGAGAACGCCTGCCGCCGGCACGCAACGTCATCCGCGCTTGCGATCCGCCAAGCACTTTGCGGACTTTTCAGACGCATGCCTATTCGGATATTGGAAAGACGCCTTTGGCAAGCGCACATTGCGTGCGCAATCGCCTGCTCGCACACTCCCCGCGCCGCCGGGATCACCGCACGCATGAGCGCTGCCGGCGCGTTGGTGCTTGCCTCCGGCCGAACGGGCCGCGGCGCATCGTGGATCGAACCTGCGGCGCGCCGGGCCCAAGGCGCCGGGTGTGCGTTGCGGGTCGCCAGTCAGCCAGCGAGCCGGTCGGTCAGAACGGCAATCAAGCGAAACAAGAGAGAGGAAGCGTCATGACAGCTGCCGTGGAAGCGCCGCAGGGCGATGGGCCCAAGAGCGGGATGCAGAAGTTGCTCGATGTGGTCGAGCGGGTCGGTAACAAGGTGCCGCATCCGGTCGTGATCTTCTTGATCCTGATCGCTGCGGTCATCGTGCTGTCGCACGTTTTCTACCTGCTGGGCGTCGGCATCACCTACCGGGTGATCAATCCCGAGACGCACAAGCTGGATACCGTGACCACCGCGGCGCGCAGCCTGCTGACCGCTGATGGCATCCGCTTCATGTTCACCGGTGTCGTCAGCAACTTCATGGGCTTTCAGGCGGTGGGTGTGATCATCGTCGCCATGGTGGGCGTCGGAGTGGCCGAGGCCTCCGGCCTGGTCAAGGCGCTGATCCGCAAGCTCGTGATCGTGTCGCCGCCGGCGGCTCTGACCTGGATTCTGTGTTTCGTCGGCATCGTCTCCAGTATCGCGGCCGACGCGGGTTACCTTGTGCTGATTCCGCTCGCGGGCGCCGCTTTCATCAGCGTCGGTCGCCACCCCCTGGCCGGCCTCGCGTTGGCCTTCGCGGCGGTTGCGAGCGTGTTCCTGGTCAATGTGATGGTCGTGCCAATCGACGGCATTCTCGTCGGCATCACCAACGATGCAATCCATCTGATCGATCCAAGCAAGTCGATCGACTTGCTGTCGAACCTGTGGTTCTCGATCGCCTCGGTGATCGTCATGATGGCCCTGGTCGTGCTGGTCAACAATCGGATCGTCGAGCCGCGCCTTGGCAAGTACACGGGCGACTACCAAGTCGAAGGCGACAATGTCCTGACGGCCGACGAGTACAAGGGCCTGAAGTACGCCGGCGTCGGCCTGGTGCTGGCGCTGGCCTTCGTTGCCGCCTTGACGCTGCCGACCGGCGCGCCGCTGCGCAACCCGCAGACCGGTTCGGTGATCGGCAACTCCCCGTTCATGAACAGTCTGATCGTGACGATCGCGCTTGTCTTCCTGGCCTCCGGTATCGGCTATGGCATCGGCGCCAAGACGATGAAGACGTCCGTCGATGTGATCAACGCCATCCAGAAGTCGATCGCCAGCCTGAGCGGCCTGATTTTTCTGCTGCTGATCATCAGCCAGTTCCTGGCCTACTTCAACTACACCAACCTCGCGCCGCTGGCGGCCATCTCGCTGGCCAACGTGTTGCAGCAGGCCAATCTTGACGCGGTGTGGCTGATGGTCGGCTTCGTGATCGTGGTTTACATCCTCGATCTGATCATCACCGGGGCGGTGCCCAAGTGGGCGATCTTCGCGCCGATCTTCGTGCCCCTGCTGATGAAGCTCGGGGTGTCGCCCGACGCCGTGCTGGCGGCCTACCGCGTCGGCGATTCGCCGATGAATTCGGTCACACCGTTGAACGCGTACTTCGCGATGATCGTGGTGTTCTGTCAGAAGTACGTGAAGGACGCCGGTGTGGGCACCGTCATCGCCCTGATGTTGCCGTATGTGCTCGCCATTGCGGCCGTGTGGCTGGCGCTGCTCATCGGCTGGCAACTGCTCGGCCTTCCCTGGGGCATCTAGCGTGTGCGCCAGCGGGCTGAACCGGGCGTCGCGCCAAACCGGCCTCGCCGTCATGAGGAATCTCGGTCGTGCCGGTATGCCGACGAAGCCTGCCATCGGATGACATCCCCGTCCTAGTTCCCGCTGCGCCGGCGACCTTGGGTCGCCGGCGTCGGCTTCACCCAATGATCGGAGTTGCAGGATGGAGATTTCCGTTTCCGGCGCCGCCGTCACCGGCGCCAAGACAGGCACCCTCGTGATCGGCGCTTTCGCCGACGGCAGCTTGACGAGCGCGGCCGACGCGGTCGACCGCGCCGCGGGCGGCACGCTCAGCGCGGCGCTTGCGCGGGGCGACCTTGACGGCAAGGCCGGGGCAACACTGCTGTTTCCGTCGCTGGCTGGCGTAGGCGCCGACCGGGTGCTGCTGGTGAGCCTGGGGGCGCGCACGGCGCTTGGCGACCGCTCCTTTCGCGACGCCGTGAGCGGGGCCGGTCGCGCGCTCGCCGCCGGCCCGGTCGCGGACGCGGCCGTGGCGCTGGTCGAGGTCGACGTGCCGAACCGCGGGCTGGCCTGGCGGGTGCAGACGTCGGCACGGTTGCTGGCCGACGCGGCTTACAAGTTCGATGCCCCGCGCGCCAACCCGCCGGCGCCACGTGGCGCCCGCAAGCTGAGCCTGCTGGTCGGCGGCGCCAACTCGGAACTGGACGAGGCCGTGCGTACCGGCCTTGCGGTCGCCGAGGGTATGGCGCTGACCAAAGACCTCGGCAACCTCGGCGGCAATGTGTGCAATCCGGCCTACATGGCGGACACCGCGGTGGCCATGGGCAAGGAACTCGGCTTTGAAGTCGAGATCCTCGAACGTGCCGACATGGAGGCGCTCGGCATGCAATCGGCGCTGTCGGTGGGGCGCGCGTCGTATTCGCCCTGCAAGTTCATCGTGATGAAGTACTCGAAGGGCGGCGCGTCCAAGCCCATCGTGCTGGTGGGCAAAGGCATGACGTTCGACACCGGAGGCGTGTCGCTGAAGCCAGGAGCCAACCTCGACGAGATGAAATACGACATGTGCGGTGGTGGCACCGTGCTCGGGCTGTTTCGCACGGTTGCGCGACTCGGGCTGCCGATCAACCTCGTCGGGCTCGTCATGGCGGTGGAGAACATGCCGGGCGGCAATGCGAGCCGCCCGGGTGACGTGGTGCGCTCCATGGCCGGCATCACGATCGAGATCCTGAACACGGACGCAGAGGGTCGTCTGGTGCTGTGCGACGCCTTGACCTACGCCGAGCGCTTCGAGCCCGCCTGCGTGATCGACATCGCAACGCTCACCGGGGCCTGCGTCATCGCGCTGGGAGCGCATGCAAGCGGCTTGTTTGCCAACGACGAGGCGCTGGCGGCCGAACTGCTGGCGGCCGGGCATGCGACCGGCGACCGTGCCTGGCAGATGCCGTTGTGGGACGACTATCAGGGCCAGTTGAAGAGCAACTTCGCTGACATGAGCAATCTTGGCGGCCCGCCGGCCGGCGCTGTCACCGCCGCGCTGTTCTTGTCGCACTTCACGCGCAAGTACAAGTGGGCGCACCTCGACATCGCGGGGACGTCGTCGGTCTCAGGCGACGCGAAGGGTGCCACCGGCAGGCCCGTTCCCTTGCTTTCGGAGTTCCTGCTGTCGCGCGCGGCGGCCGCGGCCAGCTAGGCGTGGTCAACGCGCCATGACGCCACCGCGCGCCAGTGGCGCGCACGTTGACGGTCACCTACGGGTGTCGGCGTTGCGGCTGCCGCGGCGGTCGCGGTCGCGCCGGCCACGGCGCGTCTGGCTGGCACGCAGGTCCGCATGAGCGAGCCGACAACGCACGATACGGGGCTCGTGCTGGAACTCATGTTCCGGCTCGGGCAGGCGTACCTAGCCTGCGGCGAGCAGACGTCCGAGATCGAGTTGCTGCTGCGCCGCTTAGCGCTGGCCTATGGCATGGGCAAGACGCGCGTGGTTGTGCTGCCGACCGCGATCTTCATTACGGTCCACGACCAGGTGTCCGAGCGCGTGACGCTGGCCGAAGGCCCAAGGCAGCCTTTGCGTCTGGATCAGATTGCCGAGTTGTATCGGCTCGGCGGTCAGGCACAGCAAGCAAGCGTGACCCCGCGCCAGGCACTCGATTGCCTGACCGACATTTTGCGGGCGGCGCCGCGCTTTGGCGCCCTTGGGGCGCTGCTCGGTCACACGATTCTGGCCGTTGGTGTCGCCATGGTGCTGATGCCCACTGTGGCGAACATCGTGGCCGCCGCCGTGCTTGGCCTGATGGTCGGCTTGCTGAAGGCGGCGGTGCGCGAGCGGACTCTCTTTTCCGTCCCGCTGCCCGTCGTTGCCGCCACCGCGGTCTCCGCGGCCGTCTTTTATGGCGCCGAGCGCGGCCTGCCGGTCGATCCACTGCACGCGCTGGTACCGCCCTTGGTGACCTTCCTTCCCGGCGGCATGCTGACGCTCGGAATGGTCGAACTCGCCTACGGTGACATGGTGAGCGGTTCGAGCCGCCTTATCACCGGCTTGGTCACGCTCGTGCTGCTGGCCTTTGGGCTGGCGGCGGGCGCGGCGCTCATGGGCGTGCAGCCGGAGAATCTGCTTCACGCCAGTGCGCAGTTCGTCAAGCTGCCGTCGGCCTCGTGGGCGGGCGTGCTGGTGTTCTGCGTCGGCGTGTTCCTGCACTTCTCGGCACCGCGCAATTCGCTTGGCTGGATCTTGATCGTCGCCTTGGCGGCGTTCGCCGCGCAGCGCGGCGCCGCGAGCGTGTTCGGTGCCGAGATCAGCGGCTTTTTCGGAATGGCCGTCGCTGTGCCGGCAAGCTATCTGATCCAACAGCGTTTCGGCGGCCCGCCGTCGGTCGTCACCTGGCTGCCGAGCTTCTGGCTGGTCGTGCCCGGGTCGCTTGGGCTGCTCAGCGTCGCGCGCATGCTGAGCGACCGCGCGGCCGGCGTCGAGGGGATGATCACGGTCGTATTCGTCGTTGCCTCGGTCGCGCTCGGAACGCTCGTGGGCGCCTCGGTCTATCGGTTCCTGTCCGAACGTTTCAGCTGGGTCTTCGCGCGCTTGCACAAGCTGCGCGCGCACCTGCGTGGCGGCCGCGCTCCCTGAGCAGCCGCGTTGTTCAAGCGATCTTTGCCATGATCCCTCATCGCTTCCCGACCGACATCTTCACCGAGCCCGCCGACGTCGACTTCGACACGCTGCGCAATCTCGGGCCGCTGGCGCCTCTGGCCGGCATCTGGGAGGGAGAGCAGGGCCGCGACGTTCACCTCGGTGGAGATGGCGAAAAGACGGAGAGGTTTGTCGAGCGCTACGAGCTGCAGCCTATCGACCCGCAGCTCAACGGCCCGCAGCTGCTGTACGGCCTGCGCTATTGGACGCATGTATTGCGGCCCGACCGGCCGGCCACGTATCACGACCAGGTGGGCTACTGGCTTTGGGAGCCGGCCACCGGCATGATCATCCAGACGCATACGATTCCGCGAGGCCAGGTGGCGATGGCGATCGGCCATGCCGCGCCGGACGCGCGCTCCTTCGCGCTGGAGTGCCGTTTCGGCTCGCCAACCAATGGCACCTGTTCCAACCCGTTTCTCGACCACGCCAAGCAAACGCTCGCGTTCACCATCCGGGTCGACATTCACGACGACGGCAGCTGGTCGTACGAGCAGGACACGGTGCTGCGCATCCTCGGGCGCGACGCGCTTTTTCACCACACGGACCGCAACCGGCTGCGCAAGATGGGCGAGCCGACGCCCAACCGGCTGATGCTCGGCGAGCGCTGATCGGCCTCGTGTGACCGCGCCGACGTCGAGGTGCGTCAGTCCCAGATGCTCCTTCGGGCCGCCCGAGCGGCCACACCACACGAGTCCGTTGGGGCCCGACGACCCCGCAGTCAGGCAGAGCTTGACGACGGCGCGCCGCCGTCGTGGCCGCGACGCTCCGCGAGTTCGCACGCGTAGGCGGCGACGGCCCTTTCGAGCGTTGGAAAGAAGCGCGTCTTGGCCAGGCGCTCCTGCATCCCCCGCGCGGCGGCCCACTCGGTCCACTCGGACTCGCTGCCGACCGCGCACGTGACGATCCCGCGTTCACGCAGCTCGTCGAACAGTTGCTTCATGGTGAACACGCCCGTGGCGTCGACCATGTTGACCGGCGCCAGATCGAGCACGAACCAGCGCACGTCGTCGTGCGCGACTGCCGCCAGCACCTGCCGTCGGAAGTGGGTCGCGCTGAAAAAAACGATCGGGCCATTGAAGCGAAAGAGCACCAGCCCCGCCGGGGTCTGAGCCTGCGCGTGACGCTCGAGCGAGTGAAAGCCCGGCTGGCCTTCGACGCTGCCCAAGCTCTCGACCCGCGGACGGGCCGACAATTGCACGAAGCTGAGCAGCGCAAGCACGACAGCGAGCAGGATCGCGTTCATCACGCCGACGACGATGACGCCGACGGTCGCGATCAGCGCGATCCACACTTCGCGCTTGTGGATGCGGCCGATCGAGGCCACGCCGCTCCAACTGAACAGCGACGCGCCGGCGACCACCAGCATCGCGGCGAGCGCCACGGATGGGATGAACTGCAGCGGCCACGTGAAAAACGCCACCATCGCCGCCACCACGAGAGCGGCGAAGATTCCTGTCATCTGCGTACGGCCGCCGGCCAGCTCGGCCACGGCGGTGCGCGAGTTCGTTCCGTTGACCACGAAGCCCTGCACGAACGCCGCAGCGACATTGGCTGCGCCGAGGGCGGCAACCTCGCGGTCGGCATTGATCTCGTAGCGATTGCGATCGGCAAAGGCGCGCGCGGCCACCATCGTTGTCGAGAACAGCACGAGCGCCAGGCCCGCCGCCTCGGCGACCAGAATCGGCAGCTGTTCGAGCGGCACATAGGGAATCCGCGGCAACGGAAATCCGCCTTGCACCGGGCCGATGGTGCGAACGCCGAGCGACTCCAGGTCGAGCCACTGAACCGCCGCGCCGGCGGCGATCATCGCGGCGAGCGATGCGGGGATCTTCGGCGCGACGCGCGGCAGCACCAGCAGCAGCACCATCGTCCCGACACCGACGGCGAGCGTCGGCAGGTGCGTCTGCGAAAGCTTGCCCACGAACTCGATGGCCCGCGGCACGATCCCGCTGGCGTCGATCCGCAAGCCGAACAGAATCCCGATCTGGCTCAGCACGACGTTGATCGCGACACCGTTCATGAACCCGACCAGGATGGGCTTGGACAGGAAGTCGGCCATCGCGCCCAGCCGCAGGAAACTCGCGCCGATCAGCAGTACGCCGGTGATCATGGTCAGCGCGATGGCCAGCGCAAGCGCGCGCTCGGGGTCGCCTCCTGAAAGCGGCGCAACGCCGGCCGCGACGATGGCCGCGGTCGCCGCGCTCGGACCGAGCATCAACTGGCGCGAGGTTCCAAGCAGCGCATAGATGATCAGCGGCAGAGAACTCGCATACAGGCCGACGACGGGCGAAAAGCCGACCAACTGCGCGGTCGCGACACTGCCGGGGATAGCCATTGCCGCGACCGCTACGCCTGCGGCAAAGTCGTGGGACAGGTCACGCCGGTCATAGCGCAGCAGTGCCGGCAGGCCCGGCGCCAGACGCGACCACGAATGCGATCCCGGGTTCATCATGCGGGCGCGCCAGGCGGCAGGCGGCGCTCGTCGTGTCGCCTGCGGCGCATGACTGACGCGGGCGCGCAGCGTGCGCCTGCGCGCCGCCCCGATGGGCCCGCAGCCGTCGGCCGCGGGCCGCATCCGGCCGGGTTAGGCACCTTCGAGCAGAGCATCGAGGTCGAGTGTCGAGCGGCGTCCGATGTCGGCGCGATGCGCAACGAGAAAGGACTCGGCGGCGCGTCGTCCGATGTCGCGCAACCTTTCGAAGAACGCCCACTCGGCCATCAGCTTGGAGGAGTAACCGTACTCGAGCATCTCGCTGCTGGCGATGCGATGGATGTGCATCCGCGCCCAGCGCATGCTTTCGCTGCCTGCCAGATCGATCTCGCGTCGCAAGATGGCGATGATCCGCAACTCCTTTATGAGGGGCGAGTTGAACGAGATCTCGTTGAGGCGGTTGTGGATCTCACGCGCGCTGCGCGGCGTGCCGGGCCGCTCGATCGGATTGATCTGCACCAGTATGAGGTCGTTCGCCCCGCACTCGCGCACCAGCGGGCCCAGCGACGGATTGCCGCTGTAACCGCCGTCCCAATAGGCATCGCCGCCGATTTCCACCGCCTGGAACAGCGTCGGCAGGCAGGCCGAGGCCAGCAGGGCATCCACGGTCACCTCGGCGTTGCGAAACACCCGTCCCTTGCCGGTTCGCACGTTGGTGGTGTTGATGAACACACGCACCGGGGAGCGCGCCAGGCGATCGAAGTCGATGCTGTCGGTGAGAATCTTGCGCAGCGGGTTGCCGGCCATCGTGCCCAGGTCGTACGGCGACATCAGGCGCGACGCCATTTCGACCGCGTTGAACAGCGGCGAGTAGTCGAGCGACCATGTGCCGGTCAAGACTTCAAGTGGGCCGCGCCGCATCGGGCTGAGCAGGGCCGCCTCTGATACGCGTCGCCAAAAGCGTTCGAGTGCAAGGCGGCTGCCCTCGGGCCCGGACTCGGCGAGCCCATCGGCGAGCACGGCGGCATTCATCGCGCCCGCTGAGGTGCCGGAGATGCCGTCAACGCGCAGGCCGGGCTCCTCGAGCAGACGATCGAGCACGCCCCAGGTGAAGGCGCCATGGGCGCCGCCGCCCTGCAGCGCGAGGTCGATCGGGATTGGTGCGGATGCACGGCGGGTGCGTCGCGTGTTCATGGTGACGAGTCCTAAGTTGTCTCTTGCGGCAGGGGGCGACGATAGCGCGGCGCCGTGCTGTCGATGTGTCGTAGCGCGCCGGTACGCGGGCTTGCTCGCCTTCCCTAGGTTGCCTTGTTTGCGACGACGCGCCCTGCCATGTCTGTCCGGGCGCTTCCGGGTCGTCCGCAGCGGGCCGCGCTCACACGCGGCCGTCCCTGGACAGCAGGACGGCGAGCGGCCGGGTCGCAGGGAACTCGGAGAACACGATCGTGAGGATTGCAGTGATCGGCACCGCGAGGAACGCACCCGCAATGCCCCACAGCTCGGACCACACGCCCAGGCTGATCAGGATCGCGAACGGGCTCAAGTTCAGCGAATTACCCATGACATACGGGTCGAGAAAGTTGCCGATGGCGAAGTGCACCGCCACCAGCAACGCGAGCAGTGTGAGCACCGTGCCCAGGTCGGAGAACTGTACCGTTGCCATGAGCGCGGGCAAGGCCACGCCGAGCACCGAGCCGACGTATGGCACGAAGTTCAGGAGCACCGTCAGCACGGCCCACAGCGCGGCGAAGTCCAGGTTCAGCAGACGCATCACGCCGTAGCTCACCAACCCGAGCAGCAGACTGATGACGGTTTTGAGCGCCAGATAGGAACCGATGCGCTGGTTGATCGCCGCCAGCACCGCACGGATGCGCGCAACCTGGTTCGGATTGTCGGCAAGATTCGCCAGCTTCTGGTCGCTCGTTTGGCGCTCGATCAGCAGAAAGGTCGCGTACAGGAACACGACAACGAAGCTCATCAAGATCGATCCCAATGACGTGAACATCGAGGTCAGTACACGCTGCATGTTGACGTGAGCGAGCAGTTCCTGCCGCAAACTGGCCCACGTCGGCTCCTTCTCGACGCCAAAGAAAACAGCAAGTTGCTGGAGCAGGGCGAGCACCGACTGCTGAAAGTACGGTGCCCGCTCCAATGCGTGCTGCTTGTTGGCCACCACCAGATAGGCCAGCGCGAGAGAGGCCATGCCGATCGCGGCCAGTGAGCAGAAGTAGCGAGCCTGCACTGGCAGGCGCGGTCCGATGCCTGGCAGCCGGCCGAGCGAATCGGCGAGCCCCACGATCACGTAGACCACGACTGCCCCAAGCACAACCGGGACGAAGATCGACTTGCCGATGTAGAGCAGCCATCCGGTGATCAGGATCAGGATGGTGCTGTAGACGGCGATCTGCAGACGTTGCATGGCTCAGTTGGGTGCGCCGGGTGCGCCGAACAGCAAATACAGCGACCAGCGACCAGGGCCAGCACCAATGCCGACATAGCCGGGGCCGAGCAACGTCACCGCCGCGAGAAATGCCGAGACCGACCAAGCCGTGCCGGCCGGCGGCAGCCCGCCCGCCCGATCGGTGATACGTCCGATCTCGGCCGAGCCACCCAGAAACAGTCCGTAGCCTAGCAACTCGGGCAATCGAAGCGTGCGGTTGTAGTACATGAGCCGTCCAAAGACATACTCGCGGCCCGCAAGCTCGTCGACCCGGTACGCCGACAGTCGCAGCGGCCCCCCCAGCGTGAACGACCCGTAAGCCGGCAGGTCCGACCCGACAGCAGAGCCGCCGCTGGCACTGAGGTAGAACGTGTGTGGGCCCCAACTCGTTGCAGCGCGCCCGCTCAGTTCCACGCGACTGAAGCTCTTGTCGGAGCCAAGGGCTGTTGATGCGCGATACGCTGTCCCGATCGCCCCATAGCCGGCGCGTGGAAACCACGCCTGGTCCGTCTGGTCGACGAACATGGCTGCCCTCGGGCCGACCGAGGTGTCGCGCTCCGATGGCAGCAATGGCGATCCCGTCTCGACGCGCGCGTTGATCCGGGCTCCGGCCAGGCCGGCGCGCAGCTGGCCCCACGTGCCGAGGCGAAGTCCGCCGTCGACAGCGAGTTGGCTCATGCGGATGCGGAAGTCGGCGAGCTTGTCTTCGTTGACGAACACGCCACGCGATCGCACTCCTGCATACAAGCTTGGGGCGACGAACCATCGACCCTCCACGTGCAACGGCTGATACCACTCGGAGGCGATGAACGTGTGCGCGCCGATCTGAGCTTCGCTCAGCCACTCCGCTCCCAGGGTGTTGAGCCAGGTGCGTCGAAGCTGTCCTCTGACGTTGAACGCGTTGTCGCCGCTGAAGTCGGTCGCCAGAGCAAGCCCGAAGCGGACGTAATCGGGGCCGATCGACTTTTCGGTCGGCTCGATGAGCATCATGCGCCGCCCATCTGCATCGTCGAGGACCCGGTAGCTGATTGCCTCATAGTCCCCGGTGCCGAAAATGCGCCGAAGGTCGGTTGCCACGATCCGTTCCGTCAGCATCTGGCCCGGCTGGCTCTCGACGAGCCCCATGACCACGGCCGGATTGGTGCGATCGAGGCCCTCGATACGAATCTCGTCGACCGTGAAGCGAGGATCCGCCGCGGCCAGCTGCCGACCGCGCTGGGCCGCATACTGGTCCGGGGGCAGGCTGTAACGCTGCAACTGCTGCGCCATCAGCCGTGCAGCCTCTTCACCAATCCTGATCGCGTCCTGGGCCCGATCGAAGCCGGTGGCCGTAATGTCGCCGAGGTCCGGCGTGATCAGGACGTCCTTCGGTGTCAGAGTCCTCAGGCGTTCCTTGACGGTGTGAAGGCCCAGGAAGTTGATCACCTGGGCAGTGACGCCGGTCACCGACCTGATCTGGTCGCGCTGCAACGGTGGGGTTGAGATGTTGACCGCGATGACGACGTCGCCGCACAGTTGGCGTGCCTCGACAATGGGCAAGTTGTCAGCGAGCCCGCCGTCGACCAGCAGGCGGCCGTCGATCTCCACCGGCGCGATGGCGCCGGGGACCGACATGCTGGCGCGCATGGCCTGTGCGACGCTGCCGCTGCGAAGCACGACTGCCGCCCCGGTCTCCAGATCGGTCGCGATCGCGCGAAAGGGCACTGGCAGCCTGTCGAAGTCACTGACGTCGGCGGCCGGCTGCGCCATCTCGCGGAAGAACGATTCGATCGACACCCCGGCGATCAGCCCTTTGGGCGCGACGAGAGCGCCGTCGCGCAGTCCCAGCTCGAATCCGAACAGTGGCTTGTACTCATCGATCTTGCGGCGCACCGCCATCTCGCGCCGGGGTGGCCGGTCGCGAAAGATCTCCGGCCAGTTCGCCGCCAGGACGATGGCTTCCATCTCGCTCGTGGAGCGGCCGGCAGCGAAGGTGCCGCCGACGATGGCGCCCATGCTGGTGCCGACCACGCAGTGCACCGGCACGCGAAGCTCCTCGAGCACCTTGAGCACGCCGACGTGTGCGATGCCCCGAGCGCCGCCCCCGGACAGCGCGAGCGCGATACGGGGCGCAGCGTCATGCTGCCGATCGGCCGCATGCGCCCACGGCGTCGGCACGAGTTGCGACAGTACGGCAAACGCGAGCGCGCCGCGGATCAGTGATCGGGATTTCACGCGCGCATCCGTGCCGTCGCCCGCTGAGTCATTACCATGCGCCGCCCTCGGTCGCGGCAACTCAAGCGAAGCCGAAGCCTGCGCGAATCCCGTCGATCACCAACTGGGCCGACAGCGCCGCCAGTACGACGCCCAACACGCGTCCGATCACATGCGTGCCGGTCTTGCCGACGATGCGCGTCATGGTTCCGGCCGCCAGCAGGCAGGCCAGCATGATCGCCAGTGCCACCAGCAGGGCAGCAAGCACCGCCACCACCTGCGCGGGATCGTCGCCTGCGCGCCCGCGCAGCAGGACGACCGAGGTCATCGCGCCGGGGCCAGCGATCAATGGGATGGCCAGAGGAAAGACGCTCACATCGTCGTCGCTCGCTTCGGCCTCCGAGCGTTCGGACTCGGTCGCCCGCAAACCCGAGGGGCGCTGCATCACCATGTCGAAGGCAAGGACGAACAGCAGCAAACCGCCGGCGATCTGAAACGCCGGCAGAGTGATGTCCATCGCGCGCAGCAAGAACTCGCCAAGGAAGGCGAAACCAGTCAGCACCACCACCGAGATGAGCGTGGCGCGGATCGCCTGCGATCGTCGTCGCGCCTCGCTGTCGCGCGGGGTGATGCCGACGAACACCGCCGCGGTGCCGATCGGGTCGAGGATCACCAGCAGCGCGACCAGTGACACGAGGAAGGTTTCCATGGATTGTGGCGGTTCGATCGCGCGACTTACTGAGTGCTGCGGTCACGGCGCAAGGCCGCACGTGTGCGCCGCTCGGTACCGCGGCCGCGGCCGCTTCCTGGCGAGGCTGCGTTCATTGCTCGTTCACAGCCGTGCCGCGGACCGCTCAGCACGGTCCGCTTGGATCGGCTGCTCTGCCGCCTCGCGGGCGCGTGATGTCGCGTGACGAGCCGTCGCTGCGGGAGCCTTTGGCGCCGGCAAGGGCTGCTCGACGGCGGCGAGGTGCCGGAAGAGCCTTTGCGCGAGGGATGCCTGTTCGCTCTGTCCGCTCATGATCAGGCGCAGCTCCCGCTGGGCCCAGGAATCCGACAACGGGATGCAGTGCACGTCCCCCGAGTAGACAGCGGGCATTGACGAGCTCGAGGGGACCACCGCCACTCCCACGTCCTTGCCGACCATCCTGGAGATTTCTTCGCGGCTGCCCACATGCACGCGTGGATGGAAGCGGTGGCCGGCATGCTCGGCCTGCATGGAAAGAAATCGGTGCAGGACAGTGCCTTCATGCAGCGCGACCTGGGGTTGCCTCAGCACATCGGTGAACGAAAGCTCGGACCGATGTGCGAGCGAGGAGCGCGAACTCACGAGCACCGCCAACCTGCTGACGCCGAAGCGCTGCGTCGTGAGCCCCGAGGTCGGAGCGTCACCAGCCACCACGCCAATGTGCGCATGCCCCTTGGCGACGGCGCGCGCGGCTTCGTCGCTCAACGACTCCTTGAGTTCAATGCCAACCCCGGGGTGCTGCCGAAGAAACTCCGCGAGCCTGTCCGTGAGATGCTCACCGAAGGCGCTGGTGTCCAGATGAATGCAGAGGCGGCCGCGCGTCCCCTGCCGGAACTCATGTAGATCGCACTTCAGCCGTTCCATGTGCGAATGGATCTGTCGGGCGTGTCCAAGGACGACCTCTCCGGCGGGCGTCATGACCATGCCACCGGCGGTCCGGTTCAGCAGGCGGACGCCCATCGACTGCTCCATGTTCTTGACGCGGGTCGACGCCGCGCCGAGCGAGATGCAGGCGCGGTCGGCGCCGCGGGTCAGGCTGCGCGTCTCGGCAACAAGGATGAAGAGCCTAAGGTCAAACAGATCGATCGAACTGCTCATGGTGCATGCTCGAAACCTAGTGAGGAAAGTTGTAGCCGGCTTCGGGGCGTTTGGCTACGCGGAATTGCGTACGCGTTGTATTCCTGTTTCATCAAGTAACGATGACTGGCATTCCAAGTCGGCCAAAGGCGTGAAGCTTGGCCCGCATCCGGGGGCGCCTGTGCATCGCACGCGTCAGCGCGCGGCTTGGTCGCCCGTGCCGGAGCATAACGTTGGGCGGGGGGGGGGGGGGGCGGCTTGCGGCCAGCTGAGTTCCGAGTCTCGAGTCTCCCGCGCGGCTCGCTCTTGCTGCGGCTGCCAGGTACGGTGGGCGGTCGTTCCGAGATAGATCGATTGCCCAGCCTGCGCACGCGGGGCTTTTCTACCCGGGGCGCGCCCTCGCGGGCGAGAAGCCCGCGACAAAGCGTCGATCGATCCGGTCCTTCCAGCGCCACACCCAGTCGCCCTCGGTTGTCCAAGTGCCCCAACTGGCGATCGCGTGGCGTGGGCCGGTGGAAAACAGATAAAGCGCCCGCTGCTGCGGGCGCCAGTGCTTGAGCGTGCGGCCTGCAATCGCGCGCCGCAGGTTTTCCGCCAAGGGCAGACCGGCGCGCACCGCGTACACGCCCGACTTCGGGCGCGGATGATCGATCATCGAGGCGCAGTCGCCGGCAGCGAACACGAACGGATGCGACAGCGACTGCAAGCGGTCGTTGATACCGATAAAGCCGCGCCCGTCGACGGCCAGGCCCGAGTCGCGGGGCCAGTCGGCCGCGGCCGCCCCGGTGACGAGCAGCGTAGCCTCTGAAACCACCTCATTGCCCTGCGCGAGCACCACGGTGCCGCGCTCGACCGCGATGGCGTCGTCGTCGATCACGCGCACGCCGCGCGCGGGCAGGGTGCGGCGCACCCGCTCCCGCACGGCGGCCGGCGAACTGGCCATCACGCCGTCGTGCCCCGCGATCAGCTGCACCCGCAGCGGCACCTGCGCGATGTGCGCGCGCCAGGCCACGGCAAGAGCGACTTCCACGCCGCCGGCGCCGCCGCCGATCACGCTCAGCGTGGAGGTCTCGCCGCCCTCGATCGCATTGGCCATCATCTGCACATGCACACGCGGCCACAGACTCAGAAACTGTTCGAGCGGGCGCAACGCGATGCCATGCTCCCGGCTGCCGGCCACCGCGTGGGGATCGAACACTGGTCCGCTGTCGATCGACACCAGGTCGAAGGGCATTTCGATGAGCCCTGCATCCGCCTGTGTCGCGAGCACGTGCGCCACGCGCGCAGCGAGGTCCAGACGGGTGACGTGACCGAGCACGAGGCGCACACCGGCGCGCTGCGCCAGCGGCGCCAGCGCGATGGCGATCTGATCGCTCGTGTAGTGCCCGGCGATCCAGCCCGGCACCATGCCCGAGTAGATCTGGCGCGGTGCCGGTGTGACCAGCGTGACCTCGACCCCCGAGGGTGGCGTGGCGATGAACGACTTCAGCACGCCCAGGTGCGCGTGCCCGCCGCCGATGAGCAGCAGCCGTTTCACGGTGCCTCCAGCCGCAACGCTTGAACGAACGCCACCGAGCGCGCTCCCGTGTTGTCGCCATCACCGGCGACGCCGACGGCAGCCAACCGCGGCAGCCAGCCGCCCGCGGCTTCGGCAGGGAAGGCGCGTGCGAAGTCGGCGGCCAAGTCGCGGCTTTCTTCGAGCCATCGTCCGAGCGTGGCGTCGCTGGCGCGGCTGCGCAGTACCAGCATCTGCACGCGCGCCGTGTGCGCGTTGGGCAGCCAACTGCCGGCCGGCAGGCCGGCCGGAGCGTTATCCCACACGTAGCAGATCGAGGCAGCCGGCAACTGCGGGTCGAACAACGCGCGGCCCAGGCTCAGTTGCAGCCGCACGCCGGCCGATAGGCGTTCGGAGGGCACCTCGAACAGCACGCAAACGCGCAGCGGCTGGTCATCGCCGTCCTTGCGCCGCGCGTCACCGGATTGGGTGGCCGCGTCCACGCGCCAACGCCAGCGCAGTTGCGGCCGCGTGGCCAGATCGGTCGTGACCGGATGCAGCAGGTTGGCGTAGGACGCATTGGCCTGGATCCGCAACACGAGCTGGCCGTCGAGTTGCACCACGGCGTACTGCGTGTGTGCCGTGATCTTCGGGACCGTGGCCAGTGTCCATGGTCCGGGCGGTGAGCCTTCGCGTGCAAACGCCATGAGTGGCTGCGCCATTGCGCCGCTGGCGACCAGCAGCAGGCATGCGGCGGTTGCGAGCTTCAGGTCGGCAGCCATCCCTGCGCCTGTGCGTGACGGTAGTCGTCCGGCGTGTCGAGATCGGGTAGCGCCGGCAGCTCGTGCAGACGCAGCGCCGCGTCGCGGATGCGCTGCCGTGTCGCCGCAAGAACGGTGCTGCTGCCCCATGCAATGCCCTCAAAGAGATTCGGTCGTGGCCGCGCGAGCCCGATCAGCACGTAGCCGCCATCTTCGGCGGGTCCCAGCACGACATCATGCGACTGTAGTGCCGCGGCGGCCTCGGCCAGATGCGCGGTCGTCAACGCCGGGCAGTCGGTGCCGATGATCAGGCAGCGCGCATGCCGCGAGAGTGCCGCGACCATGGCCCCATGCATGCGCTGACCGAGGTCGTCGCCCACCTGCGCCTCGATCGGGACGCGATGCCGGGTGGCCGCCGCGATGATCGCTGGATGGTTGGCATCGCCGGCAACCCAGAGCGAACAGGCGGCGCCTGGCAGCGCGCCCGCCTTGGCTACGGCGGCCGCCAGCAGGCGCGCCTGCAGGTGAGCCGCGCCCGCGGCACCGAGCAGCGGAATCAGCCGCGTCTTGGCCTGGCCGGCGACCGGTGCCCGCGCAAACACCGCGACTTCCACACCGGTCATCGAGCATCCCGATAGCGGCGCGCCAGCTCGTCTGGATCAGCGCCCAGGAAGTAGGCCAGCCGCAGGCGCCACATGAGCACGATGGTGCGCCAGGCGCCTTGTGTGTCCCAGCGCCGGCCCGAGGTGCGTACGCGTTCGCGCAGGGCCAGTGGCGGCGACAGTCGTTTGGCGCGGCGGGAAAAGTCGATGTCTTCCATCAACGCGATCGGTGCGAAGCCCTCGAGTGCGCAGAACGCGCCGCGCGTGACGAAAATGGCCTGGTCGCCGGTGCAGATGCCCGTCAGGCGCGAGCGCCAGTTCATGGCCCACGCGACCAGGGGCAGCCAGGGCGAACGGCCCACGATCTCCACGTCAAAGCGCCCCCACTGCGCACGGCTGTTGGACAGCGCACGGAACACGGCGCGGTCCGCTTCCGCGGGCAACGCGGTGTCTGCATGCAGGAACATCAGCACATCGACGTCGGCCGCGGCCGGGTCGCGTGCACCGGCGTTCATCTGCAGGGCGCGTCCGCGCGAAGTGACGATGGCGCGATCGGCGTGCGCCGCCGCCACCGCGAGCGTGCCATCGTGACTGCCGCCGTCGACCACGATCACGCGCGCACCACGCTCGCGCAGCGGCGCCAGGCGCGCCAGTGACTGGGCAACGGTTGCGCTCTCGTTCAGGACAGGGACGATGATGGCCAGGCGCATCGGCAGGGAGGGTGGTCAGCCGGCTCGGCCGGCGGCGCATTGGACCATACGGTGCGTGCGGACTATGCCGCTTTCCGTCGTAAACTCATGGCATCAGCCCGACACGACGCAAAGGCTCAGATCGATGACGATCGTGCGGCGCGCTGCATCGGAGGGATGCATGGGGCGCGGCACCCACTCGTCGGATACCAGTTCGGCCAGAAAGTCAGACAGCGAAGCTGCCGCCTCGAGCGGGGCAGCGCCGGCAGTGGCCGCATTCGACGGCTATGTCGTTGCCATCGGCGCCTCTGCGGGAGGGCTCGATGCGCTCGAACGGCTGTTCGATCGTCTGCCAGCGGACTCCGGCGCCGCCTTCGTCGTGATTCAGCACCTGTCGCCGGATCACAAATCCATGATGGACAACCTGTTGTCCCGGCACACGCAGATGCCGGTGCAGGTGGCCACCCAGGGCATGCCGTTGGCGGCAAATCACGTGTTCCTGATCCCGCCGGGCATGACCATGACGCTCGATGCGGCGCGCCTTCAGCTCGTGAAGAAGCCCGAGCATGGTCTGTCGCTGCCGATCGACGCTTTTTTCCGCTCGATGGCCGAGAACTTCGGCCCGCGCGCGCTCGCGCTGGTGCTCTCGGGTACCGGCTCCGATGGTGCGCGCGGGGCGCTGACCGTCAACGAAGAGGGCGGCGTCGTGATGGTGCAATCGCCCGACTCGGCCAAGTTCGACGGCATGCCGCGATCGGCGATCGCCACCGGACTGGTGGATGACGTCGCCAACCCGGAGGAGCTGGCGCGTCGCCTGATCGACTACCTGCGCAGCGCGCCGATGGAGCGCGAGGCCGTCGGCGAGGGTACGCGTCGCGGCAGCCCGCTGGCGGACCTGCACCTGTCCTCGCTCGATGCGGTGCTGCAGTCGCTCATGAGTGCCAGCGGCATCAACTTCCGCGAGTACAAGCCGGCCACGGTGATCCGGCGCATCGAGCGGCGCATGCAGGTGCGGCACTCGCGCAGCTTTGCCGAGTACCTGAATTATCTGCAGCAGGAGCCCGACGAGGTTGCCACCTTGCGGCGCGAGCTGCTCATCCCCGTCACGCGATTCTTTCGCGACCCCGAGGCCTTCGACTACCTCGCCAAGGAGGTCGTGCCGCGGCTGGTCGGCGCGCAGGCCAGCAATGAACCTCTGCGCGTGTGGGTCGCGGCCTGCTCGACCGGCGAGGAGGCGTATTCGATCGCGATCCTGTTCGCCGAGGCCTTCTCGCGCCTGCAGCGCTGGCCGAGCCTGAAGATCTTCGCCACCGACATCGAGCAGGAGTATCTCGACCACGCCTCCGCCGGCGTGTACCCGGCGACCATCGCGGCGGAGGTGTCGGCCGAGCGGCTCGAGCGCTTCTTCGTGCACCGTGGTGGCAGCTACGTGGTGCGCAACGAGCTGCGCCAGCACATGATTTTCGCGCGTCATAACCTGGTCGACGATCCGCCGTTCACGCGGATGCACCTGGTCACTTGCCGCAACATGCTCATTTACCTGCAGCCGCGCGCGCAGGACGCGGTGCTCTCGCGGTTGCACTATGCATTGACCACCGATGGCCACTTGTTTCTGGGGCCCAGCGAGTCGATCGGGCCGCTGCACGATGACTTCGCCGCGGTCAGCGCCAAGAACAAGATTTTCAAGGCACTGCGGCGTGGCCGCGCGGTGATGACGACCGCCGGCGGCGGAAAATCCGCCTCGGCGCGCCAGCGATTGAGCGCCTATACGGGCCGGCGGATCGCGGGGCCCGACGCGTCGCTGCAGCAAAGCGCGCTGTCGGTGCTGCTGTCCGACTTTTCTCCGCCTGCGCTTCTGATCGGGCGCGACCGGTCGCTGGTGCACGTGTTCGGCGGGGGGCGTCGCTACCTGCAAATCCCCGAGGGCGATGCCAGCCTCGACGTGCTCAATCTGCTGCCCAAGCCGCTGGCGGCCTCCGCGGCAGCGATGATCCATGTCGCGCAGCGCTCGCCGGCGCCGGGTAAGCCGGTCGAGCCGACCGAGCGACGCTCGCATGTGATCGAGATCGCGCTGCCCTATGGCACGACCGAACGCGTGCAGCTGGTGGCTCGGCCGCTGCCCAATGAGCAGGGCGAGGGCGACGGTGGCCTCCTGCTGGTGTTCGAGCCCGTGCCGACCGCGCCTGTCGCGGTCGATGCCGGCGCCAATGTCGATCTCCAGTCGCACATCGAGACGCTGGAGCGTGAGCTCACCGGCACGCGCGCCAATTTGCAACAAACCATCGAGGAGCTGGAAACCGCCAACGAGGAACTGCAGGCCACCAACGAGGAGCTGATCGCCTCCAACGAGGAACTGCAGAGCACCAACGAGGAACTGCAGTCGGTCAACGAGGAGCTGTTCACGGTCAACGCCGAGTACCAGGAGAAAGTCGACGTGCTCAATCGCGTCAACGCCGACCTTGAGAACGTCTCGCGCGCGACCTCCATCGCCACCTTGTTCATCGACGAGGACCTGCAGCTGTCGCGCTTCACGCCCGAAGCCTCGCTGCTGTTCAAGATCAAGACCACCGACGTGGGGCGCTCGATCGAGGACTTCGCCAACCTGCTCGACTACCCGGAGTTCTTCAGCGATCTGCGCCGCACGCTGCGCGACGGGCATGTAATCCAACGCGAGGTGGCCGACCGCGAACGTCGCTGGTACCTCGCGCGCATTCAGCCGTACTCGCAGACGGCCCACGCCGCGCGCCGCGCGGTGGTGAGCTTCATCGATGTGTCGTCGGTAAAGGACGCGCAGCGACTGCAGGCGGTGATCGACTCGCTGCCCGAGCATCTGGCGGTGCTGGATGCCGGCGGCATGATCCAGCTCGTCAACCAAGCTTGGCGCGACTTCGCGCGGGCCAACGGCGATCTTGAGCTCACGCGCACCGGCCCGGGGACCAATTATCTGCGCGCGTGCGAACCGGTCGATGATGAGTTTGCGCGGGCCGCGCAGGCGGGCCTGATCGACGTTCTCGCCGGCCGACGCAATACCTTCACGCTGCAGTACCCATGCCACTCGCACGCCGAGCAGCGCTGGTTCTTGATGCACGCCGCCCCGATCAACTGGCCCGGCGGCGGTGCCGTCGTGAGCCATGTGAACATCACGTCCTTCATGCTGCAGTCGGACGACCGGTCGCCGGCGTGAACACAAGAACGAGGAGGGTAGGACGACCGTGAACGATCGAATCAATCCGGACGGAGCGATGCCTGGTGGCGACGCCGGGGCGGGCGAGGCCCGCGATCAGATGCGGCTGCGCGCGATGGCCGCGCTACGCCGCGGTGAGTTCGATCTGGCCGAGCAGGCGATCTCTCGCGGTGATGCCACGCTCGCCGAGTTGGTGGAGAACCTGCGCATCTACCAGATGGAACTGCAAATGCAGGCCGACGAACTGTTGCGCAGCCAGGCTCAGACGCAGCAGGCGCTCGACCGCTTCTCCGCGCTGTTCTCCAATCTGCCCGTGCCGGCGCTGCTGGTGGACGCCAACGGCGTGGTGCTGGAGGCCAATCGACATGCCGAGGAGGGCTTCGGCATCACCAGCGCGATGATGCGCGGGTATCTGTTCCATCGCCTGATCGACGCCGATGACTACCAGGCCGAGGTACGCGGGGCTCTGCTCGATGCGCGCGCCACGGGGCATGCCGACGTCGCGGCCGTGCGTTTTCGCGCCGCGGGGGGCCAGCAGATGGTGGGCGACCTGCACATCGAGTCGCTGGCCGATCCGGTCGGAGGCGCGCAGCAGTATGCCTGCGTGATGATCGACCGCACTGAGCAACTGGCGGATCTTGAGCAGTTGCAGAGTTCCCTGGCGCGCCTGCGTGCGCGCGAGCACGAAAACCAGCAACTGGCCGACGCGATGCTGCGTCATCAGCAAGCCGTGCTGATGCTCGATGCCGCCGGCCGCATCACCTGGGCCAGCGAGGACGTCCTCGAACTGACCGGCTACGCGCCAGCCGAGTTGAGTGGGCATCCGGTACTCGAGCTTCTCTGCAGAGACGACAGCGTGATGGCCGATTGCAGCAAGCGCATCGCCGAAGGCACCAGCGGGCGCCATGCGGCAGCCCACCTGCGTCGCAAGGATGGCGGCTCGATCGCCGTGTCGCTCGATCTGCTGAGCGTCCCCGGGGCGGCACCGCGCTTCATCGTGCTGTTGGCTCAGCAGGCGGTCGGTTGCTGAGGCTCACGGCCGGCACAGCCGACGCGCGCCGGAGGGTAGCAAGTCAACATCGCATCTGACGGTGCGACGCGTCGGTCCCCGCTGGGATCGGGCGGCCAAGTTGTCGATTGCGCGCCGGTCGCGCGTCGGCGTGTTTCGTCGGTCTCACGACGGTACGTTCTCGCACGGTGCCGATGCCCCGGCCCCGGGGAAGGCGCGATTGCACGGCGCGACCCGTCGCGGAACGCACGGACTTGATTTCCACGCTCGACCAAGCACAATCGCGCCCTTTGTCGTGGGCCCTCCGTGCCGAGCTGCGCTTCGCATGCCGTTCCTTTCCGAATCGTCCTTCACGCATGACACGCCGCGCCGCACTGCGGTGCTGCTTGTCAACCTCGGCACGCCGGATGCGCCGGAGGCGGGCCCGGTGCGCCGCTACCTGAAGCAGTTTCTTTCCGACCCGCGCGTGGTCGAGATTCCGCGGCTCATCTGGTGGCCGATTTTGAACGGCATCATCCTGACGGTCCGACCGCGCAAGTCGGCGGCCAAGTACGCAACGATCTGGAGCCCGGCGGGCTCGCCGCTGAAGGTGTACTCCGAGCGGCAAACCGCCTTGCTGCGGGGCTACCTGGGCGAGCGCGGCATGGATATCGACGTGCTGCTGGCGATGCGCTATGGCGAGCCATCGATCGACGCAGCCCTGGCTGAATTGCGCGCGCGCCATGCCGAGCGGCTGCTGATCGTGCCGATGTACCCGCAGTACTCGGCCACCACGACGGCCACCGTATTCGACGCCGTCCACGTCGTGCTTGCGCAAACGCGCAACGTGCCGGAGGTTCGCTGGGTCAAGCACTTCCATGATCATCCGGCCTACATTGAGGCGCTGCGCCAGTCCGTTCTCGCGTACTGGAAGAAGCATGGTCGAGCGCAGGACGCGGGCGGCAAACTGGTGATGAGCTTTCACGGTGTGCCGCGCCGCACGCTGGACCTGGGCGATCCCTATCACTGCGAATGCCATAAGACCGCCCGCCTGCTTGCCACCTCGCTTGGCCTGTCCAAGGACGAGTACATGGTGAGCTTCCAGTCGCGCTTCGGGCGCGCCGAGTGGCTGCAGCCCTACACCGCGCCGCTCCTGGAGCAGCTTGGCCGCGCCGGGACCAAGCGGGTGGACGTGATCTGCCCGGGCTTCGTCGCCGATTGCCTCGAGACGCTTGAGGAGATCGCGCAGGAGGGCAAGGAAGAATTCCAGGGCACGGGCGGCGGCGAGTATCACTACATCCCGTGCCTGAACGACACACCGGCCTTCATCCATGCGCTGGCCGACGTGGTGCAGCAGCACACGCAGGGTTGGCCCGTTTCGCGCGCCGAAACGGCGCGGGTGGAACCACTGCTCCGGGAGCAAGTGGCTGCTGCGCAGTCGCTCGGCGCCGCGCGCTGAACGCGCGCTGCGCCGTTCCGATCAATCGGGTTTGCGACAGCTCAACGATGCTCAGGCACCTCCTGCGATCGGCGCCTCAGTGACCGGCGCCGCGCGCGAGGCGATCGTGCTGCCGTCGCTGCCGCGCAACTGGCCGCCCTGCACGCGCACGCGCTCGCCCGCCTGCGTCAGGGGCGCCGCGTCCCGGCGCACGGTCTGCAGGCTGCCGTCGTCCATCCGCACGTCGACGAGGTAGTACGCCGACGTCCGCGCGTGCTTTTCGACCTGATGGCCGGCCACCGCCCCACCCACCGCGCCGAGCACGCGCGCAACCTGCCGTCCTGAGCCGTCGCCCACCTGGTTGCCGATCACGCCGCCGAGCACGGCGCCGGCCACCGCACCGAGTCCGCTGCCACGCCCAGGCTCTTTGATCTCTCGCACCGCGACCACGGTGCCGCACTCCATGCACACTGGCGCGGGTGCAATGACCGGGGGCGCAACGCTGCGCGGCACAGGCATGGCCTCCACAATGGGGGGCGTGACGATCGGTGCCCGCGCTACCGGGGCCGGCGTTTCGCTGACCGGGACTGCCCTGGGCTTGGGCGTGGGCTTGGCGACGGGTCGTTCCGCCCGGGCGATCGGCGCGGGCGCGGGTCCGGCCGCCACCGCGGCGGCGGGCGCCGGCGCCACGATGGCGGCGGGCGTGGCGGTCAAGGCCATCGCGGAGGCCGCCGGGTCGCTGTGGCGGGCGTTGACCCGGCTATTGAGGATGGCCAGCGTGTCGACCCCGCTGAGGGCGATCACGGATATCGCTGCCGCGGCGATCAGCGGATGCAGGCGCTGGGCTTTCGGGGTGAGGCTGTCCATACAGGCTCCTGTTGCTGGGCTCGGGTCGCCGTTTTGATCGCTGTCCGGTGGCGGCTCGCGATACAGACCAGAACGACTTCACCGCGCCGGTGGACGACACTGCCATCGTCACCGGCGTAACAAGCTGTGTCACGGCCCGAGGTATTGCGACTTACTTGAGCACGACTTCACCTGCTCGGCCCACGTAACTGCCCGCCTGTTGCAGCAGCCAGCGACGCGCGTCGGCGTCGTCCAGCAGGTAAGCGCGCCAGAACGCGAGCGTGGTGGCGCGCACGATGCGTCCGTGCAGCAAGTCCAGCGCGGGGCCGGGGTTGGTGTTCCACGCAGCGCCCGACCGGCGCGGGCCGCCGCCGAACATCATGTGATCCGCATCGGTGAGCCAGATCAGCACCTTGTCTCCGGGCGGCAATGCATCGAAGACGGCACGACGCTGCGCGGGCGGCACCCCCAGGCCCATGCCGACTTCGCCATCCGCGCTGCCAGTGAGCGCCAGAAGCGGCCTCGTGACGTGCGCAAAGCGCGTTGCTGTGGCATCACGCCCCGATGGTGAGAACGCGACGAACGCGCGCGGTCGCGGGTCCGTCAGTGCCGGGCCGCGGCGCCCATAAGACTGCCCGGCGATGGCCTGTGTGGTGGCTGCGCCGAACGAGTGGCCGCTCAAGCCGATGCGCTGCAGGTCCAGACGTTGCACCCAGGCGTCATCGGGGCTGACGGCGACAGCGGCGACGCGGCGCCGTTCGAGCTCGTCGAGCACGAACTTGACGTCGGCCGCGCGCGCCATCAACTGCTCGGCACTGGCCGCCTCGCGCAGTGCTTGGGCTGGTCGCCTGGCGTCCTTCCACGCGCTTTCATCGCTGCCCGGATGTTGCAGGTGAAGCACCGCAAAGCCGTGGCTTGCCCAGTGCTCGGACCAAAACTGCCCGGCATCCACCGAGCCGCCGAGGCCATGCGAAAAGAGAATCACCGGCACGGGTCCGTCGCCGGCCGGCATGCGCACGCGCAGCGGCAGGGTCCGTTGTCGGCTCAGATCGGTCCAGCGCAGGTCCCGCACTGCCGCCGTCACCGATCCGGCTTGCTCATAAGGCACCGGTGGCGCGGCCGCCAAGGCAGGGCCCGCGGCCGCGAAGGCAAGCATGAGCGCGGCTGCCGCCCACGTGCCGCAGGCATAGCGCAACGCGGATCCAAATGTGCGGTAACTCAGCATGGCGGCCTCTGGCGTTGAGTTGACTGCAACACAGGCTAGTGCAGTGTTTCGATCTGTTTAGAAACTTAAGCGCACCTTGGCGCGAATGACCTTCTGCAGGATATCGGCGGCACTCTTGGTCCAGATGAACGGCTTGGGCTTGGTGTTGTGATGGGCAACGTATTCATCAATGGCGGCGACCAGATCGGGCGCGCTGGTGAACA
>JADCGX010000136.1 GCA_020248785.1 Burkholderiales bacterium | reverse complement strand
GCTCCAAGATCGTCAACGAACGGCAGCGCCATGGGAGTCGTCGAATTCGACTCGATCTCATGAACGGGATGCACATCACTGTGCTCACCACTGTCGCCGACGATCCCCGGACCATGCTCTCAGGCGGGCTCGCACCACAGCGGCTGACACCGCTGCGACGCTCGCACCAATGCGTATCCGGTCATCTCGGCGCCGCCGTTCACCTTTTGGCGCAAGACCGTTTCTCCGCGAACGCCGGTTGCCGCCAGGCGCCTGGGATGCTCTCAAGCAGGAACTCACGGCCCATCGCGCGCCGCGGCCGGTCATCGACGCGGCGGATCGCGCATATGCCGAGGCCGCCCGCCTTGAAGCGGCCCTGGCGGCGCCGCCGACGACCGTCGGCAGCGCCTCTCCGATGGAGCCACACACGCGATCGCGGCAGGCCATACAGCCACGTGACCGGTCGGCGAATGCCAAAGGAAGCGGCGCAAACGATCTAGACCAAGAGGGCGACGGCAGCGACGACCGACCCACTCAAAACCGTAGCGATATCCTGCGCTGGGTCATGGTCGCTGCGCTGGCCGGTGGCGGCGCCTGGCTTGCCCTATCCGAGACGGCGACTCGGCTCATTCAACCAGTGATCCAGTCCTTGACCGGCCTGGTCTGACGCGTCACTTGCCTGCGAACAATCGCTTGAAAAATGCCTTGACCAGGCTCCACAGGCCGAAACTCGCGGGCTTTGGTGCCGCCGGGACCGATGCGCCGGCCGGTGCCCCGGCGATGCGCGCGCGCGCAGCCAACTGCTCGCCAAACGCTTCGAAGAACTTGTCGGCCGTCGCACCCGCCGCCGCATCGATCAGGCGCGAGCCCACCTGCGCCAGCTTGCCGCCGACCTGCGCGTTGGCCACGTAGGTCAGCAGCGTCTGCTGCGGCCCCTGCGGCGTGAGCCTGACCTGCGAGGCACCGCGCGCAAAACCGGCTGCGCCGCCGCTGCCCTCGAACTTCAGCGTGTAGCTCCCGGGGGCCATCACGTCGGCCATCTCCAGCGTGCCCTTGAACTTCGACTTCACCGGTCCGACCGCGGCGGTCATCATGATCTCGTAGCGGTTGCCCTCGAGCGCGGTGATGCTCTCGCAGCCCGGGATGCACAGCTTGAGCAGGTCAACGTCGGTCAGCGCGGCCCAGGCGGTGGCCTGGTCGGATGGAAGCATGCGTTCGCCTTTAAGTTCCATGATGTCAGTGGCCGGGTGTGTGTGCGTAGGAGCAGGGCCTGGGTCAGCTGCTCAAGGCTCTCGACATTGTGCACCGGCAAATGGGCAGCGGCGTGCGGCCGCACATGGCGCAACAGCGTCCTTGTCGGAGCAGCCCGGATTTGGGCAGCAGTCGAAGCGCCACGGTGCGAACCGGCTCGGAAGCGCAGTGCCTCGGTGGCAGGATGCCGCTGTCCGTAAACCTAGAAGCCGCAGTTGTCATTGCTGTGGAACCGCGCAGATCGCGTATTGACGCGGCTTTCCGGGTGATTCCCGCGACTGCGGAGCAGTTCCAAACCGGTGATCGACCGCCGCTCAAATTGTTCAGTCGCGACAGCGACTTGGTGCGTCTTGCGGCCGTCAACCGCGGTTTTTAGGGTAAAACGCCGACACGCCGGGACACGACCCGCCGAGGGATCCGAGCAGCCGTGCCGGCGGCGCGCGCAACAACGGCGCGCACGGGGCGGACTCGATCCGATCGACCGGCACGCGGTCACCGGCCCCCGTCTGCGCGCCATGCGCAACCGGGCCGCGAGCCACCTCATGCCAAGCCCACAGCCGCAGGCGAGCGACTGCAGTCGTCCGCTCAGGGACCGCGAGCGCTGCGCAGGTCCGGGCAGTTGCGCCCATCGAACGCCGCCGCCGAACGGAAGCGCGTGCTCAGCACCTGGTCCAGCCCCACGCCATCGATCTTCCGCGCCAGCAGGCGCGCCGTGGCCGCGGCATCACCCTTGAGCCAGCGATCGAACCAGGCCTGCGTGTAGAACAGCGCCTGCGCCTGCCGCGCGGTGCCGACGCCTTGCGTGCCCCACACAAAGCGGCTGGATCCGGCCAGCACGACCTGCATGGCCGGCTGCCCGGCGGCGCGCCACGCCTCATAGGCGGTCTTCTTTGCCTCGGCGGTCTCGCCCGGCGGGCCGCAGAAGTCGGACGCCTGCCCCAGCGCCAGCACACGCGGCCGGCGCGTGGACGCGGGGACCGAGCCGACGCTGTTGGGCGAACCTGCGTCACCGGTCTCGTTGACCGCCAGGTTGTCCCAGGCCACCAGCGCAGCCACCCGCGTGTCTTCCTCCTGCGTGCGCGACAGCGCGCGCGCCGAGCGACCAGCCGGCCACGCCGACGCCAGTGGGGCGGGTGGCGGCGGCAAACGGATTGGCCGATGAGAGCAGGAAGTCGATGCCACTGCGCGCGGCGGTGTTGTAGGCGCTGAGGCTGCCGCCGCTCGCGGGCTGTGTGATGATGACCACGTCGCCCGCACGCGCCAGGCCGTCTGCGGCCCAGTCAACGCTGTCGATCGGCGCGCCGCCGCCGGACAGAAGGCTGACGGCCGGATACGGTCCGGTGGCCGGTTGCGGCGCATACACGCGCGCCTGCAGGCTGCCGCCCTGCTGGGGGATGGTGACGTCCTGCCGCTGCACACCCAAGGGCGCAGGCGGCGGGGGGGGTGCGCTCACCGTGACCCCCAGCGCATCGAGCTTGTCGAGCAATGCGTCGCAGGCCCTGCGGTGGTCAGGCCGCGCGTGCCGTCGCTGACGGTGCCGCGACCCACGCCGGCGTAGGCCACGCGGCCGTTGCCGGAGACTTCCAACGCATAGTCCACGTCGTCGCTCGCACCGCCAATCTGCTGCAGGCGTTGCAGCGTGCCCCCTTCGCTGAACTGCGCGAGCAGAACGTCGCGCGAACGCTGCGCGGTCAGCGTGCTGGTACCGGCAGTCAGTGCGACGGCCAGCGCGCTCGCCAGGTAGATCCGGTTGCTGCCATCCACCGCGATCTCCGCACCCTCGTCGTCGCCGCTGCCGCCCAGCGCGCGCGCCCACACCGGCGCGCCCACGCCGCTCAGGAGCGCGACGAACAAATCATCGCCCGCGCTGGCGCCAAGGGGGCAAGCCCGCTCCATTGCTGCGTGCCGCGGAACGTTCCGGCAATGACGGCATCGCCACCCAGTGCGCTCACACCACGCCCCTTGGACTCACCCATCGGCGCCAGCGCCCACTGCACGCTGCCGTCGGTGCTGGCAAGGCGCGCAATCCAGGCCGAACCGGTGCCTGCCGCCGCGACGAGCGAGGTGCCGCCGAGGGTAGCGCTGCCGCTGAACTGACCGATGGCGAGTACGTCCTCGGCCGGATCACCACTGACCGCCACGCCACGCCCGCGCTGCCGGCAAAGCCGCGCGCCAAACGCGCCGTGCCGTCAGCGGCGTAGGCCGCCACGAAGCCACCAGTGGCCCGGGCCGGCGGCTCGGGCAGCGCGGTGCCGATTACGGTCGGCGCGCCGAGGTACGAGCCGGTGACGTACAGACGGCCGTTGGAGTCGGTCGCGCATTGGCCGGGGATCAGGCCCGCCGCCGGGCTGATGTGCAGCAAGCGTTCCACGCTGCCCGTGCGCGTAACGCGCGCGGCGAACCCATTGACGCCAACGGCCACCGCGGTGAGCGTGCCGGCGGGCGTGACGAGCGAGGAGCTGAACGTGCCGCACACCCAGGCGCGATCGGCCCCGTCGGCCACCACGTCGTAGGCATACTCGGTGCCCGGTTCGGACAGCGACAGGATCCACTGCGGCACGCCCGCGGCGTCCAAGTAGGCGACGAAGGCATCTGTGCCGGCATTGCCCGCAACGGTCAGCGATGCCCCTCCTGCGCTGGTGCGCAGTTGCGCGCCGGGCGCCATCGAGCCCACCACGTACACGTCGCCACTGCCGTCGAAGTCGATCGCACGCGCCACTTCTTCAACCGCGCCCTCGGCAGACGCACCGAGCAGCGCGAGGTCAGGCGCGGCGGCAGGTGGTGGAGGTGGCAGTGACGGCGGAGGTGGAGGTGAAGGTGGCGTCGGCGTCGGCGTTGGCCCGCTGGGCGGCGCCGACGAGCTGCCACCGTCGCAGGCCGTGAGCGCAAACGACACTGCGACGGACATCGCCACGACGGCAATGAACATCGAAGGTCCCCTGTGGCGGGCGGAACGCAGGGACGACGAGAGTATGGACATGCGGCGGCAGCATCAGGGCTGAAGTGCCTTGGATCATCCGGACAAACGCCGTCGCGAGGCGCGCGCGCAACAATCTCTTGAAGCGGTTACAAGCACGCGCCCGGCGCGCAGGGTCCGCGCCGGTGCCAGCGCGGAGCGCATATCGCTGTTGACGGACGGGCCAGCCGCACTCCGTAATGTGAATCGGACGGCCGATTGCCAGCACGGACACATGCATGCGAGAGGTCTGCACCGACGTCGTTCATGTGGGACCTCACGTGGGCTGTATTCACGCGGGCGAGATAAGGCAAATTGCGCCGCTCACCGATCGGGATCAAGCGTTGCGCTGACCAGGCTGCGCGCGGCGTTCATCCTTCGGTGCCATGGTGTCGGTTGCCGAGTGGCGGTGCGTAGGAGCAGGACCCGGGTCAGCTGCTCGAGGCTCTCGACATTGTGCACCGGCAAGAAGGCGTCGACGTGCGGCAGCATGGCCTTGATGCCGCGCGCCTTGGGCTCGAAGGCGTCATAGCGCAACAGGGGATTGAGCCACACCAGGCGCCGGCACGATTTGGACAGCCGCTCCGTTTGCTGCGCCAGGTCCTGCAGCTCGGCGTGCTCGAGCCCGTCGGTCACCAGCAGCACGGTCGGACTACCGGCGAGCACGCGCCGCGCCCAACGCTTGTTGAACTCGGCCAGCGCAAGCGCGATGCGGGTGCCGCCGGACCAGTCGTCCACACGGGACACCACGTCGCGGATCGCACTGTCCGGGTCCTGCGCCCGCAGGGCGCGCGTGATGTTGGTCAGGCGCGTGCCGAACACGAAGGCATGCACGCGATGGTCCGCCGCGCGACGTCCGCCAGCGATGCCGTGCACGAAGTGCAGGAACATGCGCGAATAGCGGCTCATCGAGCCCGAGATGTCGAGCAGCACCACCAGCGGCTCGGGCCGCGTGCGGCGCTGCCGCCGCGGCAGGTCGGCGAAGTCGCCTCCGCGTCGTGCCGCCTGCCGCAGCAGCGCACGCAGGTCGAGCCGGCTGCCGCGCTGCGCGGGCGCATGGCGCCGCGTTGCGAGCTGGGCAAAAAAGGGCTCCAGGTCCGCGAGCAGCCGCCGCGCGCGCTCCCACTCGGCCGCGGTCATGGTGTCGAAGTCCGCCTTGCGCAACTGTTCGCGATCGCTCCAGGTCAGTTGCGCGTCGATCTCGATGCGCTGCTGCTCCGGTGCAGCCTCGCGCTTGAGTTCGCCGGCCAGCGCCTCGCCCAGGCGCCGGTTCTCGGGCGGCGGGGGCGGCTTATTTGCCAAATGAGCGCCCTGCTTCTCGCTCACCTGCGGCAGCAGCATGCGCATCATCTGGCCCAGCAGATCCGGGTCCTTCCAGAAGATGTGAAACGCCTGGTCGAACAGCAGCCGATGCTCGGCGCGGTCGATCAGGCAGCAATGCAGCGTGGCGTACAGATCGGTGCGCGACGCGACGCCAGCCACCTTCATGGCATCCAGAGCCAGCAGCACGCGGTCGGTGCCGACGGGAACACCCGCCCTTCGAAGGACACGTGCGAAGTGCACCACGTTGTCAGCCAGATGGCCCGGCAGTGAAGTGTCGGCTGCAAGCAAGAGGCTCACCCGTCTGGGCCGTCGCCCCGGCGCAGGCCGGGGTCCAATTGAGCGGCCGACAACTCGGACCCCGGCCGCAGCCACGCTGCCGTGTTGGCTGATCGCCTCAAGCGGAAGCGACCTCGGCGCGGATCTTCTCGACCATGCGCGCGGCTTCCGAGCCCCGCACGCGAGCAATGTCGTCCTGGTACTTGAGCAGCACGCCCAGCGTGTTGTTCACGGTCTCCGGCTCCAGCACCACGCTGTCGAGCGCCAGCAGCGCGCGCGACCACTCGATGGTCTCGGCCACGCCCGGCAGCTTGTAAAGATCCATCGCGCGCAGCTGCTGCACGAAGGCGACGATCTGCCGGCTCAACGCCTCCCTGGCATCAGGCAGCTTGCGCCGCACGATCTCGAACTCGCGCGCCGCGCTCGGGTAGTCGACCCAGTGGTAAATGCAGCGGCGCTTGACCGCATCGTGGATCTCACGCGTGCGGTTGGACGTGATGATGACCACGGGCGGCGCCTCGGCCTTCACCGTCCTCCATTCGGGGATCGTGATCTGGAAGTCCGACAGCACCTCGAGCAGATAGGCCTCGAACGGCTCATCGGTGCGATCGAGCTCGTCAATCAGCAGCACCGGCGGCACCGGCTGCGGCAACAAGGCGCGCAGCAGCGGGCGTTCAATCAGAAAGCGCTCGGTGAACAAGCCCTTGGCGATGCGATCGCGCTCCTCATGGGCTGCCTCGGCCAGGCGGATCTCCAGCATCTGCGAGGCGTAGTTCCACTCGTAGGCCGCACCGGCCACGTCAAGCCCCTCGTAGCACTGAAGGCGGATGAGCTCCGCACCCAGGCCCGCGGCGAGCACCTTGGCGATCTCGGTCTTGCCGGTGCCCGGCTCGCCCTCGAGAAAGAGCGGCCGCCGCAGCCTGAGCGCGAGGAACACCGCGGTGGTCAGTTGACGGTCGGCAACGTAATCCTGGGCAGCCAGCAGGGCGCTGGTCGCATCGATCGAGGCGGGCATGGCGGCGGCAGTCATGGGCGCACCTTAGCGGAGCCGGCGATGCCCTGCCAGAGGTCCGCGTCAGCGCACCATGGAAAACTCGAATGCCCGCGGCTCGCCCGGCAACACAGAGCCCGCGAGGGCGGCGGCGAGCGGCATGCCGCGATCGTGATTGGTCAGAATCACGAAACCGCTCCCCGAGCCGACTTCCACCGCCGCAAAGGCGCGAAAGCCGCCGTTGTTGCCCCATTGCCACAGCTTTGACCCGGCATCGCCACCCTGGGTACCCCAGCCCTGTCCCCACTGCAATCCAAGCTTTGCGTCGACGTCGACCGGTTGCGCGAGAGTCAGCGCCAGCACCCGATCGTCGGCAAGAAGTGCCGACATGAAGCGGGCGTAGTCCGGCGCCGTCGTGTACACGGACGCTGCCGCCAGCGGATAGGCGAAGCTCGACTCGTGCCGCAATCCGAACCACGTGTTTCCCTTGGCCAGGCGACCGTCTGCCTGCCGCGGGCGGGTCAAGCTGCTGTCCTGCATGCCAAGCGGCAAGAAAATCTGCGCGCGCACCAGATCGCCGAGCGGCTGCGCAGTCACCGCCTCGAGCACGGCCTGCAACAGAACGTAGCCTTCGCCTGAGTAGTTCCAGCGACTTTCCGGCTCAAACTGCAGCGACAGGCTGCCGGCGCTCCAGTTCGGCAGACCACTGGTGTGATTGAGCAAGCTGCCCACGCGGATGCGCTTCAGCAGGGCCGCGGGAACGACGTCCTTGGCGTCCTGATCGCCACGCTTGAGCGGGTGGCGGAAGTGCAGTGTTCCTTGAAAAAGATACTGGGCGACCGGCGCGTCCAGGTCGAGACGACCCGCGAGCACAAGTTGCAGCGCGAGGTAGGCGACCACGGGCTTGGTCAGCGAAGCGGCTTGATAGATGACCGGCTGTGGCGGCGCGGCCAGATCGCAGCCTGAGATGAAGTTCGGCTGCCCCACCTCACCGGCACGCAGCAAGACAAACGACGCCGAGCACACGCGGCGCCGGCGCGCCAGATCAGCAAGCGCCGCTTCACGGGAAGGCCTGCTGGCCTGCTGACTGCTTCGGTACTCGGGCCTCAGCGCCCCGCAGGCGGCAAGCACGGGCGGCAGCGCGAAGGCGAGCTGCGCCCGGCGCCGAAGGGCACGATGCGCCGCGCGCACACCAGTGACCAAAGAGCGCGCGGTAGCGGGCCTGCGACAGTCGCTTGCACCGGAGCCGGTCATCCGAACTCAGTCACGCTGCACGCCATCCAAGCGGATCCCGACCGGCACTGCGCCCAGTGCTGTCGCTTGCCGAGTCGTACGCGAAAAGCGCACACGATCTGTCGGTGATCCTGCCCAGTCGATCAAACCGCAAGACTGAAGCCTTGCTGCGAGTGCAGCGCACCGAACGCGCCGTCCGGTCTTTTCATTCGTGACTCCTGCGCTGCACGCGTGACCTGCTCGCCGGCGCGTCAGTTGCGGCAGGCGCTCGTCCGGTACTCTCCAGCGCGGGCAGGGGCAATACGCTTGCGCTCTTCCATGTCACAACCGGAGCAACTTGCATGCTTACCCCGATCAATCTCGCAAGCAAGCTTGACCTCTTCAGCGACCATTGGCGCCCGCGCACGGTGGCCGAGTACAACGGGCACGACGTCATGGTCGTCAAAGTGAAGGGGGAGTTTTCCTGGCACGCGCATGC
Source organism: Burkholderiales bacterium (assembly GCA_020248785.1). Taxonomy (GTDB): domain Bacteria; phylum Pseudomonadota; class Gammaproteobacteria; order Burkholderiales; family Burkholderiaceae_F; genus JALHMQ01. The sequence continues at coordinate 25,312 of JADCGX010000136.1, read as the reverse complement.
TGATAGCGACGACTTCTTTCTCGTACTCAAGGGCCGCCTGACGATCGATCTGCCCGATGGGTCCGTGACTTTGGGCCCGGGCGAGCTATTCATCGTGCCGCGTGGCATGCAGCACCGCCCTCGGGCGGACGGTGAAACGCACTTGCTTCTGATCGAACCAGCCGGCATGCCCAACTCCGGCGACGTCGTCACGGCGGCGCCACGCCAAGTGCTCTAACGCGGTCAGAAGCTAATCACCACCGCGTCGGCCGAGCGCGTGTGCGGCCCGTGAAAGACGGCCTCGATGTTGTTGCCATCGGGGGTCAATGACGAAGGCGCCGTGGCAGTCGGGGTGATAGAGCCGCAGGCCCGGTGGACCGTTGTCGGTGTCACCCGCAGCGAGTGCCGCGGCGTGGAAACGATGCACGGCATCGCGATCGGCCGCCTGAAATGCAAGATGCACGCATGTCGCACCGCGCGTGTGCTGGTCGGCCAGGCTCACGAAGAGCTCGTCGGACCAGAAGTAGCCATCGCCCTCGCCCTCGCCCTCGATCTTGCGTCCGAGTGCAGCAAGCACTGCGGCAAAAAAGCGCTTGGTCTTCTCGATATCCCGCGCGATCAGGTGCACATGGTCGATCAGGCGACCGCGGTGGATTCTGTGGGTCTGCATGCTCAGCCCTTGGCGAACATCGCCTCCATGCGGCGCTGGCCCTCGGCCTCACTGACTTCCTCGATGCGCGTGCCAATGGACCACTGGAAGCCGAACGGGTCCTTCAGCGTCCCGGTGCGGTCGCCGTAGAACTGGTTCTCCACGGGCCGCACCTCGGTGCAGCCAGCATCCAGCGCCCGCTTGAACGCCGCATCAACGTCCGGCACGTAGATGATGAACGACACCGGCGAGCCGCCCAGGGCCTGCGGGCTCGGGTTGCCCCACTGCGGGTTCTCCTCGGCCATCATGATGTGGGTGTCGCCGATCATGCTCTCGGCGAGCGCACGGCTGCCGTCGAGCATGGTCACCTTCATCGCCAACTCGGCGCCGAAGGCGCGATCGTGGAACTGCGCGGCGGCGACCGCGTCACGCACCGTGAGGTACGGTGTGACCGTGTGATTGCCAGCGGGTTTCGAGGCAACTGCCAACGCAAGTTCCTACAGGAAAGAGGACTCCATCCATCGCGGATGACGGCGCCGAAATCCCGACCCCGCTAGGCGGCCGCAGCCACGGCGCGCTTGGCGAGCACTGGAATCAGGTGCGCGCGGTACTCGGCGCTGCCGTGCAGGTCGCTGTTCAGGCCATCGGCGGGGATCGTCACGCCGTCGCAGCTCTCCGGCGCCCACTTGGCATTGAGCCGGTCCTCCAGCGCCTTGACGCGGAAAGCATGGGCACCAGCGCCGGTGACCGCGACACGAGCACCGCTGGCGGTCTTGGCAACGAATACACCCACGATCGCGAAGCGCGACGCCGGCTGCTTGAACTTGATGTACGCCGCCTTCTCCACTGCCGGGAACGTGACGGCGGTGATGATCTCGCCCGGCTTCAGCGCCGTTTCGAACAGGCCCTTGAAGAACTCGTCGGCGGCAATGCTGCGCGTGTTTGTGTGGATGGTCGCGCCCATGCCCAGCGCGCCCGCTGGGTAGCAGGCGGCGGGATCGCTGTTGGCGAGCGAGCCGCCGATGGTGCCGCGGTTGCGCACCTGCCGGTCGCCGATGCCGGCCGCCAGGCAGGCGATCGCCGGCGCCTTGGCCTGGACGTCCTTGCCGGCGGCAACCTCGGCGTGCGTGGTCATGGCGCCGATACGCACGCCGCTGCCGTCGGCCTTGATGCCCTTGAGCTCCGCGATGCCGTTCAGGTCGATGAAGCCCTCGATGCTGGTCAGGCCCAGGCGCATTGACGGCAGGATCGACTGCCCGCCGGCGATGATCTTGTCATCGCCGTGCTGGCTCAGTTGCTTCACGACGTCGGCGACCGTCGTCGGGCGGTGATAGTGGGTGTGATGCACTTGTGATCTCCCGTTCTTGCTTTGTCGCCCCGACGCAGGCCGGGGCCCAGGTTCCAGCGGTTGCGCAAGTGGTCCCGGCCTGCGCCGGGGCGACGTGCGCTTCAGTGTCTGGCGGACTTCAGCGTTTTCCACACCGTGTGCGGCGTAGCCGGCATTGGAACGTCCTGGATGCCCAGGTGCCAGACCGCGTCGGTGATCGCGTTGATGACGGCCGCGGGCGAGCCGATCGCACCCGCCTCGCCGCAGCCCTTGACGCCGAGCGGGTTGTGCGTGCACGGCGTGCCCTTGGCCGTCTCGACGACGAACGTCGGCAGATCGTCGGCGCGCGGCGTGGCGTAGTCCATCAGCGTGCCGGTCACGAGCTGGCCGTCCTCGTTGTACTGGCAACCTTCGAGCAGCGCCTGGCCGATGCCCTGCGCCAGTCCGCCGTGCACCTGGCCCTCGACGATCATCGGATTGACGACGTTGCCAAAGTCATCCACCGCGGTGAAGCGGTCGATGCGCGTGACGCCGGTGGCCGGGTCGATCTCGACCTCGCACACGTACGAGCCCGCCGGGTAGGTGAAGTTGGTGGGGTCGTAGAACGCGTTCTCGTTCAGGCCCGGCTCGAGCTTGTCGAGCGGATAGTTGTGCGGCACGTAGGCGGTCAGCGCCACCTCGGCGAAGGTCTTCTTGCGGTCCGTACCCGCCACCTTGAACTCGCCGTTGGAAAACTCGATGTCGGCGTCGGACGCCTCCAGCAGGTGTGCGGCGATCTTCTTGCCCTTGGCGATGATCTTGTCGGTCGCCTTCACGATCGCGGTGCCGCCCACCGCCAGCGAGCGACTGCCGTAGGTGCCCATGCCAAAGACGACCTTGCCCGTGTCGCCATGCTGTATGTCGACGTCGTCGATGCCGATGCCAAGCTTGTCGGCCACCACCTGCGCGAAGGTCGTCTCATGGCCCTGCCCATGCGAGTGCGAGCCGGTGAACACGGTGACCTTGCCGGTTGGATGCACGCGCACCTCGCCGGCCTCGAACAGGCCCGCCCGCGCGCCGAGCGCGCCGGCGATATTCGAGGGCGCCAGACCGCAGGCCTCGATGTAGCAGGCGTAGCCGAGACCCCGCAGCAGCCCCTTCTTGGCGCTGTCCTCCTTGCGCCTGGCGAAGCCCGCCACGTCGGCCAGTTGCTGCGCGCGGGTGAGCGTGGCGTCGTAGTCACCGGTGTCGTAGGTGAGCCCCACCGGCGTGGCGTAGGGGAAGGTCTTGATGAAGTTGCGACGGCGGATTTCGGCCGGGTCGAGCTTCATCTCGCGCGCCGCGGTCTCGACGATGCGCTCGACGACATAGGTCGCCTCGGGCCGGCCCGCACCGCGATAGGCATCCACCGGCGCGGTGTTGGTGAACACCGCCTTGACCTCGCAGTAGATCGCCGGCGTCGCGTACTGGCCCGCCAGCAGCGTGGCGTACAGGATCGTCGGGATGCACGAGGCGAACGTCGAGAGATACGCGCCCATGTTCGCGGTGGTGTGCACGCGCAGCGCCAGGAACTTGCCGTCCGCATCCAGCGCAAGCTCGGCCTTGGTCACGTGGTCACGCCCGTGCGCGTCTGACAGGAACGACTCGCTGCGCTCGGCGGTCCACTTGATCGGGCGGCCTACCTTGCGGCTCGCCCACACCAGCGCGGTCTCTTCGGCATACAGGTAGATCTTGGAGCCGAAGCCGCCACCGACGTCCGGCGCCACCACACGCACCTTGTGCTCTGGCAGCCCGAGCACGAATGCGGTCATGAGCAGCCGCTCGACGTGCGGGTTCTGGTTGGAGACATAGAGCGTGTACGAGTCGTCGGCCCGGCTGTACACCGCGTTGGCCGCACGCGGCTCCAGCGCGTTGGGCACCAGCCGGTTGTTGACGATGTCGAGCGTCGTCACATGCGCGGCCTTGGCGAATGCCGCGTCCGTGGCCGCCTTGTCGCCACAGCCCCACACGTAACAAACGTTGCCCGGCGCGATGTCGTGCACCGCTTCCTTCGCCTTGTCGGCGGTCGCCGTGTCGGCAACGGCAGGCAGGATCTCGTAGTCGACGTCGATCAGGTTGGCCGCATCCTTGGCGGCGTGCAGCGTGTCGGCCACCACGAGCGCCACGTGGTCGCCCACGTAGCGCACCTTGTCGAGCGCCAGCACCGCGTGCTTGGGCTCCTTCATCGGGCTGCCGTCGAGGTTGTTGATGAGCCAGCCGCAGGGCAGGCCACCGACATTCTCGAAGTCCTTGCCGGTGTAGATCGCCAGCACGCCCGGCGCCTTGAGCGCCTTGGCCGTGTCGATGCCGCGGATCTTCGCGTGGGCATGCGGGCTGCGCAGAAAGCAGGCGTAACTCTGATTCGGCTGCGTGATGTCGTCGGTGTACTGCCCGTTGCCGGTCAGGAAGCGGTAGTCCTCTTTCCGCTCGACGGACTTGCCTATGAAGCCGGGTGTTGGATCGTTCATCCTTGTCTCCTCGGTGTACGCGACGCTTGTGCGTCGCAAGTGCATCTCGTCGAGTCTGATCTGCTTCGCGGGCCTCGGAACGGCCCCGCGCCCGCAAAGTCAGGTCCGCCGCTGGCGCGCCGGACGTCGACGAAGCGCGCGCGTTCCTACTTGCCCATCGCGCGGGCGCCTTCGGCGACCGCCTTGACGATGTTCTGGTAGCCCGTGCAGCGGCAGATGTTCCCCTCGAGCCCGTCGCGGATCTCGCGCTCGGTGCGGTGCGGGTGGTGCTGCACGAGATCGATGGCGCTCATCACCATGCCCGGCGTGCAGAAGCCGCACTGCAGTCCATGGCAGGCCTTGAACGCGGCCTGCATCGGGTGCAGGCCCTCGGCCGGCGTGATGCCTTCGATGGTGGTGACCTCCTGACCTTCCATCTGCAGGGCGAGCACGTTGCACGCCTTGACGGCGCAGCCGTTCACGTGGACTGTGCAGGCGCCGCACTGCGCCGTGTCGCAGCCGACATGGGTACCGGTCAGACGCAGGTGGTCACGGAGAAAATTGACGAGCAGGGTCTCGGGCGCAACCTCGGCCGTGACGGCCTTGCCGTTGACCCGCAAGGTAAGCGGGACGATCATGGTGTCTCCTCGTGAAAGCGTTGCGCTTGTCGCTTGCTTTTAGGTCGCTTGCTTTTAGGTCGCTTGCTTTTAGGTCGCTTGCTTTTCGGTCGCTTGCTTTTCGGTCGCTTGCTCTTCGGTCGCTTGTCTTTCGATGCGCGAGCGGGTCAGATTAACCGCACCCCGTTGGACAACGCAAGCAACGCGCAATTCCTCCCTGCCGCCCGCGCCTTCGCGTGAGCGGCGGCATGCCCCGGCACCGCGCGGCGCGTGCCTAGAATCGCTGGAGCCGGTCACCGCGTGCCCAAGGAGGCGCCATGGACAACGTCGATACACAGGTGCTGAAGAAGGCCGATGAGTGGCTGCGCGAGGGCCGCCGCGCCGTGCTGGGGACGATCGTCCGGACCTGGGGCTCGGCACCGCGGCCGGTCGGCTCGCTGGTCGTCATCCGCGACGACGGGCTGGTGGTCGGCTCGGTCTCCGGCGGTTGCATTGAGGACGATCTGGTCGATCGCGTGCGCGCCAAGGCGCTCGCCGTCGACAAGCCGCAGCGCGTCAAGTACGGCGTGACCGCCGAGGACGCCTTCAAGTTCGGCCTGCCGTGCGGCGGCACGCTGGAACTCGTGCTGGAACCGGTCACCCCGCGGTCACAAATTGCCGCCCTGCTCCAGCGCGTGACCGCGGGCAAGCAAACAGTGCGGCGCCTGGACATGACCAGCGGCGCGGTGCAACTGGACGACGGCAGCGGGCGCGATGTGCTGCGCGCCACGGACGCCGAGCTCATCAGCGTGCATGGCCCGCGGCTGCGCCTGCTCATCATTGGCGCCGGACAGCTCACGCACTACCTGGCGCAAATGGCGCTGGCATGCGACTACAACGTGACCATCTGCGATCCGCGCGAGGAGTACGCGGACGGCTGGCTGGTGCCGGGCACCACGCTGGTCCGTACGATGCCCGACGACACGGTCGTCGAGCTGGCGCCAGACGCCAACACTGCGATCGTTGCGCTGACCCATGACCCCAAGCTCGACGACCTTGCGCTCATGGAGGCACTGAAGTCCGACGCGTTCTATGTCGGTGCCATCGGCAGCCAGAAGAACCAGGCCAAGCGCAAGGAGAGGCTCGTGGAGTTTGGCGTGACGCCAGAACAACTCGAGAAGTTGCATGGACCGGTCGGCATAAAAAACGGCGCGCGTACGCCGCCGGAGATCGCAGTGTCGATCCTGGCCGAACTCACCGCGCAGAAGTACGGCTACCGGATTCCGACGCCGCTGGCACCGACCACGGCACCGGCCGAACCGGGGTGCTCCATGCAGTGAACGCGCTTTGGAGCGGGCCGATGCCGTACTACGGCGACCGATGCCTCCGTCGCTGCGTGGCGATCACGACGCATCTGACATCAGTGCCTCAGGTTGGAGCAACGGTGCGATTGGTCGTGCAGCATCGAGCAGACGATGCTCGGCAGATGCGCCAATGGTCACCGCCCCTGCACGTAAGCTTTGGCGCGTTCCAGGGCAAATCGCGTTGAGCATCCATGCCAAAGAAAACGGAAATCATCGACGTTCGCGTCGCACGAGAAACCAAGGAGCGGCTGATTGCACGGGCCCGGGCGGACGGCCGCTCCATGTCGGATGTCGTCCGCGAACTGATCGAGACCGACCTGGGCCGCGCGGCGGCCGTGCCGAGCGACTCGGCAAGCCCGGAGTCAGAAGGCCCGAACGGGTCTGACGTGCCTCCCGCCGATCGCGTCACCGACGGTGCGCTGTCGCGCTGGCGCGGGAACCTGGCCGTCGCCGCCGGGCTTGCCGTCGGCGCCGTGCTCGGCTTGGTGTCCGCCGCGGCAGCAAACATCGAAGTCATCCTGGCGCCCAACCTGCACGACCGGCTGATCAACGACATCATCTTCGAGGCGGATGCGGATAGCGATCGTCGCCTGACGGCCAGCGAGTTCCGCACGTTGTTCACGTCGGACAAGACGTTCAAGCAGGATGTTTCGTTTGGGGCGGCCGTCACGCTGGCCGCCCCCGCGCGTACGCCTGAGCAGTGGTTCGATCTTCTCGATATCGACCGCAGCAAGACCCTTGGCTACAGCGAGATCAAGCCTTTGCCGCAGGGAACGACGCACAAACTCACCCGTGACTGACAGCGGTCCAGCGGGCTGACGCGGCAGCGGCGGGGCTAGCGCGCAAAGGACGCATCGTTGGCGAGTTGCTGCAAAGCGGCCAGCACCGACCGCTTCATCAGCTCATCGAACCCCGCATCCACCGACGCGGCGCGACGCAATCGCGGCGACGATGCTTCACCCATTGCGACAAAGAGGCTTCGATCGGCATTTGCCAGAACGTCCGGACGACCCTGTCTGCCGTAGCGAAGCGTGGTTTTGACCGAGACCACCGTCAGCTGGGTCGCATCGACACCGGGGGGCGCGGCCCCGCCCTCGTTGATTTGCATTGATACCTCCAGGCGAGCACCTGCGGCAACGGGCTGCGAGGACACCTCGGAGAACAACCCTGAGGATCGGACCGTGGGCTCCACGATCTGACGCGCTTCGGCGGCGGCGTCTGCCTGAACGGCTCCGCCCGAGACGGCCACGCTCAACTGCACTGGTGACGGATTGCTGGGCCTGCGGATGTCCTCCGCGCGTATCTCCGGCGCCTGCTTGTCCAAGTAAGCGTTGAATGAACATCCGAAGAGAAAGGCTTGGGCCAACAGGGCTGCCGCCATCGCGCCAAAGCGCGTCATCTTGGTCACGGTCACGTTTGACTCCACTCTCGCGGGGGAGTTGAAAATGAGAGCGATGGCGGGCCGCGCGATGAGGGACTCGCCTCGGTCGACCACTTCGTCCCGGGGCGCGAAGACACGGATCGATCTCGGTGGAGCAAGATGTTTTGTGTCTGACACGCGTCCGACTCGATCAGAGCCACGGCGTTGACGGCAGTTTTTGCCGTGGCTCTCGTCAGGCGGTTTGTCGGACACGCCGACCATGCTCTTGAGCCAACGGTCGACCCAGGATTGCCCGCGAAACTGTGGAAGGCAGGTCCGGAGCAGCGTCCGAACGACCACTCTCCCAAGACCGTGAACTTGCAGCAGCGCCAAAAAGGTGGTCGCCAGCGCGCCGCGCCTGCACTAGTGTTTGCACCCTGGTCGAAAGCGGCTGCACCGCCATTGGCCCAACCAGAGAAGCTGCATCGGACCGCACGTCCTCGATCACCAACCCAAGGGAGACCCAATGAACCAGCGATTCGGCCGCATGCCTGCAATCCTCGCAATCGGAGTGTTCGCGCTCGCCGGCTGCGCAATGCTCGACGGTGGCACAGGTGCCGGGCCCATTGCCCGCACCCAGCTCCAGCCGACTGCCGGCAACACTGCCAGTGGCTAGGCGCAATTCGAGCAGCGCGGACAGAAGGTCCTGGTCACCGCAGAGGTCAGCGGCCTGAAGCCCGATGCGGAACACGGTTTCCATGTGCACGAGAAGCCAGACTGCAGCGCGCCGGACGCCATGAGCGCCGGTGGGCTCATTAATCCGGGCGGCAAGCCGCACGCGCACCACGGCAAGTCCGACCGGCATGCCGGCGACATGCCGAACTTGCGCGCTAACGCCCGGGGTGCCGCGAGCTGCCGCTGGGAGTCCGATCTGCTGACTGTTACAGCCGGCCCCAACTCGGTTGCCAGCCGCAGCGTGGTGGTGCATCGGGATCCGGACGACTACAGCTCACAACCCGCAGGCAATTCCGGGCCACGACTGGCTTGCGGCGTGGTGGCGCTGCGCTGATCAAGCGGCGTCGAAGCGATCAACCGACGGTGCGCTGGCGGGCCGCACCGTCGGCGCCGGCGCGCAGCGCTTACTGAGCCGGCATTTGTGAACATGAAAGTTTGCACACGCCCTTGATGTTGTCCTCTGCGCGCAAGCTGGAATCCGCTTCGGTACCGCATCATTGGAGTCCTGCTTGCGCAGGACTGACACGCCAGCCCACCTGGACGAGCGCGTCTGCCGTTGCCGCCGGAGTGGCGGCTTCCGCGATCTTCAAGATCGAGGCCACCGCATCAATGATGTGCAGCGCTGGGTGGCCTGGCGCGATCGCCGTCGGGAGATAAGCGCTCGAGCGGGCCATTGTTGCGCGTTGCAGCCCGCCGGTGCAGCTGCGTGCGCTTTGCGCAACGGCCGCAGTGCCGTCCGCATCGATCCGGGCGGCGCCGTCGTCGAACTTGAGTAGGCTTGCACCGGCCCGCGCAGTTGCCAGTAGCGCGGCACAACAAAATGAGGAACGGCCGTGCAACTGGATCTGTCCGCCATCTGGACGCTGCTGCTCGCCCTGGCCACCATCGAGCTGGGCAAGTGGTTCAACCGGCGCCTGCCTTGGCTCGAGCGCAGCAACATTCCGCCTGCCGTCAGCGCCGGGCTCGTGCTCTCGCTGCTGCTGGCCGTGCTGCGCGCGCAAGGCGTGCTCGACGTGACGCTTGCCGCCGCGCCGCGCGACGTGCTGCTGCTGGCGTTTTTCGCCTCGCTCGGCTTAGCGGCGCATCTCGGTCGGCTCGCCACTGCCGGCCGCACGGCGCTCGTCGTCTGCGTCGCTGTCGCAGCAACGATTGCGCTCCAGAACGCCGCCGGGGTCGTCGTGGCCCGGACCTTCGGCGAGCCGGCGAGCCTTGGCCTGTTCATGGGCAGCATCGCATTCCTTGGCGGCCATGGCACGGCTGCCGCATGGTCCGCCGCGCCGCAGGCGGCCGGCGTCAGCGGCGCCTTCGAGATCGGCATCGGCAGCGCCACGCTCGGGCTCGTCTTCGGTGGCCTGGTGGCCGGACCCGTCGCCGCGCTGCTCATGGCACGCTCACAGGCCAGTGCGGGTACGCCACCAACGTCAACCATGCTGCCCACCAGTCCGACGCTGCCGCCGCGCGATGCGCCACTGTCGTCCGACCGCTGGCTGCCGTGTCTGATCTGGATCCTGCTGTGCCTGGGCCTGGGCGCGCTGGTCAATGTCCAGATCAGGCGCGTCGCTGGCATCGACCTGCCGGCCTTCCTGACTGCCATGCTGATGGGCGTGGTACTGACCAATGTCGCCGACCTGCTGCGCCGCCCGCTGGACACCGAGGTGACGGACCTGATCGGCACCGTCGCGCTGCGAATTTTCCTGGCGATCGCGCTGCTATCGCTCGACTGGGGTGCGCTGGTCGATCACCTGCCCATGGTGCTGACCGCCACCGTCGTGCAGATTCTGGTGGTCATCGCGCTGGCCGTCGGGCTGCTGTACCTGCTCGACGGACGCGATCGTGATGCAGCGGCGGCAGCCGGTGGGTACATGGGCTTTGCCCTCGGTGCGATGCCGGTCGGCCTGGCGGTCATGCGTCGCCTGAACGAGCGCTTTGGCGACACGCCGCGCGCGCTGCTGGGCGTGACCCTGGCCGCCTCACTCTTCACCGACACCGCGAACGCGCTGTTCCTGGCGGCGGCGTTCCGGTGGCTGCAATAGCGCCGCTATGCCTCGTAGGCGGTCAGGGTGACCTCGGCACCGCCATCGCGTAACGCGATCAGTGCCTGGTACTCGGCGCAGCCGTGCCACGCGCGCAGCGCGGCCAGCGAGTCGAACTGCGCGACCACCACGCGCTCGCCGTGCGCACTGCGGTTCAGCTCCAGCGCCTTGCTGCCGCGAAAAAGCACCGTGCCGCCGTGCGGCGGAAAGGTCGCACCGACCTGCTCAACGTAGCGCTGCCACGTTGCGGGATCGGTGACGCGGATGGTGCCAATCAGATAGGCCGGCATGGTCAGTAGGTCATCGAAGCGGCGTTGAGCAGACCAATGGCAATGGCAAGCGCGCCGAGAAACACGCCGGCGGACACGCGGCCGACTTCGATCTGGCGGGCGATGTCGCGCACCAGCAAGCGCGCGATGGCGTAGGCCAGGAGCTGCACCACGAGCGCGACGGCGGCCCACAGCAGCATGTCGAGCAGCGACACGCTGTTCTCCACCGCGGAGGCCAGCGGCAACGCAAAGCCAATGAGCGCCCCGCCCAGGCTGGCCGCAGCAGCCGTATTGCCCTCGCGGATCAGCCGGATCTCCGGATGCGGGGTGATGCGCACGTAAATGGCAATGAAGACCAGGAACAGCAGCAGCGCCAGACCGAAGTAGGCGCCGAACGCAGGCAGGCCGGAGAGATAGTCGAGGGCGCGGGCACCACGCATGGAAGGCTCTTGAGTCGTGTTGGCTTATGTGCTTAGGACTGACGTGAAATAGTGCGGCACGAAGCGGCTCGTGTTGCGCGTGATGGGCGAGTCGTCCTCGCGCAGGCCCATGCCGGCCGGCACACCGTCGACGAGCCAGGAGCCCACCACCACGTGATCGCCGCCGAAGCGCGGCAGCGGTGCCAGCGCCTGGTACACGAAACCCTCGGCACCATACGCGCCGTCGCTGGATTGGGTGAAGTCCCCGTCGACCAGCGTGACGTTGGCCCCCTCGCGCGCGAGCTTGGGTTTGCGCACATAACGGGGCCCGAGCGGCTCCGGCGCGAAGTACGCGGGCAGCAGATTGGGGTGTCCGGGAAAGAGCTCCCACAGCACGGGCAGGATGGCCTTGTTGGCCAGCAGCATCTTCCACGGCGGCTCGATCACCCGCAGCGTGCCGTCGCTCACCGCCTGCGCCAGCGCCTCGGCAAAATCTTCGCGCACCAGCCACTCCCACGGGTAGAGCTTGAACAGCAGCTCGATCGGGACGTTGAACTCGTCCACGAAGCGCAGCCCGGCCTCGGTCTGTGCGAGGCCAATGCGCTCGATCGGCAAGGAGAAAGTCTTCCAACCCGCCTGCACCGCCGTGTCGAGCAGGTAGCCGACATTGCCCCAGTCCTCCGCGCTGTCCGCAACGGCGGCAAAGTGCAGCCGCGCGGGGCGCTGCGCGTCACGCGCGCGATGCGCAGCGAGCAAGCGCTCCCAGGCGCCGATCAGCTTCTCGTGAATGGAATTGAACTGGTCGGCGTCGTCGACCAACAGCGGGCCAACCGCCTGCAGCCAGTCCCACTGCGCCACGCTGGCTTCCAGGCAGGCGGTCGGCGTATCGGCGTTGTACTCGAGCAGCCTGGGCGGCAGCACCCCGTCGACCACGAGATCCATGCGACCGAAGAGAGAGAACGCGGGCGGCGCGCCGCGCTCGTGCGCCTGCCAGCTCTCCCTCACCAGGGGTTGCCACGCGCGCGGGATGGCGAACTCGTCCATGCGCCCGTGCTCCACGACATGCGCCGCGGCCTTGAGCGCGCAGTCGTGCAACGCGGCGGTGGCGTCCTCGATGGCATCGATCTCGGCCTCGGTGAAGCGATAGCAGCGCGACTCGTCCCAATAGATGCCGTCGATCGAGTGGTAGTGAAAGCCCAGCGCCTCCATGGCAGCCTGCCAGTTGGCGCGCGGCGCAAGGCTTTGACGTTGCATCAGCTGCCCGATGACGAGTAGCCCCGAGCCGAGCTGCCAAAGCCGCCGCGTGCGGTGCCCGCGGGCGCGGCCACGCGGCTGATCGAGCGGTCGCTCGGCGCGAGGCCGGCTTTGCCGGCTTGCCGTCGCGCTTCGTCTTGCGCGTCGTTGCGGTACGCGCCGTGGTAGGCCGGGCCACGAAAGATGTAGCCGCCGCCACTGCTGCCGGCGTGGGCCGGCTCACAGTTCTCCGGCCGACCCCAGTCCGCGGCGCAGTCCTCGACGCTCCCATAGTGGTCACGCAACGCCCGCTCCTGCAGCGCGGGGCCGCAGCCGCCCAGCAGCGAAGCGCTGCCGATCAGAACGAGCGAGATGTGCTTGGAGGCGCGGCGGGGCATGGTCGATGCCGATCGGTCGAGACGACTCGCGAGCGAGAGGTCCTGAACTTCAAAAATTCCGACGGCGCAACGGAAAATTCCACATCGGCAACCGTGCCACCGTACAGGTCGAGCGCACAAACGCGACTTCGACTCTCGTTAAAGTTTGCCACGCGCCAAGTGACGCGTGGCGCGCGGCGCGCAAAAGGAAAAGCCCGACGGGTCGCCCCGCCGGGCTTGGGTACGGACTTCGGTCTTGCGACCGAGCCTTATTGCAGCAACGGCTCTCACCCCGGATAGCTACAACATTGCAAAGCATAGAGGGAGATGGCGTGATCGACAAGAGAGAGAACAGTTCGGCTGGCGAGCAGCCCGTGTTTGGATTCGACATTGGAATCGCTTCGGTCGGCTGGGCGGTGCTCGCCTCCAATCGAATCGTCGCGCTCGGGGTGCGGGCCTTCGACAAGGCCGAGACCGCCAAGGAAGGGGAGTCGCTCAACAAGGTTCGTCGCGATGCCCGCCTGATGCGCCGTCGCCTGCGACGCCGTGCCTGGCGGCTGAAGAAGCTCATCCGCGCGCTCAAGCGGCATGGCGTGATCAACGACTCGCGCGCGATCAATCCGGTAAATGTCCGGGGGCCATCGCCCTGGCGGCTGCGCGTCGACGGGCTCGATCGGCGGCTCGACGCACACGAGTGGGCGCGGGTTCTTTATCACCTCTGCAAGCACCGCGGCTTTCATTGGACCAGCCGTGCCGAACAGAAACAGGCCGAAGCGGACAGCAAGGGGGAAGGCGGCAAGGTCAAGCGGGGGCTCGACACGACGGCTCGCCTGAAGGCGGATCGGGGATACCGCACGGCCGCCGAGATGGTGCTGGCCGAGTTTCCGGATGCGCAACGCAACAAACACGGCGACTACGGCAAGGCACTGTCCCGCGCGCTGCTCAGCGACGAGTTGGCGCTGCTGTTTCGGCGCCAGCGTGAACTCGGCAATCCCCATGCAACGGCCGCCCTTGAACTGGAGGTCCTCGGCACCGGCGACCGGCGGACGGGCCTCCTTTGGATGCAAAAGCCCGCGCTCACTGGCGAGAAACTGCTCGAAATGCTCGGCCGGTGCACCTTTGAGAGGCGTGACAGAGGCCGCCCAGGCGGCCCTGACGGAAAGGGCGAGTACCGCGCTCCAAAGGCCAGCTTCACCGCAGAACGCCACGGCTGGCTGACGCGCCTGAACAACCTGCGCCTGTTCGTGGATGGACGCGTCCGTCCGCTAACCGCTGACGAACGCCGGACCGCGCTGCCCCTGCCCTACCAGCAAGCGGGCGACTTCAAGTACCGACAACTGCACGCTGCCCTGGTGAAGCACGCCGGCCTGCCGACGAGCGCCCGCTTTGCTGGGCTTTCGTATCCAAGCGACGCGCAGAAGGTTGACGGCAAGGCCAAGGACCCCGAAGACGCCACGCTCGTCAAGCTGCCCGCGTGGCACGCGCTAAGGCAGACGATGAAGAAGGCGGGCCTCGACGCTGAGTGGCAAGGCATCGCCTCTGCCGCGATCGACGGTCGGCCCGAGCAACTGGATCGGATCGCCTATGTCTTGAGCGTGTTCAAGGACGACACCGAAGTCGAAGCGGAGCTGCGCAAGCTGCGACTGCCAAGTGCGGACAAGACCGTTGACGCGCTGCTGAACCTGCGCTTCGACAAGTTTCACGCGCTCTCGCTCAAGGCGCTCGGCCGCATCGTTCCGCACATGGAGCATGGCTTGCGATACGACGAGGCCTGCGAACGCGCGGGCTACCGCCACAGCCAACCGGCGAGCATGGGTGCGACTGAGAGCTTATCCGAGAGCAAGTACCTGCCTCCGCTTTACGCCAAGCGCGACAAGGACGGGCGCATGGTGGTCAGCGAGAACCTTGACGTTCCGCGCAATCCGGTCGTCCTGCGGGCGCTCAATCAGGCGCGCAAGGTGCTCAACGCTCTCGTACGCGAGTTCGGCTCACCGCGCGAAGTGCATATCGAGATGGCGCGGGATCTGTCCAGACCGCTGGACGAGCGCCGGCAGATCGAGAAAGAGCAAAACGAGTACCGCGAACGCAACGACAGAGACCGCGCCATGTTCGTGGAGACCTTTGCGCGCGAACCGAAAGGCGCCGAGTTCGAGAAGTGGCGGCTGTATCGAGAGCAGCAAGGCAAGTGCGCGTACTCCATCGAACAAATCGAGCTATCTCGCTTGCTGGAAGAAGGTTATGTGGAAGTTGACCACGCCCTTCCCTACTCCCGCAGCTTCGACGACAGCAAGAACAACAAGGTCCTCGTTCACGCAGCCGAAAATCGCAACAAAGGCAACCGCACGCCGTTTGAATATCTCGGCGGCGCCGAGGATAGCCCGCGCTGGCGGACATTCATGGCTTTCGTGGAAACCAATAAGGCTTACCGACAGGCGAAGCGAAGCCGCTTGCTGCGCAAAAACTTCGGCAAGGACGAAGCGCGGGAATTCCGCGAACGCAACCTGAACGACACCCGCTACATCTGTCGCTTCTTCAAGAACTACGTTGAGCAGCATTTGAAGCTGGCCGACCACACCGAGAGCAAGCGCTGTGTTGTCGTCAGTGGACAGTTGACCGCGTTTCTGCGCGCACGCTGGGGGTTGCTGAAGGCGCGGGAAGACAGCGACCGCCACCACGCGCTGGACGCGGCAGTCGTCGCCGCCTGCACCCACGGCATGGTCAAGCGTCTGTCCGACTATGCGCGCAGCAGGGAACTCGAACATGTGCGCGCCGGGTTCGTTGATCTGGAAACCGGCGAAATCATCGATCCTGCGGCATTCGAACGGCTGGAGCGGCACTTTCCCACGCCATGGCCGGACTTTCGATATGAGCTTGAAAGGCGGCTCAAGGAAGACGACACCACCCGGTTGCGCACGGCGATGCAGGTGCTCGGAACTTACGCGCCACAGGACCTTGACGCGCTGCGCTCCCTGTTCGTCTCGCGCGCGCCGCAGCGTCGCAACGGCGGCGCCGCTCATAAGGACACCATCTACGGCCAGCGGGTAAGCGTGAAGGCCAAGGGCGGCGTCACGCAAAAGGTGCCGCTCGCCAGCCTGACGCTCAAGGACATCGATCGCCTGATCGACCCACACCGGAACGAGAAGCTATACACCGCCATTCGCGCACGATTGGATGCGCACGGCGGCAAAGGCGACAAGGCGTTCCCGCCGAGCGACCCGCTACGCAAGCCAGCGCGTGACGGAAGCCCAACCGGGCCAGTTGTGCGCACGGTGACGCTGGTCATCGAAAAGCTGTCCGGCATCCCGATACGTGGCGGCGTCGCGAAGAACGACACGATGCTGCGCGTCGACGTGTTCACCAAGGACCAGCGGTTTCACCTTGTGCCGGTCTACGTTCACCACCGCGTCAAGGGGCTGCCGAATCGGGCGATCGTGCAGGGCAAGGACGAGGAGGAGTGGACTCTGATCGACGACAGCTTTGCGTTTCTGTTCTCGCTTTATCCGAACGACCTCGTACGCGTACAGCAGAAGGGAAAGGCCGCATTGTTGGGCTACTACGCGAGCTGCCACCGGGGTACAGGAAGCATCAGCCTTTGGGCGCACGACCGTAGCTCTTTGATCGGCAAAGATGGATTCATCGAAGGCGTCGGCGTGAAAACCGCACTTGCCTTCGAAAAGCTGCAGGTCGATGTGCTTGGGCGCGTGTATCCGAGTTCGCCGGAGATGCGTCGTGGCCTGGCGTAGCGTTGTCGTCTCCCATCCGGCCAAGCTCAGGCGCGAGCACTACTCGCTCGTCGTCGAGCAGGCACAGGCCGCACGTGTGCCTTTCGAAGACATCGCCGTGATCGTGCTGAACCACCGCGAGATCACGGTGACCCACCCCGTGCTGTCCGCCTGCGGCGACTACGGAATTGCGCTGTTTTCGACCGGAGACAATCACCAGCCCAACGGCGTGTTCACGCCGTACCTGCCGCACAGCCGCGCCACCCGCATGCTGCGGCTCCAATTGGCCATCGACCGACCTCGCGCCAAGCGAGCCTGGGCTGAAATCGTCAGAGCAAAAATTACCAATCAGGCCATCTGCCTGCAGTTGGCGGGCAAGGACGGGAACGACCGGCTTGACTCATACGCGCGCCGTGTTCGCTCCGGCGACACAGGACGGATGGAAGCACAGGCGGCGGCCTACTATTTTTCGCAACTGCTCGGCCGCGGGTTCGACCGCGGCCTTGGCATATGGGCCAACGCCGCGCTCGACTACGGCTACGCGGTGCTTCGCGGCGCGATCACGCGTGGCCTGATCGCCCACGGCCTGCACCCCAGTATCGGCTTGTTTCATGCCAGCGAGCAGAACGCATTCAACCTCGCCGACGATCTGGTCGAGCCGTTTCGGCCACTGGTGGACTTGCATGTCGTTACGCACCGGCGACCCAGCGGATCCGAATCGCAGGACCTCGCCGCGGCCGACAAGGTCGCTCTGGTCGCGCTGCTAAACGCCGATGTTCGAATGCCGCGAGGGGAAATGACGGTGCTAGCGGCGGTGGAACTGGCCACCGAGGCGCTCGCCCGCCTCTACGAGGGTCGGGGCGACGAAGCGCTCGAGTTGCCCCGCGTCATCGCCTTGCGTCAGCACCGGCTCGACACGTAGACGATGGCGGAAAGCACGCGGCGATACATGCGCATGCTGGTGTTTTTCGACTTACCTGTCGTGACGCGCACCGAACGGCGCGCTTACACGCAGTTCCGGCGCTTCTTGCTCAACGACGGCTTCGACATGATCCAGTTCTCGGTCTACGGGCGCATTCTGAACGGGCGCGACGCGGAGGACAAACACATGCAGCGCATGGTCGCCAACTTGCCAGCCCGCGGATCGGTGCGCGTGCTGACGATCACGGAGAAGCAGTACGCGAGCATGAAGCTGCTCGTTGGTTTGCCACTTTTTCAGGAAAAACGCGTCGATGCGAAGCAGATTCTGCTGTTCTGAGGGCGGTTCTTCAACGAAGAAACCCGCGCGGAGCGAGGATCCGCGCGGGTTTTGAGGAGGTCGATTGTAGCCATCCGGGGTGAGAGAGGGAGCTACAACAAACCGTACAACGCGATCAGCAGAAGACACATTGTAGCCATCCGGGGTGAGAGAGGGAGCTACAACCGACTTGACGGACATCCCAATTGCCGGGGGATTGTAGCCATCCGGGGTGAGAGAGGGAGCTACAACGGGCGTCCGGTTGACCTGATGTTAGGCCTGATTGTAGCCATCCGGGGTGAGAGAGGGAGCTACAACCGGCCGTGGTAAATAATACTAATAGAAAAAATTGTAGCCATCCGGGGTGAGAGAGGGAGCTACAACCACTGCGGCGCCGGCTCGTAAATCTCGCACATTGTAGCCATCCGGGGTGAGAGAGGGAGCTACAACCTGTATCGGGGCCTGTGCCTCGAATTTCTGATTGTAGCCATCCGGGGTGAGAGAGGGAGCTACAACCACTGCCGTTAACGATGATGCGTGCCATGCATTGTAGCCATCCGGGGTGAGAGAGGGAGCTACAACCATCCATGAACAGCAGTATACGCACCGGGCATTGTAGCCATCCGGGGTGAGAGAGGGAGCTACAACACGACCAGAGAACAGAGCACGCTACCCGAAATTGTAGCCATCCGGGGTGAGAGAGGGAGCTACAACGCACGCCTACGCGACCGAGAAGCCACTGCCATTGTAGCCATCCGGGGTGAGAGAGGGAGCTACAACTCAAACCCGGGATATCGTCTTGTGAGTCGTATTGTAGCCATCCGGGGTGAGAGAGGGAGCTACAACGAAACAGGCAATGACTGACCTACGAACCGCATTGTAGCCATCCGGGGTGAGAGAGGGAGCTACAACTTCACTGCGGAGACAACTGCGACTTGCTGGATTGTAGCCATCCGGGGTGAGAGAGGGAGCTACAACCAGCGCGAGATTGGAGAGCGCTGGCAATCGATTGTAGCCATCCGGGGTGAGAGAGGGAGCTACAACTAGGCCCACAAACTCAACTGTCCCGTTCGGATTGTAGCCATCCGGGGTGAGAGAGGGAGCTACAACATGTCGATGGGTGCAGCTCGTGCGCGCGAGATTGTAGCCATCCGGGGTGAGAGAGGGAGCTACAACCTATAGTCGCCGGGCCAAGCCCGACAACTATAGGTCGGCGCGTTCCGCGCGCTGCTTGCAGTAGTCCCGTCAGGTGTTCGATACCTTGATGGTCGGCATTTTCAGCGACATATCCTTGCCTTTCTCGGCAATCGCAATCGCCACCTTGCGCGCGATGGCCTTGTAGGCCTGTGCGATGTCGCTGTCCGGCTCAGCCACGACTGTGGGCCTACCTGAGTCGGTCTGCTCGCGGATGCGGAGATCGAGCGGCAGCGAGCCAAGCACGGGTACGCCGTACTCGGCGCTCATGCGCGCTGCACCGCCCTCGCCAAAGATGTGCTCCTGGTGGCCGCACTTGGAACACACGTGTATGGCCATGTTCTCCACGAGCCCGAAAATGGGCACGCCCACCTTCTCGAACATCTTGAAGCCCTTTTTGGCGTCGACCAGCGCGATGTCCTGCGGCGTGGTGACGACCACCGCCCCGGTCACCGGCACCTGCTGCGACAGGGTGAGCTGGATGTCTCCCGTGCCTGGCGGCATGTCGACCACCAGGTAGTCGACGTCCTGCCAGTTGGTCTGCATGAGGAGCTGCTGCAGCGCCTGCGTGACCATCGGGCCGCGCCAGACCATCGGCTGGTCGGCATCGATCAGCATGCCGATGCTGATCGCCTGGATGCCGTGCCCCATCAAGGGCTCGAGCAAGCGCCCATCGACCGACTCGGGCTTGCCGCTGATGCCCAGCATGGTCGGTTGGCTGGGGCCGTAGATGTCGGCGTCGAGCATGCCCACGCGGGCGCCTTCGGCGGCCAGCGCGAGGGCAAGGTTGACCGCCACCGTGCTCTTGCCCACGCCGCCCTTGCCACTGGACACGGCAATGATGTTCTTCACGTTGGGCAGGACTTTCAGGCCGCGCTGCACCGCGTGCGCCACGATCTTGCTGGTGACATTGGCACTGACGTTGGCCGCGCCGCCCGCCCGCAGCGCCTTGATCACGGCGCTGCGCAGCCCGTCGATCTGGCTGGCGGCCGGGTAGCCCAGCTCGATGTCGAGGCTGACATTGCCGCCGTCGACCTTCACGTTCCTCACACTACGCATGGACACGAGGTCCTTGCCGGTGTTCGGGTCGATCAGGGACTTCAGGAGTTCGGTGACTCGGTCGGGAGACATCGTTGCTTCAGTCAAAGAGGATGCAGATGGCAGTCTAGCGAGCCGGGCCCGCTGATAGACTCGACCGCGGTATGGCAACCCGCCTCGCCTCAGAGATTCGCCGCGTCAGCTCACGAATGCGTTGACTCCGCTGGCCCGCGCAACGCGGGACGCCGCCTCGCAACCGAGGCCCTGAATCCTGAACTGTCGCACCCGCTGTCGCACCCGCTGTCGCACCCGAAATCCGAGCCATGAAGCGCACCCTGTTCGTCACCACTGCCCTGCCCTACGCCAACGGCCCGCTGCACATCGGCCACGTGATGGAGTACATCCAGGCCGACATCTGGGTCCGCTTCCAGCGCATGCGCGGCCATGCCGTGCACTTTGTGTGCGCCGATGACGCGCATGGGGCGCCGATCATGATTGCCGCCGAAAAGGCCGGCAAGACGCCGCAGCAGTTCACGGCCGAGATCGCCGCCGGCCGTAAGCCGTACTTCGACGGCTTTTGCATCGGCTTCGACCACTTTCACTCGACCGACTCGCCGGAGAACACGGCGCTGGCGCAGGAGATGTACCGCGAGCTGCGCAAGGATGAGCTGATCGAGGTGCGCGAGATCGAGCAGTTTTACGACCCGGTCAAGGGCATGTTCCTGCCCGATCGCTACATCAAGGGCGAGTGCCCGAAGTGCGGCGCCAAGGACCAATATGGCGACAGCTGCGAGGTCTGCGGCGCCGTGTACGTCCCCACCGAACTGAAGAACCCGTACTCCACGCTCACCGGCGCCACCCCGGAGCTGCGCAGCTCCGAGCACTACTTCTTCTTGCTGTCGGACGCGCGCTGCGTGCAGTTCCTGCGCGAGTGGACCGCGGGCAAGAACCGGCATGGCGAGCCGACCTTGCAGCCCGAGGTCTATGCCAAGACGCTGGAGTGGCTGGGAGATTCGAGTTCAACTGCGGCGAAGGGACTGGCCGACTGGGACATTTCGCGCGACGCGCCCTACTTCGGGATTCCGATCCCGGACGCGCAGGGCAAGTTCTTCTACGTGTGGCTGGATGCGCCGATCGGCTACCTGGCGGCGCTGAAGAACTACTTCGACAGCGGCAAGGCCAGGGCCAACGGCGAGCCGCGTTCATTCGACGAATTTGTCGCCGACCCGGGCGTGGAGCAGGTGCACTTCATCGGCAAGGACATCGTGTACTTCCACACGCTGTTCTGGCCGGCGATGCTGAAGTTCGCCGGCCGCAAGGTGCCGGACAACATCTACGTGCACGGATTCATCACCGTCAGCGGCGAGAAGATGAGCAAGAGCCGCGGGACGGGTATCTCGCCGCTGCGCTACCTGGAACTCGGCATGAACGCCGAATGGCTGCGTTACTACATCGCGGCCAAACTGAACGCACGGGTCGAGGACATCGACTTGAATCCCGACGACTTCCTGGCGCGCGTCAACAGCGACCTGATCGGCAAGTACGTGAACATCGCCAGCCGGGCCGCGAGCTTCATCGGCCGCCACTTCGACGGCCGGCTGCATCCGGACACGCAGGGCGCGAGCCTTGCCGCCGCTCGCGCGGCCGAGCCCGACGTGAGCGCCCTGCTGGAGCAGCGCGAGTACGGCAAGGCGCTGCGCGAGGTCATGCGCGTTGCGGACTTCGCCAACGAGCACTTCGACCGGCACAAGCCCTGGGAGCTCGTAAAGGACCCACTACAACGCGACACGCTGCATGCCATCTGCAGCGACGCGCTGCACTGCTTCCGTGCGCTGACGATCTACCTGGCGCCCGTACTGCCGTCCACCGCGCAGCGCGTGGCCACGGACCTGTTGGGCATGGACCGCCCTTTGCTGTGGTCGGACCTGGATGCGCCGATTGAGCGCATCGCTGCCTACAAGCATCTGATGACACGGGTCGAGGCCAAGCAGCTCGACGCCTTGTTCGAGCCCCCCGCCACGCCGCAGGCGGTCGCGCCGGTCCCCGGCGGCGTGGAGCTTGCGCCGTTGATCACGATCGACGACTTTGCGAAGGTCGACTTGCGCATCGCCACGGTGGTGGACTGCGACTTCATCGAGGGCTCCGACAAGCTGCTGCGTTTCACGCTGGATGTCGGAGAGGGACGGCATCGCACTGTGTTCTCGGGCATCAAGTCGGCCTATGGCAGCCCGGAGGAGCTCGTGGGCCGCCGCGTCGTTCTTGTCGCCAACCTGGCGCCGCGCAAGATGAAGTTCGGGGTCAGCGAGGGCATGATTCTTTCGGCCAGCCATGCGGATGCGTCGGCCCAGCCCGGTATCTTCCTTCTGGCGGTCGACGACGGCGCGCAGGCCGGCATGCGGGTGAGCTAGGGGCACAGCGGGGGCATTGAATGGCCACGGACCCGGCTCGGGTTTTCATGGGAGTCGAGCCGGCCAAACTGTGCAGGCGACGCATATGACCGATTTCCCGCATCTACCTTTTTTTCCGGCATGCTCCTACCATCGCGCGACGAAGTTCGTTGCGTGATCCTCCGCCATGCCACACGAAAGCGTCCACTCCGCGGCCCCTGCCGCCAAGCAACGGCAGCGCGACCCGCTCTTGCTCGCGCGCGTTCGTCGCACGGACTATGCCTTGCACGTCATCCGCACCAACAAGGTGGTGATGGATGCAGCCACCCTCAGCATGATCACCAACGCAGACGGTCTGTTGCCGCTGGAGGTCCTCGGCCGTATGGGGGGTTTGTCTCCCGCGGGCACGGTGCTGGTTGGGCGCAAGCTGCTCGAAGCCGGCTACGTCACACGAGTTCAGGAGCCGACGGCGCTGGCGACCTCCGATCCGCTGTCGCCCGAGATGCGCGCGCTTGTGCGCGAGCTGCGACCGATCCTCGTGCGCTATGCGGGTGAAGAAGCCGCCTTTGCGCTGGAGGTGGACGCGAGGCAGTGCAACGACCTGCCAGGCCTGATCATCGCGATGCGACGCCGCTTCATAGACGCCAATGCGCGCGAGGCATTCGTCTCGGCGGTGAAGCGCGAGTTGCCCACGGATACCGCCGGCTAACAAGAACAGGACAGGCAGCCGCCGACCGCGCCTTTGGCTTGGGTGGTGGGCGTTGTGTGCGCCACAATGCGCTGGGCGGCTCGGCGTTGCTCGCGAGCAAAGCGCGTGTCAAGCCGCGTTGCGCCTCGAGCGGCGCACGCGTACGCTGCACTGCAATGTCAAACGTTTCGATCGCTGACGACGGTCAGCGCGCCGATCTCCTGCGTCCGGCGCTGGTTCTGGCTGCTCTAGGCGTGGTCTTTGGCGACATCGGCACCAGCCCGCTGTACGCGTTTCGCGAAAGCCTGCGTGCGGCCGGCGGTGTGTCGCATGACACGGTGCTGGGCCTGCTGTCGTTGATCTTCTGGGCGATCACGCTCGTCGTCTCGATCAAGTACGTCTCGCTGGTACTGCTGGCAGACAACGATGGCGAAGGCGGCATCCTCGCCCTCCTTGCCGGAGTGCTCCGGCAGGTTCCGCGCGACAGCCGGTTTCGGCACGCCGCGATCCTGGCGGGGCTGGCCGGCGCAGCCATGTTCTACGGCGACAGCGTCATCACGCCGGCAATTTCGGTGCTCTCGGCCGTTGAAGGGCTGGAAGTCGTCTCGCCGCAGTTCAAGTCCCTCGTGATCCCGTTGACGCTGGCCATCCTGGTGGCGCTCTTCTCTGCCCAGCGGCTCGGCACGGCCAGCATGGGGCGCTGGTTCGGGCCCGTGATGCTGCTGTGGTTCGGCAGCCTGGCTCTGCTCGGCCTGCTGCACATCGCCCGCAATCCGCAAGTGCTGCAGGCGCTGGTGCCTCTGCACGCCATTGCCTTCGCCGTCGAGAACCCGCAGTTGCTGCTGGCCGTGCTGGGTGCGGTGTTCCTTGCCGTGACCGGCGGCGAGGCGTTGTACGCCGACCTCGGTCACTTTGGCCGTCGGCCGATCCGGCTTGCCTGGTTCTGGATCGTCATGCCGGCCCTGGCGCTGAACTACTTTGGCCAAGGTGCCTTGGTGCTGGCTGACCCTAAAGCGGTCGAGAATCCGTTCTTTCTGCTTGCACCAGAGTTGCTGCAGTTGCCCTTGGTCGTGCTGGCCGCGGCAGCCACGGTCATCGCCTCGCAGGCGGTCATCAGCGGAGCGTTTTCGCTCACCGCGCAGGCGGTGCGCCTGGGGTACATCCCGCGGATGGATGTGCGCTTCACCTCCAAAACCAGCGCCGGCCAGATCTATGTGCCGCTGATCAACTGGGCGCTGCTGGCGGTGGTCATCGCGCTGGTGCTTGCCTTCGGCAGTTCGTCGGAGCTGGCAGCCGCCTATGGCATCGCGGTGTCGACAACCATGGTGATCACCACCCTGGGCGCCATGCTGATCGCCGCCCGCCGCTGGGGGTGGACGCCGGGTCGGGCTTGGCTGGTGTGCGGCCCGCTGCTGTTGCTCGATGTCGCCTTCACCATTGCCAACCTCACCAAGGTGAACGACGGCGGCTGGTTCCCGCTCGCCTTTGGCGGCGTGCTGATGCTTGTGTTCGTCACCTGGATGCGCGGGCGCGAGTTGCTGGGCGCTGCGCTCACGCGGACCGGGCTGCAGATGCAGCCGTTTCTGCACAGCCTGTCGACCTATCCGCCGCAGCGCGTGGACGGCACGGCCGTGTTCATGACTCCGACGGTGGACATGATTCCGCACTCACTGCTGCACAACCTGAAACATAACCGTGTGCTGCACGAGCGCGTGCTGTTCTTGACCGCAGAGTCCGATCACGCGCCGCACGTGGCGCCGGAGGCGATGGTGCAGCTGCGCGACCTTGGCGATGGCTGCTGGTATGCGCGTGTGCGACTTGGCTTTCAGGACGCGCATGAGATCGACGCCATCGCGCGCAACCTCGGGCGGTATCACGACTTCGACCTGGTGCCAGCGGAAACGTCGTTCTTCCTGTCACGCCAGACGGTGCTCGTCTCGAACGGCAAGGGCATGGCACCTTGGCGCAAGCGGATGTTCGGCTGGCTGATGCGCAATGCGCAGCCCGCCTCGGACTTCTTCCACATACCGCCCAATCGCGTGATCGAGATCGGCACGCAGGTCACGCTCTAATCTTCCTGTGTCACAAAAGTAGTTTTCTGTTTTGCTGGCCGCAATGTGGACAGCGGCCGAGGCGATGGATGAGCTGGACGCCGAGCAGGTGGCGGATCGTCGCGATCGAGTTGGGCACGTGCCGCTGAGCGCGCCGGGCTGCCGCGCGGGATGTAGTCGGCGGGAAGG
>JADCGX010000135.1 GCA_020248785.1 Burkholderiales bacterium | reverse complement strand
TGCGCTACGCAGACATCACCGCGGGCCATCGGCCGCGCAAGACGCCACCGACGCCACCCTCCTCGCGCGGCAAGCCGGTCAGCCTCGACCGCAAAGCGGCCGGTCGACCATGGCGGTCCAGTTAAATGGAGAGCCCTGGAAATTCCTATGCTCCGCGCTGCGGTGTATCTGCGGCGAGCGCACGGGCACGCACGCGATCCACGAGATCGTCTTCGATGCAGCCGCCCGAGACCGAGCCCACCACCAGACCGTCGTCGCGCTCCGCCACCAGCGAGCCCACCGGCCGCGGCGCCGAGCCCCAGGTGCGCACGATCGTGCCCATAACCACGCGCCGGCCGTCGCGCTGCCACTCGTCGGCCTTCTTCAGCACTTGCGTATCGACGTTGTCCATGCGGCCCACCTGCTGCTTGGCGTTGTATGGGCAGTGTAGGGCAGTCGCGCGGCTCGGTCGGCGCGGCACTGCTCGACGCGCTGCGCATTCGTGCCACGTCCGCTCCCGGTGGGAGAGGGGCCCGCCCGCGTCTTGCGGCTAGTCGCACCAGCGCGCCTTCGCGCCCTTGGCGTACGGCCACGGCAGCTTGTGTTGGGCGTAGAACGCCTGCATCTGCTCCTTGCTCCGCAGGTAGAACAGCGTGCCGTCCGGCATGTAGACCGTGACGGGCGGCTGCGGTCCTCCGTTGGGTCCGGCTTCCGGTGAGTTGCGCTCCTTCCAGCAGTCGTGCGGCCCGTGCTGGATCAGCCGGTCCTTGAGTCGCGCGTTGAACACCCCGATCAAGGACTTGTTCCAGCGCTGACGGCCCTGCGTGTCGTACACGCCATGCAGGTCGATGTCGCTGTAGAAGAAGACGCCGGTCCTGGCATCGCTGACCAGGAAGTGCGGCGCGGGCCCCACCTTGTAGCCGTGCTTGCGCAGCAGCAGCAGGTAGGTCGGGTACTCCATGAAGTCGGCCCGCAGCATCTCCTTGAGCCGTGGGTCGGCCGGATTGGCCGAGGCCAGGCCGACGTTTTTGTCCTCGGCGGGATCGCCCTGGATGGTCTTGGCCTTGAGGGTCTCGGGCTTCGGCGCGTAGCCGGCCTTGCCGGTGAACCGCACGGCGGCCTTGTTGGACTCGCGCACGATGAGGATGAGCTTCTGATTCATCGCCAGGCCGCGGAAGACCACATCGTCGACCTCGGTCATGCCGCGCTCGGCGGGCAGTGGCACTGCTTCGCCCACTGCCGCGGTTGACGGTTCATCGGCAGGCCCCCAGACGCGCTGGACCTGCGGCATGCCGACCGAGCCGTCGACATCGCCGATCTCGCACATGATGGTGTCGTTGCCCTCGCGCTCGAACTTGCCCGTGAACGCGCCCTTGCCGGTCGACGAGAAGTAGCGGGCCGCCGCGAGGCAGGCCTCGGTCTCGGTCCGGTAGTGCTTGCCGTCCACCTCCCAGCCGATCACCTTGCCGGTGTTGGCCAGGCTGGCTGAGCTTGCGCCCAGCAACAGCAGCAAGGCGGCGGTGCCTGCCCATTGCTCACAGCGCGCGTGCGACATGGGTCTCTCCTTTTATGAGTCGAGTTGTGTTGGAGAGAGCGCCTAGAGCCCCACGACCACGGCCATGAGGCCGGCAAAGCCGAAGAAGAACAGGCCGAGCCGGCGCAGCTGCGGTGCTTTCTCGGGGTTCTTTTTCGCGGCGACAAAGGTGAGCGTGCCGGCGCCGACAGCACTCACGATGGACATCAAAGACAGCATGGCCTTCTCCGAAGTTGGGTGGGCCGGCGCGCATGGCCGGCCAAAGCGGCGAGGTGCCGCTGTGTTTTGCAATACGGAGGCGGATCGCGGATCCGGACAGCCGGACCCAGACTCTCTCGCCTCATTTGGTGGGAGAGGCGAGAAGCACCAGCTTGCTGAATCGACAGGACCGGGGCTTCTGCGGAAGCGCGGCTTGACTTGATCTTCGCGAAGTCAGCGCAGGCCGCAGCACCGCACGGAAGGACTTTGCGAGCGTCGCCGGATGCATTACAGCGTGGCGTGATGTGGGGCAGTGGCGGTTGCGGGCTCGAGCTTGGCTCGGGAGCGTGACTAGGTAGTCCACGCAGGGGCGGGGCGGGGCGTTGCGGGAAGCTTGTTCGACGTTCCGCAGGCTGCGGCGCCGCAGGATGCCAGCGTCGAACGGCTGGTGTCGGTCAACTGCTGATGCTCGCGCTTGGCACAGCGCCGACCGCTACAGACTGGTTGCAGGTGTTCGGCGACGTGTAGCTGGACGACCGCACTTTGGCGAGAAGCGGACCAGCACGGATCTATGGATGTGCGACCGCCCCGAGCGGGACGAGCCGGGCGAACTGCACCAGGACCTTGGTTGGACGCCCGAAGGGCTGAGGGCGGAGTTGGAGAAGGGAGGCGCGGAGTTCGACGAGGAGATCGCCAAGCTCCACCGGCTGGGCGCGCTGCGGCGCGAGACGCATCAAGACCGCGCCGGCGGCGCGCGGACGACGCTCTTTCGCGCCGAGCCCGAGTCGACTTGATCGTCCTCCGCTTCGATGAACGTCGCTTCCGCTTCTGTATTGGGTCCTAGGAGTCTGTCGGACTTGAGGGTTGCAGGGTTCGACAGAGCGGCTGGGCGCGGAATTTTTTCGGAAGCGCGACCCCACCCGCGGTCGCGAGGCGCCTGAAGCGTTCTGCACCGACCGTGGAGGCGACTGTGGGGGCGCATAGCGCTGCCGCCGAGGGCATTTCGACGCTCCTCATGCCGCCCGCAGCACGTGCAGCCGCTTGATGTTCCACGCCAGTGCCGCCAAGGTCCACTCGCCCGCGGCTTGCGCCAGACCGCGCAGACTCACGCGCCGCCAGCCCATGACCTGCTTGACGATGCCGAACACC
>JADCGX010000134.1 GCA_020248785.1 Burkholderiales bacterium | reverse complement strand
TCGGAACAGGCCTCCTGCGAGCTGAAGCCCGCCGCCTCGGCGGCCGTGCTGACGATGGCCTTTGCGGTCTCGCAGGAGTTGATGCGCGCGTTGTTGATCCAGGTCTCCAGGCCCTTGGCCCACTTGGTCAGCCCGCCCAGCAGCGGCGAGACCGACTCCAGCGCCAGCTGGAAGGCGATGCCCGGCAGCGCGGCCGTGATGTTGCGCAGCATGTTCTTGAACTCGGCCGCCGAGATGTGCGAGAAGGACCCGCCGAACACGTCGATGCCGCCGCAGCCGGCGCGGGCGCTCGGAAACTGGATCGCCGCGAGCTGGTAGACCTTGTTCGGTGTCCGCATGAACAGGCTGCCCCCGGTGTAGGTGTTGAAGGTCTGGCCGCGGAACGCCCCCGGCGCGGTGTAGTTGCCGATGGCGCCCAGGCTGTTGAACATGTTGTTCACCTCGGTGTTCAGGTCACCGGCCCGCACTGGCGCGGGGCCCACGGTGAGAGCGGAGCAGCACAGGGCGACCACCGCAGCGCGGTGCGGGGACCGGTTGGCGTCGGTACGCTTCATCGAAGACTCCTTTGGATTTCGGTCTGCGTCGGTGCGGTCTCACCGCCTCAGCGCGGGTGCGTCAAGCGGGCCTGGGCCTGCAGGCCGCCAGTCGCGCCCAGGAGCGGGGTGGCGGCGTTGTCGGGTGAGGCCGCGACCATCGAGATGCGCTCCACCAGCTGCGCCTCGGATAGCACGCCGAAGCCGATCGGGGTGATCTTTCCGGCGAAGGGCTGGACGAGATAGACGGCGGGAACCTGGCTCACCCGCAGCGTGGTGGCGATCCCGTTGTCCCGCCGGGCGTCCGCGAAGCCGGGAATCGGGCCACCGTCGACGCTGATCGCGACCACCTTGATGCCGTGCCGGGCCTGGAAGGCCTCGAGCGTCGGCGCGAAGGCATGGCAGTAAGGGCAGTCGCTGCGGAAGAAGAAGAACAGGACGTGGTCGCGTCCCAGGGCGCTGATGGACTGGCTGCGCTGGGCCGTCTGAAGCTGGTCGAATACCTCCAGGGCCTTCGCGTTCACCGGGCGTCCCTGGAGCGTGGGGTCGAGCTCGGGGCTGGCCCAAGCGATGCGCTGGGCCACGTCAGCGAAGGTGGATGCGCGCGACACCACCTGGGCCTCCAGCTCCATGTAGTGGCGTACGTTGGCTTCGGTCGGCCGCATGATGGCGATGTGCCGGCGCTCCTCGAGGGCCTTCTGCAGGCGCTCGAACTCGACGATCTCGGGGGGCTTGGGGGGCGAACGCCGGGGTGCAGTGGCGGCGCTCGATGCCGGTGCGGCCTGCCGCGGTGTGGAAGCCGGTGGTTCGGGCGGAGGGATCTCCGGCTCCTCGTAGAAGTGCCAGCCGCGCCA
Organism: Burkholderiales bacterium; assembly: GCA_020248785.1. Lineage (GTDB taxonomy): Bacteria > Pseudomonadota > Gammaproteobacteria > Burkholderiales > Burkholderiaceae_F > JALHMQ01. Next base: position 1,648 of record JADCGX010000134.1, on the reverse strand, counting down.
GTTGTCGGACCAGTACGGCCGTCCGGGGTCCTGCGGCTGCGCAACGACGATCGTCCCGCTGCCGAGCAGGACAACGAGGCAGAGTGCAAGCCGAGCTTGGCGCGAGGCAGGGCGGCGCAGCGTCATGGGCGGCGCCTCATGTCCATCAGAACGGGCGACCGCGGCGGCTGGCCGTCGCGGCAGTAGTTGATGCCGAAGTCGATGGTCTGCCGCCGCGGTGCCTGCACGCCGCCAGCGCCGTAGTTCGGCAGCTGCACGCCGTCTTGCCAGATGCGCACGTTCAGGCGACCGCAGCCGGGCTGGGCGTAGCGCTTCTCGGTGCTTACGTCGATGTAGATCGGCGTCGTGGCGTTGAAGCGCTTCGAGATCGCGTCTGCGACCTCACCGACCAGGACCCCGTGGGCCTTACCGTCGGGTGCGTCCAGGGCCGACAGCATCAGCTGCCTGGCATCGCGGACCGGCAGTCGTTCCTGCGCCATGGCCGCGCTGGCGGTCAAGGCGCATGCGGCGCCGACCAGAACGGTGATGGCCTTCATTGGCACTTCCCCTGGCCGTAGTAGCAGGTGGGCACGCGGCTGGCGCTGCCGGCCTGCAGCGCGTTGACGTTCGGCAGGGTCGGTACCAGCGACGCGTAGAACTCCGACAGGTCCATCGCCGCGAAGTTAAGCGTCTGCAGCTGCGCGACGGTGAAGCCGGAGCAGTCGGCGTTCTGCGCGCCGCCCCAGCCCTTGCCGATCTGCGCGCGGCCCTGTTCATTGACGATGCGCGCCAGCACCGAGTTGAAGCAGCATTTCGAGGTGGTGTGCTCGACGCAGGACACGCACACGCCCAGGACCCGGAAGCACGATGAGCACCAGGTGCCGATCGTGTGGCACAGCCTGGCGCCTTCCTTCATCGCCAGCTTCCCCTCGTCCTCGTTGCAGGACATCATCGAAAGGACGATGTAGATGATCACCGCGATGGCCAGCGTCCACGGGTCGAAGGCCACGACCAGGCTGTCGCCGGCATAAACGGCCACCGATCCGGCGGGCAGGGCGGCGCCGTTGACCGCCACCGTCACGCCATAGGTCGTGAACGTGCCGCTGAAGCCGCCACCCATCAGCAGCGCCGAGATGCCCTGGTAGATGAACTGCTGGTTCTGCGAATTCATCAGCACGTCGAAGACAAGACGCGAGCCACCACCGAAGATGCTCTGGTTCGTCATGCCGGCGCCGGCGCCGTCGGCGTAGCAGCAGTTCTTCAGCAGGCGGTCGCGGCAGCGGTTCTCCTCGCCCTTGAAGACCTGCATGCGGTCGGCGTCCAGGTAGATGCCCGCCTCGCGGCCGGCCTCGAGCATCGACATGCTGCGCGCAAAGTCGGGGTCGTTCGGCGCGCCGATGTCGAAGCAGTTGCCGCTCAGGCAGAAGACGTTGGTCGGGCAGTTGCTGGTGGTGGTGACGGTCTCGGCCGGCACGGGGCAGCTGTAGCCGTCCTCGAACACCTCGCACACGCCGGTGACGGCATTGGTCTGCCGGCAGGTCGACGACTGCGGCGTGCAGCCCGCGGCCACCAGCGGTGCGCACTGGTCGGCCGACGCGCCGCCGCTGCACGACATGGTGCTCCGGTACTCCCAGCAGTCGCGGGTGACGGCCACGCCGTCGACGACCTT
>JADCGX010000133.1 GCA_020248785.1 Burkholderiales bacterium | reverse complement strand
GCGCCGCCGCCTGGGCGCGCGCAGCATGGACTCGGTGGTCTCCGTGGCCCTGCCGCTGGCGCTGGGCATGGCGCTGGTGGCCGAGCCGGCGCTGGCGCTCTGGCTGGGGCGCGACTTTGCCGCGCAGGCTGCCACCCCGGCGGCCGTGCTGGCGGTGGGGATGCTGGCGATGTCGGTGGCGCAGGTGCCGTACGCCGCGCTGCAGGCGCGCGGCCGCGCCGACCTCACCGGCAAGCTGCACCTCATCGAGCTGCCGCTCTTCGCCGTGGCCGTGTGGTGGCTCACCGAGCGCCTGGGTATTGCCGGCACCGCCGTGGCCTGGGCGCTGCGCAGCGTGGGCGACCTGGCCGCCGTGCTGTGGCTGGCCATGCGCGAGCAACTGCTGCCGCCCGCGGGCGCGGCCACGATGCGCATCGGCGCCGCAGTCGCGCTGGCTGCGGCCGCTGCGGCGCTGCGCGCGGCCGACGGTCCCGCGTGGGCGCTGCTTGCCTTGCTGGTCCCCAGCGCGCTGCTCGCCGCCGCCGCCGCTCGCGCGGCCTGGCGCAGCCGCGGCGCCGGGGAGCTGGCATGACCGACAACGGCCAATGCATCGCAGGTGGCGTCACCGCCTCGGTGGTCAGCCACGGCCAGGGGGCGCTGCTCACCGATCTGCTCGAAGACTTGGCCCGGCTCGCGCCGCCACAGCTGGCGCATCTCGTCATCACGCTCAACCTGCCGGAACAAGCCCCGCGCCTGCCGGCGCTGCCGTTCCGCGTGACCGTGCTGCGCAACGCGGCGCCGCTGGGCTTTGGCGCCAACCACAACGCCGCCTTTGCTCATTGCACGAGCGACTGGTTCTGGATTCTCAACCCCGACCTGCGCCTGCCGGCCGACCCGCTGCCGGCACTGCTGGGCGCGGCGCGGCCGTCAGACGCCATCGTCGCCCCGCAGGTCATCGAGGCCGGCCGCGTGGCCGATGCCGCGCGCCTGCTGCCCACGCCCGCGCGCCTGGTGCGCCGCCGCCTGTTCGGCCAACGCCAGCTCGCAGAAGAGCAGGGCGGCCGCTACGACTGGCTGGCCGGGATGTGCCTGCTGGTGCGCAGCGCCGCCTTCCGCACGTTGGGCGGCTTCGACGAGCGCTACCGCATGTACTGCGAGGACGTGGACCTGTCGTTGCGCGCCCAGCTGGCCGGCGGCACGCTGCAGCAGGTGGCTGGCGCCCGGGTGCAGCACGAAAGCCAGCGCGCCAGCCGCCGCTCACTGCGTTACCTGACCTGGCATGTGCAAAGCATGCTCAGGCTGTGGGGCAGCGCGGCGTATCGCCGGTACCGGCGGCGGCAGCGGCAGGGGGGCTGAGCGTGGCGCGCGGCACTCAGGCGCAGGGGCCGCAGTTCCGTAGACTGCCGGCATGAGTACGCCCACTTCGCCGCCCCCTGCGCCTGCGCCGGCGGCCACGCCCGCCGGTGCGGCACCGCAGGCCATTGTCGAGCAGAAGCGCGTCGGCACGCGGCTGCGCCTGACCATCACCTTCCCGGTACGCACCCGGCTGCGCCGCCAGCGACCCGACGGCCGCGGCGAGCCGGCGTACTTCGTGCAGTCGTTTGTGATCGAGAACGGCAGCGCGGTGGCGGCCTCCGGTCACCTGGGCCCCTACATGGCGGCCACGCCGCTGGTGGAAGTGGACATCATCGCGCCGTTGCCCGGCGAGGCGCTGCAGCTCACGTGGAGCGACAGCCGCGGGCGGCAGTATCGGCAGACAATCAAGGCGCACTCCGGCTAGGCGCTTTATCGCGGACCGGTTGCTTCACCGTTACGGCCGCGCGGTTTCGGAGTCAGTCACCTGAGGCCCTTCGCGCGCAGCGACTCGTGCAACTCCTTGTGCAAACGGCCCAGTTCCCGGTCAATGTACTTCTTGCGATGGACGCGATAAACGCGGCAGCCGGGAAACCACGGCGACGCCTCGCCCTCGAGCATCCAGCGCCACTCGACGGCGTTTGCGAACAGCACCTTCGCGTCCAGACCCATGGCCGCCCGAAGATGCACGCTCGTGCTGCTGACCCCCACGATCTCGTCGGTGACCGCCAGATAGCCCATGAGAACCTCGAGATCGTCCTGGATCCAGGAGAAGTCAGGGCAGGGGCGACCAAGCCCCTCCTCGAAGCTGGCGTGCTCGCCCGGCTCCGGGTTTCGCTGGTAGGCCAGGACGGTGCCGGGCATGTCGCGGAGCACTTCGCCGAGTCGCTTGGGCGAGGTTTCCTTGAACAGGCGCATTTCGTCGACTTCCGCCTTCATGCCTGCGCGCCAGTTGACGCCGATGTACGGTGGCGGGCCGACTTCAGCCAGTCGCGCGCGGGCCTGATCCACCTTTTCCGGTATGGCGCTGAACCTCACCGGAGGCGGCGTGGAGTTGTCCTCGCCCGTCATAAAGGGCAGGTCGCCGGCGCAGATGTTCAGCGAGCGGCCGAGCAACGGCAGGATGGTTTGCTCGTTGTAAAGCTCGTCTGCGTACCCGGTTGCCGCGACCATCCGCCGCACCTTCGCCTCGGCCCCGTAGCCGATTCTGGCGCCGCGCGCCTTGAGAATGGGCGCGTAGCGCAGGAAGAAGAGGACATCGCCCAGGCCCTGCTCCGGCAGCACCACGACCAGCTTGCCGTCCAGCCGACTGGGCAGCGGCGAGACGGGGTACTTGAGGTCGAGCGCCCGGTACTCCCTGAGCTTGTCGATCCGGTTGTAGCGCCACTGGTATAGACGCCACCCTTGTGGAAAGTCGCCATGGCCAAGGCACAGTTCGGCCAGGTGGAACGGTATCTTCGGATCGTCTGGCTTGAACGCGTAATAGCGCGAGAAGGAGTTGCGGGCGACTTCGTATCGGTCTGTCAGCCACGCGACATAGGCGAGATTCCGCAACCCTTCGAGATAGTTCTCGTTCAGCGCGACGGCGCGACTGAAGTACTCATACGAATCTTCGCTCTCCCCGGTCATCCGCAGCATGTAGCCGAAGTTGTTGTGCGTCTCGGCGTTGGTCGGGTCGGCGTTGAGTGCGCGGCGGAAGAACGTCTCCGCCTCGGCGTGACGCTGGTTGATGGTGAGGACTAGCGCCTTCAGGCCGAGAAGCCGGGCGTCATTCGGGGTGCTGCCGAGCCCGAGTTCCACCAACTGTGCCGTGGCGGCCCAGTTCCCCTGATTGGCGTAGGCGGCCGCCTGGTTGTAGTAATCAATCTGGATCATGGTGCCTCAAGCATGCCTTTGGTCGACGCGCAACATGGCCGCACGCTCGCTGTACCACTCGCTCGCATACTCACAGTCGACGTAATCATCGAAGTACGGACCGCCAAGGGTAAAGTGCACGAGCGCGGCCTCGCCACTGGGGGCCTGATATCCGACCAGGTGATTCCAACGCGGCGGCAGGCTGCCGATCAGGTTGTCGTTACTCAGCCACTTGAACTGGTGCAGCTCCAGCCCGGTGGCTCGGTTGACGTAATCGGGCGTCAGTGCGCGGCAGCGCGCGTTGTTGAACAGCATCACGCTCGACCAGTTCTTCTTCTCGTACTTGGTCTGTACCGCGCCGAGGAACTTGGTGTCTTCCTTGGGCTGGTGGTCGTGCTTGACGCACATAACCGCATAGCGCTCGTCGCGCAGCGCCCACAGCCCGGCGATGTCATCGCGCATCAGCATGTCGCAGTCCATGAACACCGACCAGCCTTCGTAGCCCGACAGGTAAGGCGTCAAGAAGCGCGAGAACGAGAAGTCGGTGGACTGCAGGGGGTTGCGTTCACGGGTGTACAGGCCGCCGAGCTGGGACAAGGCCAATGGAGCAATGGTCACGGGCTGGCTGGCACGCGCATTGATGCTGTGGGCCAGCACGTTGTAGGCCACGCTTTCGCGTGGGTCGAAACCGATGAAGACGCGGATCACTAGGGCTCCCCCGGGGCGGATGCAGGTCCCGCCGAAACGCGCGATTCTAGGGCGCCATGCGTCCGGTTACTCCGGGGCGGCTTTCATCCGTCCGGCCACGATCTCGGCCGGAGTATCCTGCGCGCCTTTGCAGGGCTGGCCCCTGTCGCTCGCGTGCAGCAGCGTTAGATGCAGATCACCCTCGAGCAGTACGAAAGCATTCGACCCGTCGCCACCGTGAAGGTGGGCGAGAAGGCGCTTAACTACGCCATCCCCAACCAGATGGCGCACTGGCGCGTGCAGGCGCTCTTCACCAAGGAGCCGGCGACGATCCAGTGGCTCGACCGCCTCAAGCCGGGCATGGTGCTGCTCGATGTCGGCGCCAACGTCGGCATGTACACGGTCTTCGCCTCGGTCGCCAAGGGAGCCACTGTTTACTCCTTCGAGCCCGAGTCGCAGAACTTCGCTCAGCTCGCCAAGAACATCGTTATCAACAACGTTCAGCCGCTGGTCACGCCGTTCTGCGCTGCCTTCTCGGACGAGATCCGGCTCGACCGGTTGTACCTGTCGGAATTCAAGTGGGACGGCGGTTCGAGCTGCCACTCTTTCGGCGCCGAGGTCGGCTTTGACCTCAAGGCGCGCCCCTCGCCGTTTGCCCAGGGCTGTGTGAGCTGGACCATCGATGAGGCGGTGCGCACTGGCGTCATTCCGGTGCCCGAGTTCATCAAGATCGACGTCGACGGTTTCGAGCACAAGGTCATTGCTGGCGCACGCCAGACGCTGCAGGACCCGCGGGTGCGCTCGCTGTGCATCGAGATCAATACCAATCTCGCCGAGCACCAGGCGCTGATCCGCGAGTTGGCGGCGCTGGGCTTCCACCATGACGCGCGCCAGGTGGAGCTGGTCACCCGTCAGGAGGGTGCCTTCACCGGCTGTGCGGAGTTTGTGTTTGACCGCATTCGCACCGACGAGCTCAAAGTCGAGCAGGCCTTCGTGCGCACGCCGCTGCCGGCCTCGCTGTCGGCCGAGACCGAGGCGGCCTTCGAGCAGGTGATCCGCAAGATCAAAGACTGCCCTGTCACCACCGAGCCGTTCCCGTTCGTGGTGATTGACGAGATCTTCCCGCCCGCGTACCACGCGCGCATGCAGGAGATGTTCCCGCGCGATGCGGAGTTGACGCCACTGTCTGAGACCGGCCGAACCGCCAATGCCTACAAGGAACGGCTGGTCAGCCTGTTCAACGACGAGCACTTCGACAAGCTCGACCCCGAGCGCCGTGCTTTCTGGGCCGAGTTCGCGCGCTGGATGTACTCGGAGCGCTTCATCAACTCGGTGGTGCAGAAGTTCCTGCCCTGGTGCGCCAACCGGCTGGCGCAGGTCAAGGAGCGATCCGGCGACCTGCGTGTGCGCAGCGACGCGCTGCTGGTGAGCGACCGCACCGACTCCGCCACCGGCCCGCACACAGATGCCGCACACCGGCTCATCACCTTCCTGTTCTACATGCCGCAGGACGACCAGTATCGCGCCTACGGCACCTCGCTGTTCCGGCACGTTGATCCCAAGTTCTTCTGTCCGGGCGGGCCGCACTATCCGTTCGACGACTTCCGCAAGTTCGGCACCGTGGAATTCCTGCCCAACCGGCTGCTGACCTTCGTTCGCACCGGCCGCTCGTTCCACGGGGTGGAGCAGATCACCGAG
>JADCGX010000132.1 GCA_020248785.1 Burkholderiales bacterium | reverse complement strand
TCGGCGCTGAGCGCGCGGCCACTGCCGACCGGCCGGCCCCCCGATCAACGTCCACCGCCTTCCAGCCTCCGGTCTCATAGGCCTTCACCGCGGCGATCACCGTCGTGCGCGGCATCTCGCATTGCGCCGCAGTGTCCTTCAGGCTCGTGCCGTCCAGCCTCATCTTCACCGCACGCCGACGACGCTCGTTGAGCGCATCCACCGGCAACGTTCGGGAGTCGATCTTGTCCATGCAAGATCTGACTCTACGGCACTCAATACGTTCAAATGTTTACTGCCGGATCAATAGGTGTGTAGTCGATCGCTGCGCGATTGCCCCTGTACCCCGCAGCGATAGAGTTTGAGGGCCGCCTTCGGGCGGCCGGGCGACATTCTTTCAGAGCGCGGCGCCCCTCCCGGCCTCCTGACGCGCAGCGGGCGACCGACCGTGTGGCATCCTGGGCCGCAACTCTGTCGGTTGCTCACACTCCGTCGCTTTGTTGAATACGTCCGAGCGAAGCAATTAGACAGCGGCAACCATTTGAGGCTTCGGGTGGCTTTGCCGCCAAAGCCGATGTGATCCAACCGCATGCGATGCACGTGCGATGCGCGCCAGCGCATCGCGTGCATCGCATGCGCTACGTGTGAGCCCAGCGCGAGTGCTTGGGCAAACTCGCCTGCAAGAACGCCATCTGGTCGGCCAGGATGCGCCGGTTGGACAGGATGAAGCCTTCGTTGCGGCACACGGCGTAGGGCACGTAGATGAGCGGCATGCGCGCCTCTTCTGGCGTGCGATTGCCCTTGCGCGTGTTGCACGAGCGGCAGGCGGTCACGACGTTGGTCCAGAGCTGCTTGCCGCCGCGCGAGACCGGCAAAATGTGCTCGACCGTCAGTTCGCTCTCGGAATGGTGTTGCGCGCAATACGCGCAGATCTGCTTGTCGCGCTGGAACAGGCGGTGCTTGGTCAAGCCAACATGGGCGTGACCGCTTGGGATGCGATGGCGGCCGCGGATCATCACGATCGAGCTCGTGACGAACTCCGAGCGCAGGCCAGAGCGGTCCTGCGTGCCGCCCACCATCGAGAACAGGTTCTCGCCGAGGTCCGTGACCACCTTGCCCGAGGCGTAGTAACGCGCTGCGCGCGGCAGCACAGCCCATCGGACCGGTTGGCCGTGAGAGTCGACGATCAAGATCCTTGGCGCTGACTCCATCTGCATGGCAGCCGGAGTTTGCCACGCGGCCAGGCGCTTTGCATGCGACCCTTGCCGAGTCTGCGTTCCGACAGTCGTTGGGGGCGACTAGGCGCGCTGCCAGTGCACGCCGAAGGGCTCGCGGCTGCCATCGGGGAGCGCGACCAGAGTCCGGGGTGGGTGATCCTGGCGCGAAATCACCAATCGGCCTTCGGTCCCGTCGGCCAGATTGCGGACGGTGTCTCCCTCGCGCAAGCCGTGACGGGCGAGCTCGCGCATCAGATGCAGCACATCACGATCGTGCGAGATCTGGTCGAGCTTGCCCTGCAGCGACAGCGCGGGCGAGGCGGGGCGATACTCTTGCTTCACGGTCCTTTGGCGGCCGCCATTTGCGCGCAGGGGCACTTGCGGCCACATCGTCGAGAACGGATTGTCCAGAGCGCCAGTGCGGCGCGGCAATGGGGTGAATCCCGGGGCGGGTTTGCGTCAATGCGCACGCCTTGAGGGCGATCGCCCCCTTAGTCGCGACGATCGCCCCCGCCCTGGAACCGTGGATCCGGGCCGTTTTGCACCATCTGGACGATGCCGGCGTCATTGAAGTGCACGGCCATCATCGAGGGAAAAAATCCGCCCTCAACGTACGGATACATCCAGGCTGTGAGTCGGCTGAGCGTGTAGGGTTGGACTTTCCAGGGCTCGCCAAACTCGTGCAGCACCGTCTCGCGCGTGTCCTTGCCCACCTGCAGGCGCGCGAAGTTCTCCATCGTGCGCACTTGCCGCACTTGCCGCACCGAGCCGTCGGCGGCCAGATCGACCATGTAGGTCTCCTGCTGAAACGGCCCCGTGGTGAACGCGAGCCGTCGGCCCTCGGGCAAGTCGTATGCAGCGTTTGGCCGCCCCAGCTTTTGCACGTCGGCGGCCGGGCTGCCAGGCCGCAACTGAGCTGGCGTGGCACAGCCGGCGAGCACAGCGATGAGCAGCAAGGAAACGCCAAGGAGTCCTAGGGCGCGGCTCCTGCGCGGCGTGATCTGGATGGACATGTCCATTATCTGACTCCTGAAAGCGGGGGCAGGCGATCGGGCGGGGACATCACCGATGCGACGCGGCACGACCTCGCGACGCGCAGCCGGCGCATCGTCATCGAACGGCCCGGCTGTGGTTTCTGCCCGCAACCGCAAACTTGGCGCCGGTCGCTCAAGATGAGCATCTGGCCGGCGCGCCTGACGACTATTGCACCTTGAGCAGGTTGGTGACGATCAGGTCGTCACCCTTTTGAACAGCGACGAACCGAATCTTGTCGCCGACGTTCAGACCGTCGGCCATCTTCGGGTCCTGCAGCTTGAACGCCATTGTCATCGGGCTCATGTTGAGCGACTTGATCTCGCCGTGGCGGATGAGCAGCGTGCCCTTGGCCTTGTCCACGCGACGGACCTCGCCGTCGGCCATTTCGGTCTGCGCGGTGGTGCTGGCGGCGGTGCCGGGCGAACCGTGCTTGTGCTGCGCGAGGGCGAGGGTGCTGGCGGCCACCAGGACGGCGGCGAGGGTTAGTGCAGGCGGGGTCTTCATGTCAGTCCTAGGAAGTAAAAGTCAAGCGGGTCTGTGTGTGCAGCGGTTTTCGGCTCAGCTTGCTTCTTTTGCGAGCTACTTGGCGGCGACGAGGTTAGCCGACCGCGGTTCACCGCGTCGCAGGCGCCATTGGATAACGAGCGCATAGAGCGCGGGGATGACGACCAGGGTGAGCAAGGTCGAGGAGATCATCCCGCCGACCATCGGCGCGGCGATGCGCCGCATGATCTCCGAGCCGGTGCCAGTGGCCCACATGACTGGTGTCAGCGCCGCGATGGTGGTGACGACCGTCATGATCTTCGGCCGCACGCGCTCCACGGCGCCGTGGATGGTGGCCTCGTGGACGTCGTCCCACACTGGGGTACGGCCCTCGGCGGCGCAGCGCCGGACGGTGTCGCTCCAGGCGTTCTGGATGTAGACGAGCATCACCACGCCGGTCTCGGCGGCCACGCCGGCCAGCGCAATGAAGCCCACGGCGACTGCCACGCTCATGTTGTAGTCGAGGAACCACAGGTACCACACCCCACCCACCAGAGAAAACGGCACCGCCAGCATCACCAGCATGGTCTCGGTGGCACGGCCCAGGCTCAGATACAGAAGCACGAAGATGATGCCCAGCGTCAGCGGCACCACGACCTTCAGCTTGTCCACCGCCCGCTCGAGGTACTCGAACTGTCCGCTCCAGGTCACGTACATGCCGGGCGGGAACTGCACATTGTCGCGCACCGCCTGCTGCGCCTCGCGCACGAAGCCGCCGATGTCGCGCTCGCGGATGTCAACGTAGATATAAGCGGACAGCAGGCTATTTTCGGTGCGGATCACCGGCGCGCCCTGCGTGATGCGCGCCTTGGCCACCTGGCCCAGCGGGATCATGGCCGGCTGCTGGCCCACGTCACCCGTGATTGGCACCAGGATTTCGCGCTCGATCACCTCGGGGCTCGAGCGCAGTTCGCGCGGATAGCGCACCGACACGCCAAAGCGTGCCCGCCCCTCGACTGTCGTGGTGACCACCTCGCCACCGAGTGCGCTGGCCACGACGTCCATCAGATCGCCCACCGACAGCCCGTAGCGCGCCAGCTGGGTGCGGTCGGGCTCGATGTCGAGATAAAAGCCGCCGGTGATGCGCTCGGCGTAGGCGCTACTGGCACCTGGCACGTTCTTCACCACGGTCTCGATCTCGCGCGCGACCTTTTCCACCTCCTCCAGGCTGGAGCCGAACACCTTGATGCCCACCGGCGTGCGGATGCCGGTGGACAGCATGTCTATGCGCGCGCGAATCGGCATCGTCCAACTGTTGGCGACACCCGGGAACTGCAGCGCCTTGTCCATCTCGGCAATGAGCTTGTCGATGGTCATGCCCGGCCGCCACTCGGACTCGGGCTTGAGATTGATGACCGTCTCGAACATTTCGAGCGGCGCCGGGTCGGTCGCGGTGGCGGCACGGCCCGCCTTGCCGATCACGGATGCGACCTCCGGAAAGCTCTTTATGATCTTGTTCTGCACCTGCAGCAGTTCGGCTGCCTTGGTGACCGACATGCCGGGGAGCGAGGTGGGCATGTAGAAAATCGAGCCCTCGTTCAGCGTCGGCATGAACTCGGTGCCCAGACGGGTCGCGGGCCAGATCGACACCACGCTGATGAGCGCCGCCGCCGCGACCGTGAGCATGCGATGCCGCAGCACCCAGGCGATCACCGGCCGGTAGGCCGCGATCAGCACGCGGCTGATCGGGTTCTTCTCCTCGGGCAGGATGCGGCCGCGGATCAGGTACACCATGAGCATCGGCAGCAGCGTCACGCTCAACAATGCGCCGCCCAGCATCGCGAAGGTCTTGGTGTAGGCCAGCGGCGCGAACAGGCGCCCCTCCTGCGCCTCGAGCGTGAACACGGGCAAGAAGCTGACCGCGATGATCAGCAGCGAGAAGAACAGCGCCGGCCCGACCTCCCTGCAACCGTCGATGATCGCGCTGATGCGCGCCGCCTCGCTGGTCTTGTCCGCGCGTCGTTCCAGCTTCTTGTGCGCGTTCTCCACCATCACCACGGCGGCATCGATCAGCTCGCCGATGGCGATGGCGATGCCACCCAGACTCATGATGTTCGAGTTGATGCCGAGCCAGCGCATGAGGATGAAGGAAAACAGCACCGACAGCGGCAGCACGATGATCACCACCAGCGCGCTGCGTGCATGCAGCAGGAACAGCACGCACACCAGCGCCACGATGATCGACTCCTGGATGAGCGTGTCCGTGAGCGTGGCGATCGCGTTGTGGATGAGCTGCGATCGGTCGTAGACCTCGACCACCTCCACGCCTGCCGGCAGACCCGGCTTGATCTCCTCGATGCGCTGCTTGACGTTGTTGATGACCTCCAGCGCGTTGGCGCCGAAGCGCGCCACCGCGATGCCGCTGACGACCTCGCCCTCGCCGTTGAGCTCGGCCATGCCGCGCCGCTCGTCGGGTCCGAGTTCCACGCGTGCCACGTCGCGGACGCGCACCGGCGTGCCGCGCTCGGAGCGCAGCACGAGGTTCTCGATGTCCTCCTTGCCGCGCAGGTAGCCGCGCCCGCGCACCATGAACTCGGTCTCGGCCATTTCCACCACGCGGCCGCCCACATCTCGGTTGGAGCGGCGGATGACCTCGCCCACCGTCATCAGCGAGATGCCGTAGGCCCGCAACCGGGCCGGATCGACGATGACCTGGTACTGCTGCACGAAGCCGCCCACGCTAGCGACCTCGCTCACCCCCTGCGCCTTGGTGAGCTGATAGCGCACGTACCAGTCCTGCAACGTGCGCAGTTCCGCCAGACTCATGTCCCTGGCCTGCAGCACGTACTGATAGACCCAGCCGACGCCCGTCGCATCGGGCCCGAGCTGCGGCGAGACACCGGACGGCAGGCGGTTGCGCGCCGCGTTCAGGTACTCGAGCACGCGCGAGCGCGCCCAGTAGATGTCGGTGCCGTCGTCGAAGATCACGTAGACGAACGACACGCCAAAGAAGCTGAAGCCGCGCACCACCTTGGAGTGCGGTACCGAGAGCATCGCGGTGGTCAGCGGAAAGGTGACCTGGTCCTCCACCACCTGCGGCGCCTGGCCCGGCACCTCGGTGTAGACGATCACCTGCACGTCCGACAGGTCGGGCAGCGCATCCAGCGGCGTGCGCAGGATCGACAGCACGCCGGCAAAGATCAGCGCAACGGTGGCCAGCGCGATCAGGAATGGGTTGCGGGCAGACCACTCGATCAGTCGAGCAATCATCGCGCTTCACCCTCGGTGTACGTGACGCTGCGCGTCGCACGTGCACCTCGGGTGCTCAAGCCGGCGCGCCGTCCTTCGGACGGCCGGGCGAACGGCGCGGTGACAAGAGCAACGGCGGGATGTCGCGCCGTGCCTGCAACTGGGCTACTCGCCGATGGCGCACGGACGCTGATGCGAGGCGACATCACCGCCTGCGCTCCATCTTGGTCACCACCCACTCGCCCGGCTTGCGCTCGACGAACTCGAAGGTGATCGGCTCGCCCGGCTTGATCTGCTTGGCCACCGCCTCGTTGGCCGGCACGAACTCCATCGTCATCCTGGGCCAGTTCAGGCTCTTGACCGGGTCGTGCGTGATGACCATCTGGCCGGTCTTGGCGTCGACGTCGTCGAGCACGCCCTCGGCGGTGTGGCTGACCTTGCCCGCATTGCTGCCGCCCGTCATGCCGCCCAGAGCGGCCTTCAGGTTGCTTTCGGCATCGAGCAGGAAGTTGGCCGCGACCACCACCGACTCACCCTCCTGCACGCCCTCGCGCACCACCACGAAGTCGGTGCCGCGCGCGCCGAGCTTCACGTCGCGCGACTCGAAGCGACCCTCGCCCTTGTCCACCAGCACGACCTGGCGCCTGCCGCTGTCGATGATGGCCGAGGCCGGCACCGTGATCTCCGGCTTGCCTGTGGCCACCGGCAGTTCCACCTGCGCGTACATCGCGGGCTTGAGCTGGCCGCGCGGGTTGGCCAGCTCGATGCGCACCTGCGCCGTGCGGGTATCGGGCCTGAGCACCGGCACGACGTAGGTCACCTTGCCCTCGAATTGCTGGCCGGGGTAGGCATCGAAGGCGATGCGCGCGCGCTGGCCGACGCTGATGCGGCCGATGTCCTGCTCGAACACCTCGGCGATCAGCCACACTCTCGACAGGTCGGCGATCTGGTACAGCATCTCACCTGGCATGAAGCGCATGCCCTGCACGGCTTTCTTCTCGAGCACGATGCCGCCGGCCGGCGCGCGGAAGCTCAGGGCGCGGCGTGGCTCACCGCCGGCAGCCAGGCGCTTGACGTCCTCGTCGGTGACGTCGAAGTTGCCCAGCCGCGCCAGCGCCGCGTCGGCCAGGCGCTGCATGCCGGCGCGCGTCGCCTCGTCGGCACCAGCCATCTTCTGCAGTGCCTGCATGGCCACCGCGTATTCGCGCTGGGCCGCGAGCAGGTCGGGGCTGTAGGCCTCGAACAGCGGCTCGCCGCGGCGCACGCCCTGGCCCGTGGCGTTGACGATCAGTCGCTCGATATAGCCCTCGTACTTGGCGGTGACCGTGGTCAGGCGGCGCTCGTCGATCTCGATGCGGCCGCTGGCGCGCACCACGGCGTCGAGCGCGCGGCGCTGCGCTTTCTCGACCCGCACGCCGAGCTTCTGGATCTTCTCGCTGCTGATCTTGATGCCGCTGCCACTGTCCTGGTCCTCGCCCTCGTACACGGGGATGTAGTCCATCCCCATCGAGTCCTTTTTCGGCGTGGGCGAGGTGTCGGGCAACCCCATCGGGTTGCGGTAAAACAGAATCTTCTTGCCGTCCTTGCCGGCATCGCCGGAGGCCGCCGTCGCGACCTCGCCATGCGACTGCATGCCGCGCGTGCCGAGCCAGTAGCCCAATGCCAGCGCCAGCGCAATGGCGACGATCACGAGGACGATGGCGACCGCGCCGCCGCGCTCCCGACGCCTGACGCGCGCTCGACGATCCTTCATCACAGTTCCTCCCCCAGCAGCCGCTCGATCTCGGCGAGCCGCATGCGTGCTTCCGCCCGTGTGCGAATCAGGTTGACGCGCGCCTGGCGAATCTGGCGTTGCGCTTCCAGCAGCGTGGCAAAGTCGACCCGGCCCGTTTCGTAGCCGGTCAGCGCAGCCTGCAGCGTGAGCTCGGCCTGCGGCAGCAGGCTGGTGGTGGTAAGCGTGTCGATCTGGCGCGCTGCCTGCAGCGCAGCCAGGTTTTCTCCCAGTGCGGCCAGCGCATCGTTGGCCGCGGCCTCCTTGCGCGCCTGCGCTGCCGCCAGCATCGACAGCGCTTCGCGCTCCTCCGCCCGCCGCACGCCCTGCTGCAGCGGGATGTTGATCTCGAACATCAGCTCCCACTCGGCCACGCGCGAGCCGCTCTGAATCGGCGCCACGCCAAGGGTGAACTCCGGATAGCGGTTGGCCCACACCGCGTCGCGGCCACGCTCGGAGGCGCGCACGCGCGCGTCTTCGGCGCGCAGGCTGGGGTTGCGTGCGAGCACGCGCTCGCGCAGTGCTGCGGCGTCGAGCTGGGCGAGGTTGGGCAGGCCGCCGTCGCCCACGGGTACGGCCAGCGGCGCATCGACAGGCCGCGTCATGAGCGCGTTCAGCCGCGCGCGCAGCGCAGTCTGCTCGGACTCGAGCATCAGCAGCTCGCCCGTCATGCCGGTGCGCTCGACCTGCGCACGGATCGCGTCCTG
This sequence comes from Burkholderiales bacterium, assembly GCA_020248785.1. Taxonomy (GTDB): domain Bacteria; phylum Pseudomonadota; class Gammaproteobacteria; order Burkholderiales; family Burkholderiaceae_F; genus JALHMQ01. The sequence continues at coordinate 2,057 of JADCGX010000132.1, read as the reverse complement.
CTGCGGCGCCAGCCCCTGCGCGTAGCGCAACTGTGAGACCGATTCGAGCCGCTGCATCAGGCCGAGGATCTCGCGGTTCTGATCGAGCAGCGCGCCCACCTGCTGGTAGCGCGCATACGTGGTTTTGATGCGCATCGCGACCTCGGCCCAGGTCGCCTCCGCGCGCAGCCCGGCTTCCTCGGCACTGGCTTGCGCGGCGTCGCGCTTGGCGTCGCGCTGACCCCAGGCGGGAAAGGTCTGGCGAAACTGGTAGCGCGTCGAACCGACCCGCGCCGGCAGCAGGTTGAAGTTGCCGCCCGTCGCCTCGTTGGTGACGTCGCGCAACTCCATCTGAAACATCGGGTCGCGCAGCGCGCCAGCGGGTGTCACGCGCTCGGCGGCGGCATCGGCTTCATGGCGCATCGCGCGCACTTCCGGGTGCCGCTCGCGCGCATAGGCCAGCACGCCGTTCAGGCTGCGGCCTAGCTCGGCTGCCTCGGCACCGGTTGCCGCCTGGGCGCGCAGGCTCGCGGGCGCGAGCCCGAGCGCAAGCCCTGAGCCGGCCATCAGCGCAGCGATGAGTGTGGCGGCCAGCCGCGGCTGGCCCGGCGCGCGGCGCGTGGGCATTACTTGCCCGTGTAGGACGCGAAGACGCGGAAGCGGCCGTCGCCCTGCACCAGCAGGACGTCGTACGGATCGACCACGCCTTTGTACTCGGGCCCATCCATGCCCGGCGAGCCGACCGGCATGGCCGGCACGGCGAGGCCAAGCGCCTCGGGTCGGCTGCGCAGGAGCTTCTCGATGTCGTTGGCTGGCACGTGGCCTTCGATCACGTAGCCGTCGACCAGCGCGGTGTGGCAGGAGCCGAACTTGGCCGGCATGCCAAGCTTGGCGCGATAAAAGCGCGAGTCCGGCACATTGGTGAAGCTCACCTTGAAGCCGGCTGCCTGCAGGTGCTTGATCCAGTCGTTGCAGCAGCCGCAGGTCGGGCTCTTGTAGACGTGGATGTCGGGCAGGGCGCGCCGCGCGTGGGCGCGAGTGACGGCCAGCGCGAGCGGCGCGGTGGTGGCCAGCGCCAGAGCGCCAAGGAGGCGACGGCGCACGCGGTTGGTGTTCGGGGTGGTCATGCTCTTTCTCCTGGAGTGGCCCCGCGGCGATGCTGCGACGGATGATCAACGGGCGTGCCACGGCAAGCCGTGCGCGCGGGGCCGGATCAGACGAGAAAGACGCAGTACAGGATGGTCAGCGGAGGCGCATTGGCATCGGCATGCGCGTCGACGGCGAGTACGACGGTTGGTCGGTGCAGATGCAAGGCAGGAAGGCGCACCAGCAGCGGCGCCGACTGCAGCGCGGCTGCCGGGGCTGAGCCACCCGTCAGCTGCTCGTCACCGCCGCAGTGCTTGTGCCACGAGTCTGACGGCGCCTGCGTGTGGCAGGCGGCCACGCCGTTTTCGGCCAGCACCTGCTGCCACTCCAGGGCATTGCCCGCCGCCTGGATGACGGGGCAGGCCTGCGTCACCAATGTCCACTGCGCCAGCAGCAGCGCGCAAAACACCAGCAGGCCGAATCGACGGCGCGGGCGCAGGCAGGAGCGTTCTTGGCGGACCATGGGCAGACGATGCGTGGCTGAACTGTAACGGAGTAAGTTGCAGGCTAGTCGCCTGCCTTGTGCACGGGTTTGCGGTAACGCAATCGCGGCCCTGCGGCCGCGCACTGCTTGCCTGAGTACTGAATTGACCGCGAGGTCGGTCTGGAGTTCGAGGCAGGCTCGCGCATCGGCGCAGCGAGTGTCTTTCCTGGCCCCGGAGGTGTCCGTCGCGCGAGCAAACACTGCGACGCGCCCATCAATGACGTACGCACGCGAACCGGCGCCGCTGCCGGCGCCAGGCGGTGGCCGACCTACGCGGCCGCCGCCCGCGCCGCAACCTTACTGACCGGGCTCAGACCCGGGTTTGACAGTTCCGGGGCACAAAGGCCGGGTTCCGCCAAGTCGGGGCTGCGTAAGTGGTTGATTTGGCGAGATTCATGGGGGCTGATCGCTCGCAAATGCCTAGATACATGGATCGCCTCTGGAGCCT
>JADCGX010000131.1 GCA_020248785.1 Burkholderiales bacterium | reverse complement strand
CTCCTGCTCCGGACTCATGATCTGCCGCCGGCGCCCGCCGCGCCGCTGCCGCTGACCGTCGCCGCAGGTCTGCCCTGCGAGAAAGCGATTGCGCAGCCGGCAGGTCCACACCCGCGAGCGCCCGATCGCCTCCGCCGTCTGTGCCTGCGCGATCATCTCCCGCGCCATCTCGACCAACTCCGACCCACGCACCGGCCTCGCCATCGCCTTGCTCCCGCCAGAATGATGGCTATAATTATTATCCTAATGAAGTAGAATTTGAATCAGGAGCCGTCTCAAGGGGCAATGACGTCAAGCGTCGGGAAGTAGCTCTTGAAACGGTTGGCGTCCCGAGTCAGCAAAGGCCAATCCTCGACGGCGGCATGGGCTCCGATGAAGAAGTCGGGAAGCACCTGCCCCTTGCTGCCGCCGCGCCGGCGGTATTGCGCGTAGGCCCTGGCTGCCAGGAAGAGGGCTGGCCGAGGAATCTCGCGCAGTTCCAGCGCCATGGTGAGCACCACGTCGTCGAGTGCTTCAAGCGTCGAGAAAGACAATGACATCTCGGCGTAGATGACCGGGTTGATGACCAAGGCATGCAGTTTGGCCTGGGCACGCAACTGTGCGATGGACCAGTCGGCCCATTGCGGATCGTTCTGCAATACGTCCACCAGGACGTTGGTATCGACCAGCAACATCAATCGTCGGCGCGCAGCAGCTTCATCAATGCATCGGTGCGCCAGGGCACATCAGCTCGACCCCGAACCGCATCGAAGCGGTCTCGGGTCGGGTTGCGCGCACCTCCGGCGGGCCGTGCTGGGTGAAGAACCACTTCGCCGGCCGCGTTCACCGAGAACTCAACAGGTGCTCCTGGCACCAAATGCATCGCATCACGGATGCGCTTGGGGATCGTGACCTGCCCCTTGCTGGTCAGCGTCGTAGTCATGCACGTTCTCCATGAGTGTTACCGACCGACCGCATAGTAATACATCCGAGGTTGGGCGGGGATTCCAGCGACCTGCCGAACGGCTGCTGTCGCTCTGACCAACTGTCTCCTGATGGCCGAGGGCTGCCGCAAGCCGATTGCCCGCACACCTGCCATTCAATTTAGGGGGGCGCCACTGCGAAGGGGGGCCTGCGCAACAGTCTGTCGAGGCCACGCCAGAGAGCTGACGTTCTTCGGGTACTGGCGAACTCAAGGGAGAGTCAATTCTCAGACCACATGCGTCAGCCGCATCTGCGAGCCGAACTGTCGTGCGGACAATCAGCCGGGACTCCGGCGCCGGCGCCGCATCGCCCAGGCCACGCTGGGCACCAGGACCGCGATCGCCAAACTGCCCCAACCTAGCCAGCGCAGCATGCCGGGCATCGCGAGCTTGAAGGCGAGGAAGTCGACCCGGCCCGCTTCCCAAAACACCCACTCGCCAGCCAGGCGTGTGGCCAGCAGCGGTTTGCCGGTTTCGAGGATCACGATGCCGTTGCCGGTGGCCGGGTTCAGGCGCGCCGCGGTGTTGATCGCCGGCTCGTTGCTGCCGTCGTGGCCAATGACGAAGCCGCCAGCGCGGTTGTCGGCATACAGCATCGTGCCCAGGCCCCAGATCGCCTGTCCGTACAGCGAGCCCGTCGGCTGCCACATTCGTGCAACGGTGGCCGCGCCCAGCACGCCGCGCCCGACGGGCTCGCCCTTCTTTCCGGGCAAGTGGGCCTGCAGAAAGCGCGTGAGGTCCGCCACCGAGGTGTACAGCGACGCTGCCGCCACCGCCGAGAAGCGGAAGTGCGTCGCGGGCTGGGCGTCCTTGCCGTAGAACGTCGCCAACGTCGTGCCTTGCGTCGGCGACCAGTGGTAGGTCGAGTGCGCCATGCCCAGCGGCTGGAACACGACGCGCTGCATGTAGGCCTCGAACGGCTCGCCGCTCACGTCTTCGATCAGCAGTTGGAGCACCGCGTAGCCGCCGCCCGAGTAGCGCCACGCGCTGCCCGGCTCGATCCCGACCCCGACCTTGCCGCTGGCTCCCGGCGAGACATCGGCGGTGTGCGTAAGTGATGCCTCGAGCGACTGCACCGGCGTGCCGTGTGCAAAGCCGGCGTAGCCCAGGCCGTCGGTCAGCCCGGCGGTGTGGCTCAGCAACCGCCGGACGGTGACCTTGTTGTTGTCGAACGCGCTGGGGGGCAAGGTCCACCGCTTCAGGTAGCGGCTCACCGGTGCATCGAGGTCGATCTTGCCGTGTTCAACGAGTGCCATCACACCCCAGGCCGTGAGCCACTTGCTGAGGGAGGCGGTCTGAAAAATGGTGTCGGCATTCACTGCCGCGCCGACGGACGTCGCATGCACGCCTTGAACCGTGCCGTCGCTGATCAAGGCCATCACCGCGTTGCCCGCCTGGCCGCTGTCCAGGGTTCGGCTGGCGGCGCTCATGAAGGCAGCGCTGTCGCCGCGAGGCGCGATCTGCCGTTTCCACCAGCCCTCGGAAGTGCCGAAGAACACCACCGCCACCCACGCGACGATCAGGCCAATGGTGGTCAGGCCAACGCGTAACCCGGTCTTCACCGAACTCACGGGACACTCACTTCAAGTTTGCTGAGGAGCGCACGATGCCCCCTGGTTCGCGCGCAGGCGGGCGGCCGACGGCCCAACGGCTCCCCGCGGGCGCTCAAAGTCTCCGCCCACAGCATTCTGTTCACTACCATCTGCGGCATGTCACGTCGTTCAAGCGCCTTCGCCTGGGGCGTCGCTCTTGTGCTGTTCAGCCTGACCTGGCTTTACGCGCCCGGCGACGCCGCGGTGCCCGGCGTCAGCGTGAAAGATGGGCAGATGCGTCAGGTGTCGGGCGAATGGGCGCCCTTCGACAGCGCCGTGCTCACCACCTGGCCCGGGCCCTACGAGTTGCGCTGGCAGCTGAATCTCGCGCAGGACGAACAGGCCCTCGTGCTGCGCGTGGCGCTGCGCGGTGCTGCGGAGTTGTTCTGCAATGGGCAGTTGGTGCTGCGCAGTGGCCGGCCCGGACGCACGGCCGCAGAGGAAGTGCCGGGCGATATCGATCGTTGGGTGGCGCTTCCGCCGCTGGCCGCCGGCACGCACGAATTGCGGCTGCTGGGCTCCAGCCATCACCGCCGCGTCGGGCAGGTCGCCCAGTCGCATGCCGGGGTGCAGCCGATGCGGCTCGAGGCCGTGCCGCGCCAGCGCTTTGCGCGCTGGTTGGTCGTCGGGCTGGCCTGTGGTGGCTTGGCGCTGGCCTGGTTCTACTTCCTGCGACTCGGCCAGGCGTCCACCGACCGCAGCCGGCCGGGGCAGCAGGCCCAGCGCTGGAGCCTGATTGCGCTGGGCGTCGTGGGCCTGCTGCTGCCGCTGGCAGAGAGTGCACGCGATCTCTGGGGTTACGCCTACCCTTGGCACGCACTGCGCATGCAGATCGTCCTTGCTAGCACGCTGTTCGCCGCCTGGCTGCTGCCCTTGTCCCTGGCCCTGCGATGGGGCTGGCCGAAGCGTCCGGTCCCTTGGCTGGGCGCCTGGGGACTTGCACTACTGCTGGTGGTGGCCGTCGCGGTACCGACCGCCGGGTACGACATGGCATCTTGGGGGCTCCACCTGGCGGGTCTGAGCGCTGCGCTGGCCCTGACCTGGCGCGCGCGCCGTGAGCCAAACGCGCCGGTGCCTGCGCTTCTGACGCTGCTGTCCCTGGCCTTCGCCTGGCTGTGGCTCGACCCCGCCGCTTTCCTGGACGGCCTGTACACCGTGACGCTCGCCCTGGTCATGATCCTGCTCATGCTGGACCACGCACACGAGCAGCAGGCGCAGGCGCTTGCCGTGGCCGGGCAGCGGCAAGCGCTGCAAGCCCAGTTGCTGCGCACCAGCATGCAGCCGCACGGCCTGATGAACACGCTGGCCGTGCTGCAGGAGCTGATCGAGCAGCGGCCGGCCAATGCCAGCCGGCTGGTGGAACGTCTGGCCGACCAGCTCACTCTGCTGCGCGCGCTGTCGCAGAAGGCCCTGGTGTCCCTGCGCGAAGAGCTGGAGCTCGTACGCACGCAGCTGGATCTCATCGAGATGGCGCGTGAGATGCCGTTGCCGTTGCGCGTCGAAGGACCCGCCGACGAAGTGCGGCTGCCCCCGGGTGTGCTGCACACGCTGGTGGAGAACGCCATCACGCACGGTGGTGTGCGCGCCGACGCACCGGCGTTCGCGCTGCACGTCGCGGCCGGCGCTGGCAATCGCTGGCACATCGAGCTGCGCTCGCCGCGTGGTGCCGGGCGCGGAGGCGGTGGCGGCCAGGGCCAGCGCTTCGTGCGCGAGAGCCTGGCTGGCGCATTCGACGCCGATTGGTCCTTCGAGAGCGGGCCGCTGGACGGGGCGGTCTGGCTCGATCAGTTCAGCATCCCACAACGATGAAGCTGCTGATCGTCGAAGACGAGCCGCTGCTGCGCCAGCGCCTGCTGCGCCTGTGCCGCGAGATCCTCGGCCCCGCCTTCGCGGCCGCGGCCGTGGGCAGCCTGGCCGAGGCGCGCGAACAATTGCGCGACTGCAGCTTCGATGGCCTGCTGCTGGACTTGAACGTCGCCGGCCACGATGGCTTTGGGTTGCTGCACGAAGCCGCAGCAGCAGCAATGCATGTCGTCGTCGTGTCTGGCCACGGTGAACGGGCGCTGGAGGCCTTCGAGCTCGGCGTGCTGGACTTCGTGCCCAAGCCCTTCGGCCGGGAGCGGCTGGAGCTGGCCTTGCAGCGACTGCAGGGCGCACCCGTGCCCGGTGCCCGCGCGCTTCGGCGCGTGGCCGTCTGGCGGGCGCGGGGCGTGGCCTTGGTGGACATCGACAAGGTGACCTGCATTGCCGCCGTGCCCGAGGGCAGCGAGCTGCACCTCGAGAACGGGCGCACTGAACTGCACGCCAAGCCGCTGGAGCGCTTGCTGCCGCTGCTACCGCCGAACTTCCTTCGCTGCCACCGCACATGGATCGTGAACTTGGCGCTCGTGAAGACGCTGCACAGCGTGCGCGGCAGTCGCAGCTGGCTCGAACTCGAGAACGGGCGCGAGCTGCCGGTCGGTCGCAGCAGGCTGCCCGTATTGCGTGAGCGGCTTGCACAAGGGTGACGCGCCGGGGCCGCTTCGAGACCCAGGCTTGGCACGAGCCCTCGCGAATGACCGGTCTGCACGAGCTTGTGCGGCAGCTCAGGGCCGGTTGCGACCGGTCGAGTCAAAGAGCAGCAGGCGTTCGGCTTGCTTCGGCGCCAGTCGGCGGCGGAAACGCTTGATTGACCTGTCGGTCTGCGGGTGTTCGCGGAGGCCCCACCGGCTATGTCAGCAGTGCGCTTGATACCGGACGTAGCCGGCGTGGCCACCGACGGTCCTGACCGACTGCATTGCGGCCGACCCCGTGAGTTTGAGGTCCGGCCGCGACCGGCAGCAACCGCTGCATAGCTGACATTCGCGGCACCGATTTGAATGGCGGCAACGAGTCGATTCCAGCCGTAGGTATGTCGATTCGCCAAGTTGCAACCACGCAGCACCTGTCAGCGCGCTCTCGCGCGCCAGGGCTGCGTTCCGAACTCATGAGCATCCGCGGCACGTTGCCATGCCCCACCACGGCATGCGCCTCCACTTACTCCGGCACAGCCACAAGCTGGGACCAACGCGCTCGATAGCTCGCCACCTTGCGCTCAAACAGCTCGCGCGTGGCGAACGGTGCGTTGCGTGCGAGGCGGCCGGCGTAGAGGTCGGCGAGGCCGTGCGGCGCGATGAGCCTCGGCGCGGCACTCACGTTCGGTTGCAGGCCGACGCAGGTACAGCGCACGAGAAAGCGGCTGATGCCTTCATCGACGCTGGACAGCGGCGCGTAGGGGTGGCCAAAGTGCGCTTCGTACCAGTGGTGAACCCGTGCCTGGTTGCAGGCGTCGATGGTCACGCCGAGGTCGGCGCAGGCGGCGTTCAGCTCCGCGCTGACGCGCGCCTCGGTCGCCGCTGTCAGGTCGGCAGCGTTGAAGTAGAACACGTCGTAATCACGAATGCCGCTGGCGGGGTCACGGCCGGCGCGCAGGTTCCACACGGTCTGGAACAACGCGCCGGCCACCAGCGCGGCTTGCGGCAGGCCGAGAGCGGGCAGGCGGTCGAGCAGAGCGGCCACGTTGACGTTGCGCCGCACGTCGGCAACAAAACGCGCGGCGGCCTCGCTGCTCACTGCCCCAACTACACCGGCGGGGTCAGCGCCCACCGGCTCGGGCGGCCACCTCACGATGGCGTGCTTTCCTCCGCGTAGGCCTCCATCGGCACGCACGAGCACATGATGTTGCGGTCGCCGTAGACGTTGTCCACGCGCCCGACCAGCGGCCAGTACTTCTGCCGCTTGAGCGAAGCGACCGGGAAAGCGGCCTGCTCGCGCGTGTAGTCGTGCGCCCAGGACTCGGCCATCACCATCGCGGCGGTGTGCGGCGCGTTCTTCAGCGGGTTGTCGTCCTTGTCGACCTTTCCTTGCTCCACCGCCTTGATCTCGGCGCGGATGGCGATCATGGCGTCGATGAAGCGATCCAGCTCGACCTTGGGCTCGCTCTCGGTGGGCTCGACCATCAGCGTGCCGGCCACCGGGAAGCTCAGCGTGGGCGCGTGGAAGCCATAGTCCATCAGGCGCTTGGCCACGTCCTCGGCACTGATGCCGCAGGCGTCCTTGATGCCGCGCACGTCCAAAATGCACTCATGCGCCACGAGGCCGTTGCGACCCTTGTACAGCGTGGGAAAGTGCGGCTGAAGCCGCTTGGCGATGTAGTTGGCCGACAGCAACGCCACCTGCGTGGCGCGGCGCAGGCCCTCGCCGCCCATCATCGTGATGTACATCCAGCTGATGGGCAGGATGCCGGCGCTGCCGAAGCTGGCGGCGCTGACCATGCCGACTTCGTTCTTCTGCGCCAGCTTGCCGGGCAGATAGGGGGCTAGGTGTGAACGCACGGCCACCGGACCGACGCCCGGGCCGCCGCCGCCGTGCGGAATGCAAAAGGTCTTATGCAGATTCAGATGCGAGACATCCGAGCCGTACTTGCCCGGCTTGGCGAGCCCAACCAGTGCATTGAGATTCGCGCCGTCCGTGTACACCTGCCCGCCGTGCTGGTGGATCACGTCGCAGATCTCGACGATCGCCTCCTCGAACACGCCGTGCGTGGAGGGATAGGTGACCATCAGCGCCGCCAGGTTCTTGCCGTGCTGCTCGGCCTTGGCTTTGAGGTCGGCCACGTCGACGTTGCCGTTGGCATCGCACTTGACCACCACCACGTCCATGCCGCACATCTGCGCGGACGCGGGGTTGGTGCCATGCGCGGACTCGGGGATCAGGCAGATGGTGCGATGGCCCTCGCCGCGCGCCCGGTGGTAGGCGCGGATCGCCAAGAGGCCCGCGTACTCGCCCTGCGCGCCCGAGTTGGGTTGCAGGCTCACCGCGTCGTAGCCCGTGCACTCGACCAGCATCGCCTCCAGCGTGCTGATCATCTCCTGGTAGCCCTGCGTCTGCTCGGCAGGCGCCAGCGGATGGATGTTGCAGAACTCCGGCCATGTCACCGGGATCATCTCGCTGGTGGCGTTGAGCTTCATGGTGCAGGAGCCCAGCGGGATCATGCTGCGGTCGAGCGCCAGGTCCTTGTCGGCCAGCGAGCGCAGGTAGCGCAGCATCTCGTGCTCGGAATGATGCGCGTTGAACACCGGGTGCGTGAGGTACGCCGAGGTGCGCGCCAGGCCAGCCGGCACTTCGTCCTTCAGTTGCGAGTCGATCAGCGCCAGGTCAGCCTTGGCGCCGAAGAGCGACCACAGCGTCTCCACGTCGCCGCGCGTGGAGGTCTCGTCGAAGCTGATGCCCACTGCGTCCTTGCCCAGATCGCGCAGGTTGATGCGCTGGGCACGCGCGGCCGCGTGCACGTTGGCGGCGTTCACGCCACTGACCTTGACCGTGTCGAAGAAGCCGGCGCTGACGCTGATCCCGTTCTGGCGCAGGCCCTCGGCGAAGATCGCGGCCAAACGATGCACGCGCTGGGCGATGCGCTTTAGCCCCTCGGGCCCGTGATAGACGGCATACATACTGGCCATCACTGCCAGCAGGACCTGCGCCGTGCAGATGTTGGAGGTCGCCTTCTCGCGCCGGATGTGCTGCTCACGCGTTTGCAGCGTGAGGCGGTACGCCGGCTTGCCTTGCGAGTCAACCGACACGCCAACGAGACGCCCCGGCATCGAGCGCTTGAACGCATCCTTGCACGCGAGGAAGGCCGCGTGCGGGCCGCCGAAGCCGAACGGGACACCAAAGCGCTGGCTGTTGCCGACCACCATGTCGGCGCCCCACTCGCCAGGCGCCTTGAGCAGCGTGAGCGCCAGAAGATCAGCCGACACGGCGACGAGCCCGCCCCGCGCGTGAACGGCTTCGACGATCTTGGCGTGATCGCGGACCTCGCCGGTGGACGCCGGGTACTGCAGCAGCACGCCGAAGGCGTCTGCGCCGAGCATGTCGGCGTCGGTACCGACCATGACCTCGAGCCCCAGGGGCTCTGCGCGCGTGCGCACCACCGCGATCGTCTGCGGGTGGCAATCGGCTGAAACGACGAAGAGATTGCTCTTGCTCTTGCACGAGCGCTTGGCCAGCGTCATCGCCTCGGCCGCGGCGGTGGCTTCGTCCAACAGCGACGCGTTGCTGATCTCCATGCCCGTCAGGTCGGTGATCATTGTCTGGAAGTTGATCAGCGCTTCCATGCGGCCCTGCGAGATCTCGGCCTGGTATGGCGTGTAGGCGGTGTACCAGGCGGGGTTCTCGAGGATGTTGCGCAGGATGATCTTCGGCGTGTGGGTGCCGTAGTAGCCCTGGCCGATGAAGCTCTTGAACACCTGGTTCTTCGCCGCAATGGCCTTGAGCTTGTCGAGTGCTGCGACCTCGGTCAGCGGCGCCGGCAGCGCCAGAGGCGCCTTGAGCTTGATCGAGGCCGGCACGATCGCGTCGGTCAGCGCTTCGAGCGACGGCTGGCCGATCACTTGAAGCATCGCAGCGATCTCTTCATCGCTCGGGCCAATGTGGCGCGCGTGAAATTCGGCCGCGTTCTCCAGATCGGCGAGCGAGGGACGGGTGCTCATGGGCAAGGGAGCGTTCATCGTGTTTGCTCTCGTCGCCCCGGCGAAGGCCGGGGCCCACGTTCAGTTGTTGAGCGGTAAAGGACAAATGGGATCCCGGCCGGCGCCGGGATGGCGTTGTGCGCTGACGGCGTCAGCGCACAACGTCACTTCTGCGCCGCGATGTTCTGCTTGTAGGCCTCGGCGCTCATCAGCGATGCCAGGTCAGCGGCAGGCTTCATCTTCCACATCCAGGCGGCAAAGGCATCGCCGTTGATACTCTCGGGTGCGTCCTTCACGGCGTCATTCACCGCGATCACCTCGCCGGCCACTGGCGCGTAGACGTCCGATGCCGCCTTGACGGACTCGACCACGGCGCAGTTCTCACCGGCCGACAGGGTGCGGCCCACCTCGGGCAGATCAACGAACACCAGGTCGCCGAGCGCGTCCTGCGCGAAGTCCGTAATGCCGATCGTGACGGTGCCGTCGGCTTCCGCCTTCACCCACTCGTGGCTGGCGGTGTACTTCAAGTTCTCGGGAACGTTCATGGCCATCTCCGTGATCGATGAGCGGTGGGCAGGGTTCAGCAGGTTTTCAAATGAGAGGCTTGCCGTTGCGCACGAACGGCGGCCTGACGACGAGTGCGTTGACCGGCTTGCCGCGCAGGTCCACCTGCACGGTGTCGCCGGCCTTCACGCCAACCGGAACGCGAGCCAGCGCGACCGAAAAGCCGAGCGTGGGCGAGAAGGTGCCGCTGGTGATCTCGCCTTCGCCCAGCGGCGTCAGCACCTTCTGATGGCCACGTAGCACGCCCTTGTCGAGCATCTTCAGGCCGACGAAGGCGGCGCGCTGGCCGTTCTTCTCGAGCGCGGCGCGGCCGATGAACTCGCGCGGCGCCTTCAGATCGACGGTCCAGGCCAGGCCGGCATCGAGCGGCGAGACGCCCTCGTCCATATCGTTGCCGTACAGATTCATGCCGGCCTCCAGGCGCAGCGTGTCGCGCGCGCCGAGACCCGCGGGTTTCACGCCAGCGGCGGCCAGATCGCTCCAGAGCTTGGCCGCGTCCTGCGCGGGCAACATGACCTCGAAGCCGTCCTCGCCCGTGTAACCAGTGCGAGCGATGAAAAGTTCACCCGTATCAGCCGCGAAGAAGCTGCCAAGCGCTTCGGTCGCGGCACGCGTCAGAGGCCGCACCTGCCAGAACAGCTCACGCGCCTTGGGGCCTTGGATCGCGATCATGGCCAGATCGCGGCGCGCCTTGATGGCCACGCCGAGGCCGCGCGAGGCCGCCACCGACGCCATCCATGCCAGGTCCTTGTCCGCGGTGCCGGCATTGACCACCACCCGATAGCGCTCGGGCGTGAAGAAGTAAATGATGAGATCGTCGATGCAGCCGCCGGCCTCGTTCAGCATGGCAGAGTAGAGCGCCTTGCCGGGGACCGTGAGCTTGTCGACGTTGTTGGCGACAAGCAGCGACAGGAAGCGCTTGGCATCCGGTCCCGAGACGTCGACCGGGCACATATGCGAGACGTCGAACATGCCCGCCGCGCCGCGCACCGCGTGGTGCTCTTCGATCTGCGAGCCGTAGTTGACCGGCATCTCCCAGCCGCCGAAGTCGACGAGCTTGGCGCCAGAGGCCACGTGGGTGTCAAACAGCGGGGTGCGCTTTAAGCTCATCAGGACGCCGTCATCAAGGGTTGCCTGCAACAAAGGCGACCCTGGGGGACGCCCTGGAAGCGCCGCCGCGGCCAGGCATTGCATAACCGAGCCGCAGCGCCACCACCGCACACCGACACGCAGGGGTCGGAATGTACGGCGGTGCCCCTCTGTCCTTTTGCCTGAGAGTTTGCGGAACCATCGGTTCCGGGTGCCCCTTCGGCGCCGGCGCTTCTGAGGAAGGCCGGTCTCTCCAGAGATGCTCACGCGAGACAGTTCGGTGACCTGAGCGATTACGGGCGTTTGCGCCTTCGGCGGCCCCGCAGCCGGTTCAACCGGCCTGCGAGGCGCTCTCCCGTCTCACGCGTCGAGCAAGACGTCAGTGTAGCCGAGCCGAGACCAGTCTCGACACTCGCGCTGCCGCGTGCTATCCCTTGCCCGATGCAACTTGTCTGGCCTGCGCACGACTACCTGCCCTCCTACGCGCGGGCGCTGGCCCGTGGCTGGTCGGCCAACACCGTGCGACCGGAGGAGGCAAAGGAGGAGCTGGCACGCATCGCCGCCGATCCGGACGCTTTCCTCCGGTCCAAGGTCGATCGCGAAGCGCGCGGCGAGCCTGTCGAACTGCCCGATGGCAGCCACGTGCAGCGGCTGCCCGGGTTCATTCGCTGGATGTGGGACGGCGAGCTGTGCGGCTCGATCGGATTTCGCTGGCAGCCCGGCACGGCGGAACTGCCGCCGCACGTGCTGGGCCACATCGGCTACTCGGTGGTGCCGTGGAAGCGCGGCCGTGGGCTCGCCGCCGAGGCGCTGCGCCAGTTGCTGCCCGACGCGCGCCGCGAGGGTCTGCCCTGGGTCACGCTGACCACCGACCCCGAGAACGTCGCATCGCAACGGGTGATCATCAACAACGGCGGAGTACTGGTCGAGCGCTTCGTCGAGCCAGCCGCGTACGGGGGCGGCGAAGGCCTGCGCTGGCGCATCGACCTCTGATCGCCGTCGCCTGGCCCGGCTACTCGGATGCCGGGATCGCCGATGGCTTCACGCAGTCCAAAAAGTATTCGACCTGCCCGTTCACACGCTGCTTCACCAGGCCGTGGATGTCGGTCTCGAAGCCTGGGAAGCGCGCATTGAAGTCGCGCGCGAACCTGAGAAAACGCACGATCACCGCATTGACCCGCTCGCCGGGGATCAAGAGCGGAATGCCCGGCGGATACGGCGTGAGCAGCACGGCCGAGACGCGCCCTTCGAGCTGATCGACAGGCACGCGCTCGACCTCCCAGTGGGTCATGCGCGCGTAGGCGGCGGCAGGCTTCATCACCGGCTCCATTTCCGACAGGTACATCTCGGTGGTCAGCCGCGCGACGTCCGCCTTGGCGTACTCGGCATGGATGGCGGCGCACAGATCGCGCAGGCCCATGGTCTCGTACTGCGTGTTGGCGCGCAGGAACTCGGGCATCACGCGCCATAGCGGCTGGTTGTTGTCGTAGTCGTCCTTGAACTGCTGCAGCTCGGTGACCAGCGTGTTCCAGCGGCCCTTGGTGATGCCGATGGTGAACATGATGAAGAACGAATACAGACCCGTTTTTTCGACGATGATGCCGTGCTCGGCGAGGTACTTGGTGACAATCGCCGCCGGAATGCCGGTCTGTGCAAAGTGACCGTCAACGTCGAGGCCCGGCGTGATGACGGTGGCCTTGATCGGATCGAGCATGTTGAAGCCGGGCGCGATATCTCCGAACCCGTGCCACCGCGGGTCATGGCCGTTTTCCGCCCGCAGCACCCAGTCCTCGCGTGTGCCGATGCCTTCCTCGGCCAGCGTCTCCGGGCCCCAGACCTTGAACCACCAGCCGCCGCTCTCGTCGGGCCCGAACTCGGCATCGACCTTGCGCATGGCGCGGCGAAAGTCCAGCGCCTCGGAGATCGACTCCTCGACCAGCGCGGTGCCGCCGGGCGACTCCATCATGGCCGCGGCCACATCGCAGCTGGCGATGATGGCGTACTGCGGCGATGTCGACATGTGCATGTGGAACGCCTCGTTGAACTGAAAGCGGTCCAGCGTCTCGGTCTCCGAGTTCTGCACCAGGATCTGGCTGGCCTGCGACAGCCCGGCGAGCATCTTGTGCGTTGACTGCGTGGCAAACAGCATCGACTTCCGGGTGCGCGGCCGTGGCCGCAAACCGCCGATCGCATGCATGCCCTGATAGAAATCATGGAAGGCCGCGTGCGGCAGCCAGGCCTCGTCGAAGTGCAGCGTGTCGATGCTGCCGTCCAAGAGCTCCTTGATGGTGTCGACGTTGTAGACGATGCCGTCGTACGTGCTCTGCGTGATCGTTAGCACCCGCGGCTTGCGGCCCTTGCCCTTGAGCAGAGGATGGTTGTCGATCTTCTTCTGGATCGTCTCGGGACGGAATTCGTCGAGAGGGATCGGGCCGATGATGCCGAAGTGATTGCGCGTGGGCGTGAGAAACACTGGGATGGCGCCCGTCATGATGATCGCGTGCAGCACGCTCTTATGGCAGTTGCGGTCCACCACGACCACGTCGCCTGGCGCGATCACGTAGTGCCAGACGATCTTGTTGGCCGTGCTCGTGCCATTGGTCACGAAGAACAGGTGGTCGGCACCGAAGATGCGCGCCGCATTGCGCTCGCTCGCCGCCACCGGCCCAGTGTGGTCGAGCAACTGGCCAAGTTCTTCCACGGCGTTGCACACATCGGCGCGCAGCAGGTTTTCGCCGAAAAACTGGTGGAACATCTGCCCCACCGGGCTCTTTAGAAACGCCACGCCGCCCGAGTGGCCCGGGCAGTGCCACGAGTAGGAGCTGTCCTGCGCGTAGTGCACGAGGGCGCGGAAAAACGGCGGCGCCAGGTTGTCGAGGTAGGCGCGCGCCTCGCGGATGATGTAACGGGCCACGAACTCCGGCGTGTCTTCATACATGTGGATGAAGCCGTGCAACTCGCGCAGGATGTCGTTGGGCAGGTGACGGCTGGTGCGGGTCTCGCCATACAGAAAAAGTGGAATGTCGGCATTGCGCCAGCGAATCTCCGCCACGAACTTGCGCAACGCAGCCACCGCCTCATTCTCGGTGCTCGTCGGGTCATCCGTGCTGCCCGCGAACGACTGCGGCGCGTCGGCGAACTCCTCGTCGTCGATCGACAGGATGAAGGCGCTGGCCCGGCTCTGCTGCTGGGCAAAACTGGACAGGTCGCCGTAGCTGGTCACGCCGATGACCTCCACGCCCTCGCCCTCGATGGCCTTGGCCAGCGCACGGATGCCCAGGCCGCTCGCGTTTTCGGAGCGGAAGTCCTCGTCGATGATGACGATCGGGAAACGGAAGCGCATCGGCGTCTTTCTTGGCGGGCTGGTGGCAAGGTCGCGACGGCGAGCAAGGCGCGCACCGCATCAGCGGTGCCCTTGCGCCCGTCGGCGGGACAAAGGGCCGCGATTATGGAACCAAATCGCGCTCGCCCGTTGTGGACGCGCGAGCGCACGTTCGGCGCGGGTCAGGCCGGCTTGGCCGCTGCCTTGACCTGCGGCCACTGGCGCCGCGAGATCGGCAGCATTTCAGTGAAGTCCTTGAGCAGGACGACCCAATGGCCCTCGCCGGCCTCGCCATCTTCGTCCACCGAGCCTTTGACGCGCTGGAAGCCAAGGATGGAGCGGCGGGCAACCAGCGCATTGCGATGGATGCGCACGAACATCTCGCCGAACTCCTGCTCCAGCGAGGTGAGGCTCTCTTCGGTCAGATGCTCGCGCGTGGCGGTTCGGATGGTGACGTACTTCAGTTCGGCGCGCAGGTAGACGATGTCCTGCACCGGCACCAGAATCATCTTGCCGCGCTCGCTGACCGTGAGGTGGGTGCGGCGCGTGCCCATGCTCTGCGCCACTGCGGTGAGCTTCGGCTCATTCGGACGCAGCCGCCGCGCTCGTGCCAGCGCCGCCACGAGGCGCTCGCCGCTGACGGGTTTCAGCAGGTAGTCGAGCGCCTGCACCTCGAAGGCTGCCAGCGCGTGCTCGTCATATGCGGTCACGAACACCACCGCGGGCGCCGGTTCGTCTTCCGAGGCGCGCGCCGACAGATGGCGCGCCACTTCGATGCCGCTCATGTCGGGCATATGAATGTCGGTCAGCACGACATCGGGCTTGAGCTGCTCCACCGCCGCCAAGGCCCGAACGCCGCCACTGGCCTCGCCGACGACTGTCAGGGCTACGTGCTGCGCGCAGTCGCCGAGCAGCTGCTTCAGGCGCGCACGGGCAGGCGGTTCATCGTCAACGAGGAGGATGCGCAACATGAGGATGCGTCAAGTCTTGTTTTCGACGGGGATTGTCATGCTGAGCTCGAAGCGGCGCTGACGCACGCGCACCTCGAGCCGCGCCTCCAGATCGTAGATCAGCGCAAGGCGGCCACGAATATTGTTCAACCCAATCTGGTTGCCTTCTCGTTGGATCGGCTCGCGCGCGATTGGGTTAGACACGAACACCTCGAGATTGAAGCCGTGCTGGCGGATGCGCACGGTGATCTCGCACTCGCCGGCGATCTTCTCCGCGCCATAGCGCACCGCGTTCTCGATGATGGGCTGCAAGAGGAGCTGCGGCACCCGCGCGCGCGGGTGCGTGGGGCCAAGCTGCCAGTCGATCTTCAGCCGGTCGCCCAGCCGCGTCTGCTCGATCTCGACGTACTTCTTGCACAGGTCGATCTCCTGCGACAGCGGCACGAGCTTGCGCACGTCGCCCATCACCGCGCGAAACAGCTCGGCGATGCTCTCCAGCATCCGCTCGGCGCGCGCGGGGTCCTCCCGCACCACGGCCAGCGCGGCGTTCAGGCTGTTGAAGAAAAAGTGGGGGCGGATGCGCGATTGCAGTGCCTGGTAGCGCGCCTCGGCCACCGCGGGCGAGAACGCGCGCGCCCGCAGTTCCATGTAGTGCTGGATCGCGGCGCCCGCCCCGAAGGCCACCAGCACGTAGGACAAGACGATGAGTTCCCCGCCCTGCTCGCGCAGCGCGGGGAACAATCCGAGCAGCAGACCGGTGACAGCCGCCGGCACCGCCCAGGCGATGGCCCGCTGGGCCGACAACTTCAGCGGCGGCAGCGCACGGCGCAGCAGGCACCAGACCACCAACGACATCAGCGTCACGGCCTCCACCGCGCCGGCAGCCGCGAGAAAGAGATCGATCACGTGGTTCTGCGCCGCCCCGCCTGCCAGCGCGACCAGCAGCAGGGCGAGGTTCACGCCGAGCAGCACGCGCAACACCACACCCAGGTTGCACCCATCCGGGATCACCTGGCGCGGCGTCGGCACGGCGGTCTCGGCGCGCGATTCCATCGGCAATTGCACGGCGGCGGGCTTTTTCACGTGCGAACCTATACTCCACGAGGTCTTTGCAGCGCGTTTGATTCCAACGCGTGACGGCGCGCGAGTGTGCCCGCCGAGGCCGCGAACCACAACATGACCGCACCCACTTCCGCACCCCCTGCTCCCGCGTCATCCTCCTTGCATCGGAAGGACAGCGGCTGGTCCGGCCGCTTTGCCGAGCCAGTGGCGGACTTCGTTCTGCGCTACACCGCCAGTGTGGGCTTCGATCAACGCTTGGCATTGGCCGACATCATCGGGTCTTTGGCGCATGCAACGATGCTTCACAGGGTCGGCGTGCTGAGCAGCCAGGATCTGGCCGACATCGAGCGCGGCATGGCGCAGATCCGCGACGAGATCGAGCGCGGCGCCTTCAACTGGCAGCTGGCGCTGGAAGACGTGCACCTGAACATCGAAAAGCGCCTGACCGAGTTGGTGGGTGACGCCGGCAAGCGGCTGCACACCGGCCGCTCACGCAACGACCAGGTGGCCACCGACGTGCGGCTGTGGTTGCGGGGCGAGATCGATCTGCTGACCGAGGGCTTGCGTGCCGTGCAGGGCGCCCTTGTTGCGCAGGCGGACACCCATGCCGCGACCATCATGCCCGGCTTCACCCATCTTCAGGTGGCGCAGCCGGTGACCTTTGGGCATCACCTGCTCGCCTACGTGGAGATGTTCGAGCGTGACGTGGAGCGCCTGCGCGATGCGCGCAGGCGCGTCAATCGGCTGCCCCTGGGCGCCGCGGCACTGGCCGGTACGACCTACCCCATCGACCGCGCCTTCGTCGCCCAGCGGCTGGGCTTCGACGGCCTGTGCGAGAACTCGCTCGACGCCGTGAGCGACCGCGACTTTGCGATCGAGTTCTGCGCCGCGGCCGCGCTGGTGATGACGCATGTGTCGCGGCTGGCGGAGGAGCTGGTGCTTTGGATGAGCCCGCGCTATGGCTTCATCCGGCTGCCGGACCGCTTCACCACCGGCTCGTCGATCATGCCGCAGAAGAAGAACCCCGACGTGCCCGAACTGGCGCGCGGCAAGAGCGGGCGCGTGACCGGCCACCTGATGAGCCTGCTCATGCTCATGAAGGGCCAGCCGCTCGCCTATAACAAGGACAACCAGGAAGACAAGGAGCCGCTGTTCGACACGGTGGACACCCTGCGCGACACCTTGCGCGCGTTTGCCGAGATGATCCCGGGCATCGAGGTCGATGCTGCCGCCATGCGCCGCGCCGTGCTGGAAGGCTTCGCGACCGCAACAGATCTGGCCGACTACCTCGTCAAGCGCGGCGTGCCCTTTCGCGACGCGCACGAGGCCGCGGCGCGCGCGGTGCGCCAGGCCGCCGACCGTGGCTGCGACCTGGCCGAACTTCCGCTCGCGGACCTGCAATCCCTCGCGCCCAACGTGTCCGCCGACGTGTTGGATGTGTTGCGGATCGATGGCTCGGTGGCGGCGCGCGGTCACCTAGGCGGCACCGCGCCGCTCCAGGTGCAACGCCAGGTCGCCAAGTGGCGCGAGCGACTGGCTGCGCGCTGACCCCCTACCGTCCGCGCGAGCCCGGCCGGCCGTTCTTGCGGCCGCCCCGCATCAGCGCGACGGCGGTACACTCCGGCCGCGTTCCGCCGGGGTACGGCCGCGCACATTCGACAACAAGACTCAGCAGCCGCGCCCGGCGACCCTGACAGGAGACTTCCGATGCAGCCTTTGCTACGGCTTTCGCGTGCGATCGACTGGGTCAGCGAAACAGTTGGCAAGCTCGTAATCTGGTTGATCCTGGCCGCGGTGCTGATCAGCGCGGGCAACGCGATCATCCGCAAGGCGTTCAGCATTGGCTCGAACGCGTGGCTCGAGGCGCAGTGGTACCTGTTCGCCGCCGTGTTCATGCTCGGCGCGGGCTACACGTTCCTGCACAACGCCCATGTGCGCATCGACTTCGTTTCCGGCCGCTTGTCGGCGCGGACCCGCAACATCATCGACATCGTCGGCATCGTCGTATTCCTGATTCCGCTGTGCTGGCTCGTGATCACGCTGGCTTGGCCGCTGTTCGTGAACGCCTATGCGAGCGGCGAGCGCTCGGCCAATGCCGGCGGCTTGATCCGATGGCCCGTTTTTCTGTTGGTGCCATTAGGGATGGCACTGCTGCTGGCCCAGGCCGCGTCTGAGTTGATCAAGCGCGTCGCCTTCCTGCGCGGTCTGATCCCTGATCCGCTGGAACACAAAGAGCCGGGTCAACAACACGGTGAAGATGCCGCGCACAAACCGGAGGCAGCCAAATGACCGCCTTCATCACCGCGAACTTTGTCCCGCTGCTGTTTGCCGGCTTGCTTTTTTTTCTGCTGACTGGATTTCCGGTCGCGTTCTCGTTGGGGGCAACGGGACTTCTGTTTGGTTTTGTAGGCATCGAGCTGGGGATGTTCCCGGCCAACCTGTTTCAGGCCCTGCCGCTGCGGATCTTCGGGATCATGCAGAACGACACCCTGCTGGCGATTCCGTTCTTCACGCTGATGGGCATCATTCTCGAACGCAGCGGCATGGCGGAGGATCTGCTCGAAACCGTGGGCCAGGTCTTCGGCCCGGTACGCGGCGGCTTGGCGATCGCGGTCATCCTGGTCGGGGCACTCTTGGCGGCGACTACCGGCGTCGTCGCGGCGGCAGTCATCAGCATGGGCTTGATCTCGCTGCCGATCATGCTGCGCTACGGGTACAACAGAACCATCGCGACCGGAACGATTACCGCCTCGGGCACCCTGGCGCAGGCCATTCCCCCCTCCCTGGTGCTGATCGTTCTGGCCGACCAGCTTGGCCGCTCGGTCGGCGACATGTACGCCGGCGCACTCGTGCCCGGACTCATGCTGGTTGGCTTGTATCTGCTGTTCGTCGTGATCGTTTCGATCGTCAAGCCATCCTGGACGCCGGCACTGCCGCCCGAGGCCCGCATCTATCGCGAGCCCAATGGCGCAAGCGGCCACAGGTCGCTGATCGCGCTGCTTACAGTTTGCGGCGTTGCCGGCTACGTCTGGTCGATGTTCCATGAGGGCATCATCAACCCGATGGTGGGCCGCGACCGACCGGCGCCGGGCGACGAGGTTGTGATCATGTCGCTCACTGTCGCCTCCTTCCTCGCCCTCGCCCTGGCTGTCATCAACCGAGTTGCAAGGCTCGGCTTGCTGTCGCGCCTGGCCGAGCAGGTGACCTTCGTTCTGATTCCGCCGCTGGTGCTGATTTTTCTCGTCCTCGGCACGATCTTCCTAGGCGTGGCCACGCCGACCGAAGGTGGGGCGATGGGCGCGGCGGGCGCGTTGCTGATGGCGGTCGCACGTGGCCGACTCAACATGCCACTGCTCAAGCAGGCGCTCGTGAGCACGACGCGACTGTCGAGTTTCGTGATGTTCATCCTCATCGGCTCAACGGTGTTTTCGTTCACGTTCAACGCGGCTGATGGTCACATCTGGGTCGAACACCTGTTTGACAGCCTGCCCGGCGGCGCACTCGGCTTCCTCATCGTGGTCAACGTGCTGGTGTTCATTCTCGGCATGTTCATCGACTTCTTCGAGATCGCGTTCATCGTGATCCCGATCCTTGCGCCAGTTGCGGCAAAAATTCTGCCCGAGCTGATGCCCGGGGTGCCCGTGGACATCGTGATGATCTGGTTTGGCGTGATCATCGCGATGAACCTGCAGACATCGTTCCTGACGCCGCCCTTTGGTTTCGCGCTGTTTTACTTGCGCAGCGTAGCCGCCCGCTCGGACTACAAGGACCGCATCACGGGCGAGACGATCCCTGCGGTGACGACCGCGCAGATCTACAAAGGGTCGATCGCGTTCATCATCCTGCAGCTCATCATGGTTGCCGTGGTGATCGCGTTTCCGCAAGTGGTCTCGGACGGCCTCGGCGACAGCGCGCCCAAGGTCGACCCTGACAAGGCTCTTGAACAGCTGCGGACCGGACGCGATGCACTCCAGCAAATGGGCTCCGATCCCGCGGGCCAAGCGGGCAAGCCCGAGCGTGATCCGATGCAGGACTTGCTCGACGCCGTCAAGGGCGGGGAGCAGAAGAAGTAGCGGCAGACAAGCGCACACCGCTAACAGAAATGAAAAAGCCCCGCCTCGGCGGGGCTTTTTGTTTCCGAGGCGTATGTCAGAGCAAGGCGCTGACACCGCCACGACAAGCTACAGCTTCTGCTGCTGCATGAAGTCGTCGAACGTGGCCTCCGAGAAGCGGAACCACAGATTGGCGTCGCGCCGGAAGCCCATGTAGTCGTCATGAATCTTCTTGAACGCCGGATTCTTGGCGCCGATTTCGGAATTCAGTTCCTGCGACGCCTTGAACGCCGCTTCCATGACATCACGCGGGAAGCGGAACAGCTTGACGCCGGAGCCGACCATCCGCTTCAGGGCAGCGGGGTTGCGAGCGTCGTAGCGGGCCTGCATTTCCATCGCCGCATGCGCGGCTGCGCTCTCGACAATGGCCTTGTAGTCGGCCGACAGGCCCTCGAAGGCCTTGTTGTTGATCCAGAACTCCAGCTGCGCGCCGCCTTCCCAGAAACCCGGATAGGCATAGTTCGGCGCAACCTTGCCAAGGCCGAGCTTCTCGTCGTCGTACGGACCGACCCACTCAGCCGCGTCGATCGTGCCTTTCTCCAGCGCCTGAAAAATCTCCCCGCCCGGAATCATCTGGGGAACGCAGCCGATCCGCTCCATGACCCGGCCGCCGAAGCCCCCGACGCGCATCTTCTGGCCCTTCAGATCGGCAAGCGACTTGATCTCGCGGCGCCAGAAGCCGCCCATCTGCGAGCCTGTGTTGCCGCCGATGAAATTCACGATGTTGTAACTGGCATAGAACTCGCGCAACAGCTTCATGCCATTGCCTTCCATGACCCAGCCCGTCATCTGGCGCGAGTTCAGGCCAAACGGCACAGCCGTACCAAAGGCAAAGGCTTCATTCTTGCCGACGAAGTAGTACGGCGCCGTGTGGCACATTTCGACGGTGCCATTGCGCACGGCGTCGTCAACCCCAAAAGCCGGAACGATTTCGCCAGGCGCAGCCACCGAGATCTGGAACTTGCCGCCCGTCATGGCGCGCACTTGGTTGGCAAAGACTTCCGCGGCGCCAAAAATGGTGTCGAGCGACTTGGGAAAGCTCGACGCCAAGCGCCAACGGATGGCCTGTTGCGCCCGAACGACCACCGGCGCGGCCACAGCGGCCGTGGCGGCCGCCCCGGCGACCGCGCGACCAATAAACGAACGACGTTGCATGGACTCTCCTTCGTGAGGTTCTTCAAGGGGCCCTGGGCGGCACGCGGAGGCAGCAGCCCACGGATCGGCGATCGCATGAACCTGGGCGCTGTTGCTGCTCTCGCTCGGGGAGCGATTGTAGAGATTTGCCGTCCAGCCACAACGGCGTTCTGGAAGTTTCTTACAAGTCGCATCGACGGGGTAAACCCTCGCCAATACGAGGCTCAGCTACCGCCGACCTTCATGCCGTCGACGATCATCGAGCCACTGATCTTGCTGCCCCGGATGAGCCGGTCGGTGCCGACCGCGCGGACGTTGGCGAACATCTCCCGCAGGTTGCCAGCCACGGTGATCTCCTCGACCGGGTACTGGATCTTGCCGCCTTCGACCCAGTAGCCAGCCGCGCCGCGCGAGTAGTCGCCGGTGACGTAGTTCACGCCTTGACCGATCACTTCGGTGAGCAGGAGCCCGGTGCCGAGCTCGCGCAGCATGGCCTCGAAATCGTCGCCAGGGCGGGTCCGGTCGGATTGCAGGGTCAGGTTGTACGAGCCGCCGGCGTTGCCGGTGCTCTTCATGCCCAGCTTGCGGGCCGAATAGGTCGACAGGAAGTAGCCGGTCAGCACGCCGCGGTCGATCACATGGCGCGCCAGCCCGCGCACGCCCTCCTCATCGAACGGGCTCGACCCCGAGCCTTCGGGCAGATGCGGCTCCTCGATCAGCGATACATGCTGCGGGAACAACCGCTGCCCCAGCGCGTCGACAAGGAACGAGGCCTTGCGATAAAGCGCGCCGCCGCTGGCCGCCTGCACAAAGTTGGCGAGCAGGCCGCAGGCGAGCGGCGCCTCGAACAATACCGGCACCGTGCGCGTGCTGAGCTTGCGTGCGCCCAGGCGCGACAGCGCACGCTCGGCAGCGTAGCGGCCCACCGCCTCGGGGGCGGCCAGCTGCTCGTTGCGGCGCGAGTGCGTATACCAGTCGTCGCGCTGCATGCCGCTCTTGTCCTTGGCGATCGGCGAGATCGACAGCGAGTGGCGCGAGTAGGCGTAGCCGCTGGCGAAGCCGAGCGTGTTGGCGAGCACGAAATGGCCCGAGGACGTGTAGACGTTGGCACCCTCGGAGTTCCTGATCTTGGGGCTGATGTCGAAGGCCGCCTGCTCGGCGCGCTGCGCCAGCGCGATCGCCGCGACGGTCGATAAGTGCCACGGGTGGAAAAGATCGAGGTCGCGCGGGGCGCGCTCCAGAGTGTCTTCGTCGGGCAGGCCGGCCGCGTCGTCCTCCGCGGTATAGCGCGCGATGCTGTGCGCGGCGGCGACGGCCTCGCGCACCGCGGCCTCGGAGAAGTCCGAGGTCGAGGCATGGCCACGCCGCTTGCCGATGTAAACGGACACTGCGAGGCCCTTGTCGCGCGTGCGTTCGATCGTCTCGACCTGCATCTTGCGCGTGCCCACCGACAGCCCAACGCTCTCGGACACCTCCGCAGACGCATCGCTGGCGCCCAACTTGCGGGCATGCTCAAGGGCTTGCGCAGCAAGCTCGTGCAGGCGTTGATCGGTCAGTGCGAAGGGTGTGGGCATGCGCGCAGTCAGTGGGGCGGTCTATCGAGAGAGGCGTTCAATCGAGCGGCGCCGCTATCATAGCCAGCGATGATCGACGACCCAAACCAGCACGGCGCCGAGGCCTTCGAGCCCGAGCGGCCGAGCAAGAGCCAGCGCAAGCGCGACGTGCAGGCGCTGCAGGATGTGGGTATCGCCCTGGTCAAGCTTGGCGCCGAGCAGGTCCACAAGCTCGACCTTCCCGAGAAACTGCGCGAGGCGGTACTGGAGGCGCAGCGCATCACCAGCCACGAGGGGCGCCGGCGCCAGCTGCAGTACGTGGGCAAGATCATGCGGCAGGTCGACGCGGCGCCGATCGAGGAGCAACTGGCGGTCATCAATGGCGAGTCCAAGAGCGCGGTGGCCCTGATGCACCGCTGCGAGCGCTGGCGCGACCGGCTGATCGACGATGACGACGCTCTCACCGAGTTCCTCGCCGAGCATCCGATCGAGGACGTGCAGTCGCTGCGCGCGATGATCCGCGCCGCCCGCAAGGAGCACGCGGGCGGCCAGCCGCCCAGGCACGCGCGCGAACTGTATCGGCTGCTCCGTGAACGCCTTGGAGCGACGACATGACCGCGCAACGCAGCCATCCCGATGAACTGGTCGTCGGCCTGGTGTCGGTCTCGGACCGTGCGAGTGCCGGCGTCTATGCCGACCAGGGCATCCCGGGCCTGAAGGACTGGCTGGCGCGCGCGCTCTTCAGCCCATGGCAGGCGCACGAACGGCTGGTGGCCGACGAGCGGCCGCAGATCGAGGCGGCGCTCGTTGCGCTGGTGGACGAGGTGGGCTGCGATCTCGTGCTCACCACGGGCGGGACTGGTCCGGCGCGCCGCGACGTGACGCCGGAAGCCACACTGGCGGTGTCTACGCGCGAGATGCCCGGCTTCGGCGAGCAGATGCGACGCATCTCGCTGGAGTTCGTGCCCACCGCGATCCTGTCGCGCCAGGTGGCTGTGCTGCGCGAAGTGCAGTTGCCTGATGGCGCGCCGCATGCCGCGCTGATCCTCAATCTGCCGGGCCAGCCCAAGGCGATCGCCGAGACGCTGGAAGGACTGAAGGACGCCGACGGCAAGAGCAAGCTGCCCGGCATCTTCGCCGCGGTGCCGTACTGCATCCAGCTGATCGGCGGTCCGTACATCGAGACGCGCGCGGAAGTCGTCAAGGCTTTCCGTCCCAAGAACGCCATTCGCGCTGCCTGAAAGTCTCAGGCGGCGGCAGGATCACCATGCTCGACTGCGTTGAACTGCAGACCACCGAACACCCAAACGCCACCGTGATCGTGCTGCACGGCCTGGGCGCCGATGGCTATGACTTCGTGCCGATCGTCAAGGAGTTCGAGTCGCTCGGCGCCCCCAGGGCGCGCTACGTCTTTCCGCACGCGCCGCAGATGCCGGTCACGATCAACAACGGCTATGTGATGCGGGCCTGGTACGACATTCTGGGCAGTGACCTCGTGCGCCGCGAGGACGAGCGCGGCCTGCGCCAGTCGCAGGCCGCGGTCGAGGCGCTGATCGAGCGCGAAGTCGCACGCGGCGTGCCACGCCGGCGCATCGTGCTCACCGGCTTCTCGCAGGGCGGCGCGATCACGCTGCAGGTTGGCCTGCGCCAGCCTGAGCCGCTGGCCGGGCTGATCGTGCTGTCGAGCTATCTGCCGCTGTCTGCCACGCTGGCCGCCGAGCTGATGCCTGCGGCCAAGGGCACGCCCATTTTCATGGCCCATGGCACGCAGGATCCGGTGGTGCCGCTGGAGCGCGGGACGCAGTCGCGCGACCAGTTGCAGCACCTGGGGCTGCCAGTCGAGTGGCACGACTACCCCATGGCGCATTCAGTGTGCGGAGAAGAGGTCGAGGCGATCGCCGCGTTCCTCAAACGCGTTCTCGGCTAGTCCCGGCGCAAAGACGCGCGGTTGCGGGCCTAACTGCGGCCTCAACGCCATGTATCCGCTTGCACGCGTCGGAAGCAGTCCTGCAGAGCGCGCCGTTGTCGCGCCCCTTGGACCCACATTTCAAGTATTAACTCCTACGGCCGATCTTCACAATGCGGCATGATCGCTCGCCCCCTGGGTCGGCGGCCACTTCATTGGAGTCGAGGTCGACCATGCACACTGATCAAAACCTCTTTCGCCCTGCGTTGCCTCAGTTACCCCACGGCCTTAGCGAACCTTGGTCCAAGCCAACGCAGCTGCCGCGTTTTTTCCGCTGGTTCACCGAGCACTGCGTGCTGCGGCAAATCGACGCGTCGGACGTGGCTCGCGCCTGGACCGCCGTGGTCCACCCTGCCTACGAAAGCTGCTGGACCGTGGCGATCCCGAAGAGCGCGGCCGAGGTCGCCGCAATGGTCAACGGCGCGAATGCCGACTGGCAGCGGGGCACGCGCTACACCATCGCCGTGCTACGCAAGCAGAGCCAGGACTTTGTGGGCTGGGTCGAGGCATCTGCAAGCACGCCTCGGCGTCGCGGTACCCCAGGATGCCGGCATAGCGCGCCGACAAGAAGCGATCGCCGGTACGCAGATCGGTGTCAGACACTCCTGCGTCGATAGCATCGAGAGCCAACCGCAGCTGCTCACGACTGCGGTTCAGCTCTGCGGCCGACTGCTCGCGCAGCTTGGTCGCACGGTCGGCGCGCGCGCGAGAAACCAAGAGCTTGTCCAGCGAGCCACGCTGCCAGAACGCAACCCAGCAGAGTGCGGCCATGGTCAACGCCCAGGTCAACACGATGACCTCGCGCAGCGGCAAGCTGTGCTCCAGCAAGAACGCGATCTGCGCGACTCCCAGCGCGTGGCCAAAGGCCACGCCGGAGACACCGGCGATGCCGTAGGTCAAGAGCCCCATCATCGCCACCGCGACGGTGATGAAGAATTTGATGACTTGCGCAGACTCGCTCTGCAGCGGTACCAGCAGCAGCATCGCGCCCCACAGGGCACCTTCAGCAGCGGCGGTGAACAGGTGCCGACGCTTCTTGCGTTCCTTGTTCGGCAGTCCAAGGAGCCAGCGGCACAACTGCGTGCGAGCCGCCAGGGCGCCGATCATGACAGCGCCGAGCGGGCCACCCACTGCCCAGCGCTCCTCGTGACCGAGAACAAGGACGATGGCAATGGCAAAGGCGGCGCCGGCCAGACCCGTGAAGCGGCCACCGCTGATGGACAGACGCAACAGCTCCGTCGACGCGCTGGCCGATGAGCTTGGCGCAGTCGCCGGGGCGCTCCGCGGCGGAGTCACACCCAGCGTCGGAGTGGTGTTAGGGTCGGATGCCGGTATTGTGGAGAATTTCGCGCTCGCCTTGAGGGCGAGTAACCTGCCCCTGACACCGCTTATCGAGCCCTTGCCCACCGTGCGCCGCTACAGGGGCCGCTTTGCCCCCTCGCCGACGGGGCCGCTGCACGCCGGCTCGTTGGTCGCTGCCCTGGCGAGTTGGCTGGATGCCCGCGCTCACGACGGTGCGTGGCTGCTGCGGATGGAGGACATCGACCCGCCGCGCGAAGTGTCGGGCGCGGCGCCGGACATCTTGGCCACCCTGGCTGACTTTGGCATGACCTCGGATGAGCCCGTGCTGCGGCAAAGCACCCGCAGCGGCGCCTATGCCGAGGCGCTGGCG
This sequence comes from Burkholderiales bacterium, assembly GCA_020248785.1. Lineage (GTDB taxonomy): Bacteria > Pseudomonadota > Gammaproteobacteria > Burkholderiales > Burkholderiaceae_F > JALHMQ01. Next base: position 14,922 of record JADCGX010000131.1, on the reverse strand, counting down.
CGCCTGGAATCAGCCGGACTCGCCTACGGCTGCGGCTGCACGCGCACCGAGATCGCCGCTGCGGCGCTGGCGCGGGGACTTGCGCCCGGTGTGTATCCCGGGACCTGCCGTGCCGGCGCGCGCGGCCCAGCGCGCGCGATGCGCTTCAATGTGGACGACGCAGTGATCAGCTTTGACGACCGCTGGCATGGCCAGGTGGTCCAGCGCCTCGCGTGCGAGGTGGGCGACTTCGTGGTGCGACGCGCCGACGGCCTGTGGGCTTATCAGCTCGCGGTCGTGGTGGACGACGCCGCTCAAGGCATCACGGACGTTGTGCGCGGCGCGGACCTGCTCGACAACACGCCGCGGCAGATCCTGCTGCAACGTGCGTTGCGGCTGCCCACGCCGCGTTACCTGCACGTGCCTGTCGTACTGAGCGACGCTGGCGAAAAGCTGTCGAAGCAGACCGGTGCGCGCGCGCTGGATCGCGCCGCGCCGCTCCAGGAGCTCGAGCGCGCCTGGCAGCACCTGGGTTTTCCACGCCTTGGCGCCGATGACCTTGCCGCGTTCCACCGGCACGCCGTCGCCGCGTGGAAAGCCCGTTGGGTGCCTAGAATCGCGCTGTCATCCTGAGCGGCGCCGACCATGGCAGACGACACCGATATCGAGACCCTTCGTCGCATCCTGCACGATAACCGCCGCATCGCGGTGGTCGGCATCTCGGCCGATTGGCACCGCCCCAGCTACTTCGTTGGAAAGTACCTGCTCGAGCATGGCTACGCGATGATCCCCGTGAACCCAAGGTACAGCGAGGTGCTTGGCCAGCGCTGCTACCCGACACTGGAGGCGGCGCGCGAGGCGGGGCCGATCGACATGGTCGACTGCTTTCGCAGAAGCGAGGACATCGGGCCGCTGGCCGAGGAGGCGGTCCGAATCGGCGCCAAGTGCCTGTGGATGCAGTTGTCGGTCGTCAACGAGGCGGCCAAGGCGAGGGCAGTGGCAGCGGGACTCCACGTGGTGATGGACCGCTGCGTCAAGATCGAGCACGGGCGCTTGTTCGGCGGACTGAATTGGGCTGGCGTGAACACCCGCATCGTGTCGTCCAAGCGGCCACGGCAGTTGCCGTACTGAGAGTCACCATGAGCGATCGCAAATTCGGCATCGAGACCCTGTGCCTGCATGCCGGCACGCAACCGGACCCGGTGACCGGCAGCCGCGCGGCGCCGATCTACCAGACCACCAGCTTCGTGTTCGACTCGGCCGATCACGCAGCAAGCCTGTTCAACTTGCAGACCTTCGGCAACGTCTACTCGCGCATCAGCAACCCGACTGTGGCGATGCTCGAAGAACGCGTTGCCGCACTGGAAAATGGACGCGCTGCGCTCGCCACATCGAGCGGCATGGCGGCGCAGCTCACAGCGATCCTTGCGATCGTGCAACCGGGCCAGCACATCGTCTCGTCCAGTTTGCTCTATGGCGGCACCTACTCGCAGTTCGACATCACGCTGCGCAAAATGGGGATCGAGACGACGTTCGTCGACCCCAACGATCCGGAAAACTTCCGCCGCGCGATCAAGGAAAACACACGGCTCGTCTACGGCGAGACGCTCGGCAATCCGAAGATCAATGTGTTCGATATCGAGCCGGTGGCGGCCATTGCCCACGCCGCGCAGATCCCGCTGATGGTCGACAACACGATGGCCTCGCCCTACCTGTGCCGGCCGTTCGACTTCGGTGCCGACATCGTCGTGCACTCGGCCACCAAGTACCTGGGCGGACACGGCACCACGCTGGGCGGCGTGCTCGCCGAGCGCGGCCGCTTCGACTGGGGCAACGGCAAGTTCGAGGACATGGTGCTGCCCTCGCGCGGCTATCACGGCGTGAAGTTCTGGGAGACCTTTGGCGACTTCGCCTACACGATGAAGGCCCGGATGGAAGTGCTGCGCGTGCACGGCTCATCCCTTGCGCCGCTGTCGGCCTGGCTGATCCTGCAGGGCGTTGAGACACTGCATGTGCGCATGGACCGAATTTGCAGCAACGCGCGCAAGGTGGCGCAGTTCTTGACCGACCATCCGCGCGTCGCGTGGGTCAATTGGCCGGGACTGGCGTCGAGCCCGTATCACGCGCTCGCCAAGAAGTACTTGCGCAGCGTGGACGGCGCGCCGGGCGCGGCGGGTGTGATGACCTTTGGCATCAAGGCTGGCGCAGGCACGAGTGCCGCGCAGGCAGGCGAGCGATTCATCGACAGCCTGCAGGTGCTGTCACACCTGGCAAACATCGGCGATGCGAAGTCGCTCGTCATCCACCCGGCGTCGACCACCCACCGACAGTTGAGCGAGGAGGATCAGGTCCAAGCCGGGGTGTTGCCCGAGATGGTGCGCCTATCGATCGGCCTGGAGTCGATCGACGACATTCTGTGGGATCTCGATCAGGCGCTCAGCAAGAGCGCCTAGCGATCGGGCCGCAACCCACCTGCCGCGTCAGACGTCTAGCGCTTGCCGCCACCCAGCAGTGCGGCGACCTTGGACGGCTTCTGCCCGGCGCGCTGCTCGGCCGCGCCCTGCTGCGTGGCAGCCGGCGTCGCCTGCCCGGCGCTCGGCTCATACGGCTTCAAGAAAAACTCGTCCTCGGGCTTGGCTGGCGCCGACGCGTACGTGCGGCCCTCGCGCCGCGCACCACGTTCGCCGCGTTCACCGCGCTCGCCGCCCTCGCGCCGCGGCTCGCGCGCCCGGCGCTCGATGTCCACCGCGTCCTGCGTGAACTTCTGCTTGGTGAGCTTTTCGATCGCCGTCACGCCGCGCTCGTCCGCGCCCGTCATCAACATGATCGCCACGCCCGATGCGCCAGCCCGGCCGGTGCGGCCGATGCGGTGCACATAGTCCTCGGCGTTAAATGGCACGTCGTAGTTGACGACGAACGGCAGCTCGACGATGTCGAGTCCGCGCGCGGCAACGTCGGTGGCCACCAGCACTTCGATCTCGCCCTTCTTGAATCCCTCAAGCGCCTTCATGCGCTCATCCTGGGTCTTGTCGCCGTGGATCGCGTCGGCATTCACACCCTGCTTTTGCAACTGGCGCGCCAGGCGCCGGCACTCGATCTTGGCGTTGACGAACACCAGGACCTGTTTCATCGGTCCGCCATCGGGCCCGTGCGTGCGCAGGATCGTGAGCAGCGCATCGCCTTTCTCGGACTCGTGGACCTTGATGACCTTCTGGGTGATCGTCTCCGCCGTCTGGTTGCGCCGCGCGACCTCGACCAGCACAGGCTCCTTGAGAAAATTGGCCGCCAGCTTCTTGATTTCCTCGGAAAAGGTTGCAGAGAACATCAAGCTCTGCCGCTCCTTGGGCAGCAGGTTGAGAATGCGCGAGATGTCGGGCAGAAAGCCCATGTCGAGCATCCGGTCGGCCTCGTCCAACACAACGATCCGCACCTGGCCAAGCGAGGTGTTCTTCATCTGGATATGGTCTAGCAACCGGCCCGGCGTGGCGACCACGATCTCCACCCCCGAGCGCAAGGCGGCCGTCTGCGGGTCCATGTCCACGCCACCGTAGACGACGGCGCAGCGCAGCGGCGTTTGCGCGATGTATTTCTTGACGTTGTCGGCGACCTGCTCGGCGAGCTCGCGTGTCGGCGTCAGCACAAGTGCACGGACCGGATGGCGCGCCGGCGACATGCTGCTGTTGGCCTGCGGCAGCAGGCGCTGGATGATCGGCAGCGCGAAGCCGGCCGTCTTGCCCGTGCCGGTTTGCGCCGCACCCATGACGTCCTTGCCCTGCATGACGATGGGGATGGCCTTGCTCTGAATGGGCGTGGGCGTCTGATAGCCCATGGCCGTGATCGCGGCAACGATCCGGGCATCAAGCCCAAAGTGTTCAAAGTCGTGATAGTCCGACATCCGGTCCGATGATCGAGTCCAAATATGACAACGGCAGAGACGCGCGCGCGCTCTGCCGTTGGGTACTTCAAAACTTGGTGGGCCCCCTGGGAGTCGAACCCAGCACCAACGGATTATGAGTCCGCTGCTCTAACCAAGCATGAGCTAGAGGCCCATGACTGAAGCGTATTCGATCCGGAGATCGACCCACCGCGCTACTCCAGGAAGCTCTTCAGCTTGTCCGACCGGCTCGGGTGGCGCAGCTTGCGCAGCGCCTTGGCCTCGATCTGGCGGATCCGCTCGCGTGTGACGTCGAACTGCTTGCCCACTTCTTCCAGCGTGTGATCGGTCGACATCTCGATGCCAAAGCGCATGCGCAACACCTTGGCCTCGCGCGGCGTAAGCGAGTCCAGCACTTCCTTCGTCACTCCCGACAGCGAGTTGTACTGCGCCGCGTCCACCGGAGCCACGGTCGTGGTGTCCTCAATGAAGTCGCCAAGGTGCGAATCATCGTCGTCACCGATCGGCGTCTCCATGGAGATCGGCTCCTTGGCGATCTTCAGGATCTTGCGGATCTTGTCTTCCGGCATCTCCATTTTGACCGCGAGCGTGGCTGGATCGGGCTCGATCCCTGTCTCCTGCAGGATCTGGCGGCTGATCCGGTTCATCTTGTTGATCGTCTCGATCATGTGCACCGGGATGCGGATGGTGCGCGCCTGATCGGCGATCGAGCGGGTGATGGCCTGCCGAATCCACCACGTGGCATAGGTCGAGAACTTGTAGCCGCGCCGGTATTCGAACTTGTCCACGGCCTTCATCAGGCCGATGTTGCCTTCCTGGATGAGATCGAGGAACTGCAGGCCGCGGTTGGTGTACTTCTTGGCGATCGAGATCACAAGACGCAAATTGGCCTCGGTCATCTCACGCTTGGCCTTGCGGGCCTTGGCCTCGCCGGTGGCCATCTGCTTGTAGACCTCGCGCAGGTCCTTCAGCGGCAGCACCACCCGCCTTTGCAGGTCACTCAACTTCGTCTGTAGCTCCTGCACCGCCGGCAGGTTGCGCGTGAGCACTTCCGAGTACGGATGACCGCCCTCGGCCTCGCGCGTGACCCAGCGCTGGTTGGTCTCGCCGCCCGGGAACTGCTTGAGGAAGTGCGGACGCGGCATGCCGCACTTGTTGACCATGATCTCGTAGATCTGCTTCTCGATCGAGCGAACTTCCTCGACCTGCGCGCGCAGCGAGTCGCATAGTTTCTCGACCATCTTGGCCGTGAAGCGCAGGCCCATCAACTCATCGAGGATCTTCTGCTGCGCCTTGACATAGCCGGGCGACTTGTAGCCTTCCTTCTGGAAGGCGACATACATCTTGTCGAAGAGCTTGCGCACCGCGTCGAACTTCTCGAGTGCCTTGGCCTTGAGCTCGTCGAGTTGCGCCGCGGTCATGCCCGAGGCGCCGATGTCGGTGTTCTCTTCCTCGGCGTCTTCTTCCTCGTCCTCCTGCGCGGCCTTGCGCGCCGAGGCCTTGGCGGCCGTCTCGTCCTCGTCCTCGACCATGCCGTCGACGACCTCGTCGATCGGCAGCTCGCCCGCGCGGATCTTCTCGGCGTGGGTAAGGATCTCGGCGACCGTGGTCGGGCAGGCCGCGATGGCCATGACCATGTGCTTCAGGCCATCTTCGATGCGCTTGGCGATCTCGATCTCGCCCTCGCGGGTGAGAAGCTCCACCGAGCCCATTTCGCGCATGTACATGCGTACCGGGTCCGTGGTGCGGCCGAATTCGGCATCGACCGTCGACAGCGCGGCCTCGGCTTCCTCCTCGGCGTCCTCGTCCGTGGACGCCGCGGGCGTGTTCGGGCCCATGAGCAGGGTCTCGGCGTCGGGCGCCTGATCGAAGATCTGGATGCCCATGTCGCCGAAGGTGCTCACCACCTGGTCGATGGCCTCGGCATCGACCAGGCTTTCGGGCAAGTGATCGTTGATCTCGGCGTAGGTCAGAAAGCCGCGCTCCTTGCCAAGCTTGATCAGCGCCTTGAGCTTGTTGCGGCGCGCTTCGAGGTCTTCTTCGGTGCCGTGGTAGCTGCGCTCGAGCGCCTCTTTAAGCGCCTTTTCCTTGGCACGCCGGTCCTTGGCGCTGCGCTTGGTCGAGAGCTTCTCAACCACCTGCACACTGGGATCGACGGCCGTATCGTCGGCCTCGGGCACCGCATCGGCGCTGTCCGAAGCTGCCATTTCACCCTCGCCATTGACCGCCTTCGGCTTGCGGCCGGGCTTGCCCTTGGCAACCGGCGGCACGGGCTTCGCTGCGGCGACGGGCTCCGCGGGCGCCGCCTTGAGCACGGCCTTTCCGGCTATTTTGAGTTCGACCTCCGCCTTGGCCTTGGGCGCAGGCTTGATCTTGTCAGCGGCCGGTTTGGACGCAGCCTTTGTTGCGGACTTTGCCGTCACCTTGCCCGTCGTCTTGCTTGCAGCCTTGGCTGCCTTTGCAACGCTTGTCTTGTTCTTGGTCGCCATGTGTTTGCTCGCCATCGCTTCACCCGCCTGACTCGCCGGTGCCCGCCTCGCGCGGACGGTCGGTTGTTGATCGCAGCTGTCGTTGCCGCGCCCCGTTGGCACACTTCAATGGGCACACTTCAATGCGCCGGCCGCGCTCAAATCAACATCACGCGAGAAAAAACCAGGCTCAGCGCAACCGGCGCGGCCTGCTTCTGCCTCGATGCATTGAAGACTCGAAACGCGCGAGCAGCAAAACGAACGATGCTGCCACTTGGCGCCAATGACGCCGCCAAAGCCGCGCGAATGGCCACCCGTGTCGTGCTGCTCCAGCCCTGCTCGACGCCCTCTAGCGGTGATGCCATCGTCAATGCGCGGCCCGCGGCGCCACGAGATCACTGCACTCGATGAGTGGGATCCCGGGATCGATTCCAACCTTGCCAGCAACCCTTCGCTGCTCATTGGACCCAGTGCGTGGAATCCAGCGGCATGCGAGAGATTGACCAGCGCGCGTTCGGATCGTTCAGTAAAGCGCGCATTGTAGCAGCGGAACGTACCGAGACGGCTGTTTTTCGCCGCCGGGTCAAGGCGTTAGCCACGGGCCGCTTCGCTGCGGCCCGCCGCCTGGCTCGCCATCGGCGCCTGCTGGCGCAGCCGCATGTACTCGCGGTCCGCCGCCTGAAAGGCGGCCAAGTTTTCGGGCGAGGGATCAGTTTCGTAGCGGCCAAGGAGTTGGATGCGCTGGGCTTCGGCGCGCTGGCGGGCGAGCGCAAGAAATGCGCCCGTGAGCTCCTCGCGCGCGGCATCCAGGTCGTCGGCAAGACCAAGCCGATGCATCAGCGCAGTGCGATACACCTCGGCGTACTCGCTGTCGACCAAGGCCTCGATCAGCGCGCCGCTGGAGGTGTCCGCCCCGGCCGTCGCGGCCCGCCAGAGCTCGGCGACCTGGCGATCGATCGGCTCGGCGCTCTCCAGGCACTCGGCCGCAATCTCACCGTTGAACTCGCGCGCCAACTGCGGAAACGACACCAGCGTCTGCACCAGGCGCTGCTTCAGCCCGTCCATCTGCACGCCCTTGCTGGACTTCGGCCGCTCGGTGATGCGCCTCCACTTCTTGAGGCCAAACTGGGCCTCGAGATCGTCGGCGGCGCTGCGGGTGGCCGCGGCCAAGTCGCGCACCAGCTGCGCGCGCAGCGGCCCGGGCTGCATCTCCTCGAGCAGCGGCCGTGCCTCGGCCTGCATGGAGGCGCAGTCTTCCGCCAGTTCGAGGTCGCGCCCCTCGGACAGGCAGCGGATGAACCAGCGCGATAGCGGCAGCGCGCGGGACAGTTCGTCCTCGAAGACCGCCGCGCCATGCGCCTGGATCAGGCTGTCCGGGTCCTCGCCCTGCGGCAGCAGGACAAAGCTCGCACGCTTGGCCTCGGTGATGACTGGCAGGGCTGCCTCCAGCGCGCGGCGCGCTGCCTTGCGGCCCGCGGCATCGCCATCGAAGGCAAAGATCACGTGGTCGGTCAGCCGCAGCAAAGCAGTCACGTGCTGGTTGGTGACCGCCGTGCCCAGCGCAGCGACCGACTCGCCGAAGCCCGCCTGCGCCAGCTGGATCACGTCCATGTAGCCCTCGCACACGATGGCGCGCTTGCGCGTGCGGATCGCCTCCTGTGCTTCGTACAGGCCATAGAGCTCGGCGCCCTTGTGGAAGACCGGCGTCTCGGGCGAGTTCAGGTATTTCGGCTCGCCCGCGCCCATGATGCGGGCACCGAAGCCGATCACTGCGCCACGCCGGTTGCGGATGGGAAACATCACGCGGCCCCGGAAGCGGTCGTAGCGCTTGCCCTCATCGCCCATGATGACCAGGCCCGCCTCGACGAGCTTGGGATCGTCGTAGGCCTGGAAGGCCGCCCGCAAGGGCTGCCATTCGTCGGGCGAGTAGCCGAGCGCAAAGCGCGCCGCCGTTTGCCCGGTCAGGCCGCGCCCCTTGAGGTAGTCGATCGCCGCCGGGCTCGCCTTGAGCTGGCGCTTGTAGAACTCGGCCGCCTGGCCCAGCAGGTCCGTGAGGCCACGTGCGCGGCTGGCCGCTTCGACGTCGCCGCGCGCCTCCTCGGGCACCGTCATGCCGACCTGTTGCGCAAGGTCCTTGATCGCGTCGACATAGCTGAGGCCCCGATGGTCCATCAGGAAGCCGATCGCGCTGCCATGCGCGCCGCAGCCAAAACAGTGGAAGAACTGCTTGGATGGGCTGACGGTGAACGAGGGAGTCTTTTCGCCGTGGAACGGACACAGACCGAGGAAGTTCTGTCCGCCCCTTTTTAGCTGCACGTAGCGACCGACCACGTCGACGATGTCGACGCGCGCCAGCAGGTCCTGAATGAAAACCTGCGGGATCATGGGCAGGGATCGGGCGTCGCCGTCAGCCGGCGAGCAGTTGCTTCACCAACGCCGAGGCACGCGCCGGATCGGCCCGCCCCGCGATGCGCGGCTTGAGCACGCCCATCACCTTACCCATTGCCTGCGGCCCGGCCGCACCCACCTCGGCGATCGCCGCCTTGATGACGGCGTGCAGTTCATCGTCGGTCAATTGTTGCGGCAGGTAGGACTGCAGGAGCGCGAGCTCAGCCTTTTCCTTGTCCGCCAGGTCGGCACGGCCAGCCTGCTCGAACTGGCTGATCGAGTCGCGCCGCTGCTTGGCAAGCTTTTCGATCACGCCGACGATGGCCGCGTCGTCCGGCGTGACGCGCTCATCGACTTCCTTTTGCTTGATCGCCGCCTGGAGAAAGCGGATGGCGCCCAGACGCGCACTGTCCTTGGCGCGCATTGCGGCCTTCATGTCCTCGGTGATCCGGTCTTTCAGCGATGGCGTCGACATGTCTTTGGGGCCCAGGGGGCGGCAAGTCAAAAAGTGGGCCGAAAAGCAAAAGCGCGCCGGGAGGCGCGCTTTCACGATCGCCTCAAAGGGGGCGATCAGGCCAATGCAGCGACGCGCCTAGTAGAGCTTCTTGGGCAGCATCTGGCTGCGCAGGCGCTTGAAGTGACGCTTGATCGCAGCCGATTTTTTCCGCTTGCGTTCGGCTGTGGGCTTTTCATAGAACTCGCGGGCGCGCAGCTCGGTGAGAAGACCACACTTTTCAATGGTGCGCTTGAAGCGACGTAGAGCGACTTCAAACGGCTCGTTTTCCTTGACGCGAACGGTTGGCATCAGCGACAGATCCTTGGTTTGCCTTTGGCCTTGCAGTAATTGACTTGCGGTGTCCCGGCATGCCGTTGATCTGCACCCGCACCACAAGGGCGTTCGTCGGGACAGGCGCACGCCGGAAAGCCTGCAATTCTATGCCAAGGCCGGGGTCGGCGGCAACCCGCACGTGGACCGAGGCTAGACTGAGCCAAGATTGCACCATCTGGAAAGGGCGACCGGCGTGCTCGTGCTCGGCATTGAAACCTCGTGTGACGAGACGGGCATCGCGCTGTACGACGAAGCGCGCGGTCTGCTGGCGCATCAGCTGCACTCGCAGGTTGACATGCACCGGGCGTACGGCGGCGTTGTGCCCGAACTGGCGTCGCGCGACCACATCCGCCGGGTGCTGCCACTGATGCAGGCCTGCCTACAGGCCGCCGGCTGCACGAAAGAGGACATCGACGGCATTGCGGTCACCACCGGCCCCGGCCTGGCCGGCGCGCTGCTGGTCGGTGCCAGTGTGGCGCACGGGCTGGGCCTGGCGCTCGGTAAGCCGGTCGTGGGCGTGCACCATTTGGAAGGCCACCTGCTGTCGCCCCTGCTGGCCGATCCTGCGCCGGAGTTTCCATTCATTGCCCTTTTGGTCTCCGGCGGGCACACGCAGCTGATGCGGGTGGGCGGCTATGGCGATTACAGCCTGCTCGGCGAGACCGTGGACGATGCAGCAGGCGAAGCGTTCGACAAGACCGCGCAGTTGCTCGGCCTTGGTTATCCGGGCGGCCCGGCCGTCTCGCGCCTGGCGGACTTTGGCAATTCGGGCGTGGTGCAGTTGCCGCGGCCGATGCTGCACAGTGCCTCGCTCGACTTCTCGTTCAGCGGCCTGAAGACGGCGGTGCTGACCGCGGTCCGGCGCATCGACAACTCCTGTGAGCAGGCGCGCGCCGATATCGCGCGGGGCTTCGTTGATGCGGTTGTCGATGTACTTGAGGCCAAATCAGCCGCCGCGCTGCGCCAAAGCGGCCTGCGCCGCCTCGTGGTCGCCGGCGGCGTGGGCGCCAACGCGCAACTGCGGGCGCGCTTGCGGGAGCGCGCCGACAAAGACGACTTCGAGCTCTATTTCCCGCCGCTGCACCTGTGCACGGACAACGGGGCGATGATCGCGCGCGCCGGGCTAGTGCGCCTGCGCGCGGGCGCCAGGCAGGCGGGGAGCTTCTCCGTGCGGCCGCGCTGGCCGCTCGCGCAAGCGGCCACCGTCTGAGCGCCTGTCAGTGCTTTGCCTGTCCCGCAGCGGCTTTGGCGCCAATGCGCCGCTCCTTGCCGGCGATCAGGTTCTCGATGTTCTTCTGGTGACGCAGGATGAGCAGCAGGGTCATCACGCCGACGCTAAACAGCGTCACATCCATGCGCCAGATGAACGCATACGCGACCGTCGCCGCCACCGCGCAGCTCAACGAGGCCAGTGACGAGTAGCGCGAGACGTACGCCACCACGAGCCAGGTCGCGCAGGCAATCAGGCCCAGCCAGGGATTGAGCACGATCACCACCCCGAGGAAGGTGGCCACGCCCTTGCCGCCCTGAAAGCGGAAGAAGACCGGATACAGGTGGCCGATGAAGGCCGCCAGACCAGCCAGCGCCGCCGTCGCCTCGCCCAGGCCAAATGCGGGACCAAACGCGCGCACCAGCCAGATGGCGATCGCCCCCTTGAGCGCATCGCCGGCAAGCGTCAACGCCGCCGCAAGCTTGCTGCCACTGCGCAGCACGTTGGTCGCGCCGGGATTGCCCGAGCCATAGCTGCGCGGATCCGACAGCCCCATCAGGCGGCTGATGATCACCGCGAAAGACAGCGATCCCAACAGGTACGCGGCCACGACCGCGACGAGCCCGTACAGCGTCTGCATGCCAGCTCACTCCCTCAAGGCACAGTCGACCGGCTGCGCATGCAGCTTCTCGGTCAGCACGGCGGGCACGATGCTCACGAGGTAGCCACGGCGCCCACCGTTGATGAAGATCTTGGGCAGCGCCAGCACGCTGCGCTCCACATAAACGGGCATGGGCTTGCGCGTGCCAAACGGCGACGTGCCTCCCACCTGGTAGCCGGTATGGCGCTGCGCCACCTCGGGCGTGCACGGCTCGATGCGCTTGCGCCCCACCTGCCGGGCGAGGTTCTTGGTGGAGACCTTGCAGTCGCCGTGCATCAGCACCAGCAAGGGCTTGTCGGTCTCGTCGGCCATTACGAGCGTCTTGACCACGCAGTGCTCATCGACACCCAACGACGCCGCCGAGACCGCCGTCCCGCCATGCTCGACGTACTCGTAGACATGCTCGCCAAAGGCAACCGCCTGGCGCTTGAGCCACTGCGTGGCCGGTGTCTCGGAAACGTGTGCGGTCTTGCCCATCGGGGCGAAGTCTAGGCGCGCTCAGCCGCGAGGGTGATGCTGCGCGTGCAGGCTTTTGAGCCGCTCACGCGCCACATGGGTGTAGATCTGGGTGGTGGAAATGTCGGCGTGCCCAAGCAGCATCTGCACCACGCGCAGATCGGCCCCGTGGTTGAGAAGATGCGTCGCGAACGCGTGGCGCAGCCCGTGCGGCGACAGCGTGGCGTCGATGCCGGCACGCACGGCGTAGCGCTTGACCAGGCGCCAGAACATCTGGCGCGTCATGCCGGCGGCGCGCTGCGTTACGAAGCAGGCGTCGGCGGCAGCGCTCTTGAGCAGCTGCGGGCGCGCCTCGCGCAAATAGCGCTCGAGCCAGTCGCCGGCCTCCTCGCCGAGCGGAACGATGCGCTCCTTGCTGCCCTTGCCCAGCACGCGCACCAGCCGATCGTTCAGCGAGACCTGCAGCAAGCTGAGGCCGACCAGTTCCGAGACACGCAGCCCGGTTGCATACAGCACCTCCAGCATCGCGCGGTCACGCAGGCCCAGCGGCGTGCTCACATCCGGTGCCGCCAGCAAGGCGTCGACCTGCGCCTCGCCAAGCGTCTTCGGCAGCCGCGGCGCCCGCCGCGCGGCGGCGAGGCGAAGCGTCGGGTCAGCCGCGCACAGGCCATCGCGCAGCGCCCAGCGAAAAAAGCGCCGAAAGCTCGCCAGTCGCCGGTTGGCCGTACTCGCGCGCGTGCCCGCGTGCTCGGCCGCGAAGTAACGGTTCAGGTCCGCCTCCGTGGCCTGCAGCAGGGGCCCGCCGAGAAAGCGCTGCAAGGCCTGCACGTCGCGCCGATACGCAGCGAGTGAGTTGGCAGCCAGCCCTTCTTCAAGACACAACGCGTCGATAAAGCGGTCGATCAGCGGATCGCCGCTGGCCTTTACCGGGGCTGCAGGCACACGTCGCTTCATCACCGTCCAAAGGCAGCAGTTGCGCTCCACGGTCCAGGCGCGATCGAGGCAACTCCCCTACATCGACAAACAGGCTTGGCCTTTCGTGAAACAGCATTGAAGGCGGAGCCTTGGACATTGAGTCGGGGATGCGTTTGCCATGCCAGACCGTATCGCGCCACTGTCGTCCTTCATCGCCGCCCCCGGGCTCTTGGTTCTATGGAGGCGACAACTATTCTGACGCGGGGGCGATGTGCTGTGGGCGGCATGAGGAGCGCCGCAATGTCGCCTGTGGCTGCGCAATGCGCACCGATAACCGCCTCAACGGCCGGCACCGAAGGCTTCAGGCGCTTCGCGACTGCGCCTGCGCTCTCGCCGCCGCAACAAACCCGCTCCCGACCGTCGCGCCGAATAGTCCAGCCCTCAAGTCCGACAGGCTCCTAGTCTTCTCTAATTTCTAGAGTCTCTAGGATGGCGTGACTCGAACGCAACCGTTGAAGCCACGGTCTTCTCAGATGAACGTAGCCCAGGAAAGTACTGACTAACCATCGAAATTTCGAATTTGACCAACAGCGAGCTAGTGTTCACGAAGGAGTATGTCCATGTTCTTTTACCGCTAACTAAAGTTCCATCTGAATTGCCTTTGAAGCTACTGCGTTCGATCCACTGTCCCGCAACACAAGTAGCCATAATTGCTACATCTTCACCTACAGTTCTGCCTGCTCGGTCAAAGAAAGACACTTTGAAATATCCCTCTAAGCTCGTCTCTGTAATTCTCATCCATACGACCCCTTGTCTCGATGGTCTTGATGTATGTTGCAGGAACGAGACGCGCCGACTCTCATTTGCAATTTCGCTGACGCCCAAGAATTCGAAGTCTCCGGCGATGCTTGAGCAAGAAAGTGGCACTACCTCAACGATGAGATGAGAGTTGCTGTCCGGAACGCCAATAGAAATAAAGTGCGAGGCAAATATTTGTACCAAGCTAGCGACAGTCGAACGCAACATCATTGAGATGATTTGCGCTGCTGATCGACGGTCAAGACGAGTGCAGCGAAACCGTAGGTCCTCGTGTGGACTAAGCCGCCGACGGCGAAAGGTGCTGCCGGCAGCACAAGCGTGTAGTTCATTACAGAGTCCAGCACGAGACGCGCGCCTTGAAAATTGCGCGAATTGCCAAGATGATCATAACTGCCCGTCAGGTTGCGGAACCAGTCGTGAGGGCCGGCGAATGATTCGTTTATTCGATCAGCCCAACTACCAGAAGAGTAAGCACGCCCAAAGAAACTCGACTTAGTATCGGCGGGATTCAATGGCGCTCCTTGACAGCCTCCCATTAATGAACCGCAGGGAAGGTACCTGCCGCTCTCATCTAGAGTTCGCCGTGCGCCGGCCACTTTCTTTCCGTCCCCGAAGAAACCTTCACTTTCGCCGCTGATGTTGTCAGGAAAACGTTCATCAATATTTATTGATGAACTTTTAATAGCGCTTTGTCGCATCAAATAGTTTCCGTAAGTGAGTGCAGCAAATGCGCCAGACAGGAATGCACCGTCTGAAAACTTTCCGCCATTTACTCTCGCAGCAACACCTCCAGCGACCGATTCGGCTCCAACCCGGGAAAGTGACCATTCGTTGCCGTAGTAGCCCGCTATTGCCCCAAAGATTGCGCCGCCACCGGCCGCACGACCGGCGCTCTTGATGTTCCCGCCAGAGGCGATGAGTCCTCCTGCGAACCCGGAGGCCGCCCCCGCTGCGGCGTAGGCCCCAACTTGTAGCGCTCCAAGCGTAGCCGGGGTAATGGCCGTAGTCGCCGCCACATTCCAGGCCGCGCCGACCAGGAACTGACTCGCTGCGCCATAAGTGATGACGCTCGCAGCGATCGCGACGACTGGCTTGAGGACTTTATCCCTGAACTTGGTCCACCGGCTGTACCCCGTCGGATCGATGTACCCGAAGGGGTTGTTCATCACATAGGCGTAGCGGTTGTAGGACTGGAGGTTGTCCGGCGCCTGGAGGATGGGATCGGCCGTCATGAACCGCCCGATCACCGGGTCGTAGATGCGCCCGTTCATGTGGATGAGCGCCAGCTCGTCCAGATGCTCG
>JADCGX010000130.1 GCA_020248785.1 Burkholderiales bacterium | reverse complement strand
CCCGCCTTGCGCAGCCGGATCACCTGCACCCGCCTCTCATGTCGCGCTTGGCGCGACAAACTTCTCATGTCGGTGGCTTCCATCCGACCAAGATGATGGCAACCTCTGAAAATTCAAGAACAATGTTGCCGGATCAATAATGACTCCATCCTCTCAAGATTCGGAGTCTCCGGCAAAGCCGGGGCGGTTCAGACTGGTCGGCGCCATGCTGCTCGAGAAGAGCGAGGAGTGGACGCCGCAGCGGCGCTACATGCAGCTTCAGGGCCTGCAGACCCTCAGCGATACTGCCTCCGCTCGGCTGCCTGCGGTGCAGCGCTGAGCATCGCACGCATCTCAGCCTGTACCGGGCTGTGGAGATACACCGCGCGCTGACGCCCGATCTTAGTGTTGGCAAGAAATCAACAATCTACAAGCCCAGAGCATGCTCCAGTCGGCGAAACTCGGGGTGCGACGAAGCCCCGCGTGCTCAGCGCGGGGCCTCGACTAACAGCGCCTGAAGAAGGGCAGTAGCGGAGCCAAGGATTGACACCGGCACACAGTGCCAGAGAATGAAGTGAAGTTGAAAGTCGAGCACTGATGCGAAGGGCGCGGGAACCGAAGTCGGCCATGAGTCCACGCCGATTGGTCGAACTGCCCTCCAATTCTCCGGCTCGTGACGTATTCCGACTGATCAGTAGACGCATTGGTGCTGGGGAGGACTTGTGGCCGAAAGCGACAGCAAACAGCGATGGACCGCGGAGTGCGACGCAGCGTTTGTAGTTGCATTGCGTGAAGAGCTTCGAGCGTCGGACATATTCCAAGACGCCTCAGCCGAGCCCGTTGTGAACGATCTCGATCTTGAAGTTCATCGCCGGCGAATGGTCGACCCTGCCGGTACATCTCTTGAGATCCTAACGCTTTTGATCGATGATCAGGGGCCTGAACATGCTGCCATCGCAACAACGAAGTTTCTGCAGCGAGTTCAAGCGAAACTGCTTGTGCTGCTTGGAATCAGCGGCCGCATAAGCGATGACTGCCGACTAGGAGACGTGATACTAGCTGATCGGGGTCGACCGAGGTGGCATCGACGAACTCGGTGATCTCCACCGCGCCCGAGGCGTCCTCATCAAGCGCATCGAGCTCGTCCTCGGTAAAGGTGACGAAGTGGTCCTTTTCGAACTCGTAGCCCTTGACCAGCTCGTCGCGTGGCACGTCGATGTCTTCGGCGATGCGGTGGTACTTCTGCTTCAAACGCGAGCCGCAGTTGTGCAGCAGGTGGAAGCTCACCTCGGCGCGGGCATTGGTGGCGGCATAGACCTTGACCGGAATGGTGACCAGGCCAAAGGTGATGGCGATCGACTGCAATGCGCGTGCCGCCATGCGTGAGCCTCCCAGAGCGGCAGGCACGGGCAAGGTCTATGCCGTGGCATTAAGCTTCGCGCCTTCGCGTCCGTCGCGTCTGTCGCACGGCGCCCGATTCTCGACTCCGGACTCCCAAACACATGCAATACGTCTACACCATGCGCCGCGTCGGCAAGGTCGTCCCGCCGAAGCGCCAGATCCTGAAAGACATCTCGCTGTCGTTCTTCCCCGGCGCCAAGATCGGCGTGCTGGGCTTGAACGGCTCGGGAAAGTCGAGCCTGCTGAAGATCATGGCCGGCGAGGACAAGAACTTCGACGGTGAGGCGGTGCCGATGCCGGATCTGAAGATCGGCTTCCTGCCGCAGGAGCCGCAGCTCGATCCCGCCAAGACCGTCCGCGAGGAAGTCGAGGCTGGCCTGGGCGAAGTGCTGACGGCCAAGAAGCGACTCGACGAAGTCTACGCCGCCTACGCTGAGCCCGACGCCGACTTCGATGCGCTGGCCGCGGAGCAAGCACGGCTCGAGGCCATCATCGCCACGGCCGGCAACGACACCGAGCACCAATTGGAGATCGCCGCCGACGCGCTGCGTCTGCCGCCGTGGGACGCCAAGATCGCCAACCTGTCGGGCGGCGAGAAGCGCCGCGTTGCGCTGTGCCGGCTGTTGTTGAGCAAGCCCGACATGCTGCTGCTGGACGAGCCGACCAACCACCTCGATGCCGAGAGCGTGGAATGGCTCGAGCAGTTTCTGCTGCGCTTTCCGGGCACCGTCGTGGGCGTGACGCACGACCGCTACTTCCTCGACAACGCCTGCGAGTGGATCCTCGAACTCGACCGCGGCATGGGCATCCCGTACCAGGGCAACTACTCCGCTTGGCTGGAGCAGAAGGAAAAGCGGCTGGAGGTGGAGTCCAAGCAGGAGCAGGCGCGCATCAAGGCGATGAAGGAAGAGCTGGCCTGGGTGCGGCAGAACGCCAAGGGCCGCCAGGCAAAGAGCAAGGCGCGCCTGCAGCGCTTTGAAGAGTTGTCGAGCTACGAGTACCAGACCCGCAATGAGACCAACGAGATCTTCATCCCGGTGGCCGAGCGCCTGGGCAATGAGGTGATCGAGTTCACCGATGTCAGCAAGAGTTTTGGCGATCGACTGCTGATCGACAAGCTCAACATGAAGATCCCGCCGGGCGCGATCGTCGGCGTGATCGGTCCGAACGGCGCGGGCAAGTCCACGCTGTTTCGCATGATCACGGGGGCGGAGCAGCCGGACTCGGGCACCATCAAGATCGGTCACACGGTTAACTTCGCCTTCGTCGACCAGTCGCGCGACGCGCTGCCCAACGACAAGACCGTGTGGGAGGCCATCTCGGGCGGCGCCGACATCCTCACCGTGGGCAAGTTCGAGATGCCCAGCCGCGCCTACATCGGCCGCTTCAACTTCAAGGGCGGCGACCAGCAGAAGATCGTGGGACAGCTGTCCGGTGGCGAGCGCGGCCGGCTGCACCTGGCAACGACTCTGCTCAAGGGCGGCAACGTGCTGTTGCTGGACGAGCCGTCCAACGACCTTGATGTGGAGACGCTGCGCGCGCTGGAAGAAGCGCTGCTCGAATTTGCGGGCACCGCGATCATCATCTCGCACGACCGCTGGTTTCTCGACCGCATCTGTACCCACATTCTCGCGGCCGAAGGCGATTCGCAGTGGGTGTTCTATCCCGGCAACTACCGGGAGTACGAGGACGACAAGAAAAAGCGCCTCGGTGACGAGGGCGCGCAGCCGCACCGCATCCGCTACAAGGCGCTGAAATAGAGGCGATGATGGCCGATCCACAGATGAACGACCGCGTGATCTTGGTCGCCAACGCGGACCTGGGCCATGCCGAGCCTGCGCCCGGCCAGCGCGTTCTCGGCAACTACTTGCGAGCGCTGGCCGAGATGGACATGCGGTCGCACGCGATCTGTCTTTAGACCGCCGGCGTTCAGATGGTGGCGGCGGACTCGTCCGTGCTGGAGACCTTGCGCGCACTGCGGACGGCCGGCGTGCCGATCATTGCCTGCAGGACTTGCCTGGAGCACTACGGCCTTGTCGATCGGGTTGCCGTAGGCGAGATCGGCACCATGGCGCAGGTGATCGAACTGCAGGCCATTGCCGGTAAGTTCATTACCCTCTAGCGGCCCGGTCATTGCGCGCCTTTGTCGCGTGCATGCCGCACCCGTGTTCGACCGAGGGACACTCGGCGATCCGCTTCGGTTAGGCTCGCGCCCGGTTCGGCCTGTCCTGGGCCGGACAAGCGCGTGCGCGCCGGCACAGGCGTCGCCGCATGAGAGGATCGTCCATGCAACGAGTCGATGCGGCGCGTGCCGCAGTGATGGGCGCGGCGGCCGTGCTCGCTGTGGCCGGAGCGCCAGTTGCGGCGCAGTCCAGCGTCACGCTCTATGGCGTCGTCGACGTTTCGGTCGAGACGCTCAACAACGTCGGCGCGGCGAGCGACCGGCTGACGCGCGTGCCTAGTCTCACTGGCTACCTGCCGTCACGCTTCGGTCTGCGCGGCAGTGAAGACTTGGGCGCGGGGATGCGTGCGGTGTTCGTTCTGGAGAACGGCTTTGCGCCGGACCAGGGCACGAGCAACCAGGGTGGGCGCCTGTTCGGGCGCCAGGCTTGGGCCGGCCTGGCTGGCGCGTGGGGTACCGTCGGCATCGTGCGGCAGTACACGATGCTGTTTTACTCGCTGCTGGACGCGGACATCATGGGTCCGGCTCTGTACAGCTCGGGCTCGCTCGACAGCTACATCCCCAACGCGCGGGCCGACAACGCGGTCACCTACCAGGGCCGCTTTGCAGGCTGGACGCTCGGCGCCACTTACAGCTTCGGGCGCGACACCGTGAACGCGGGCCCGAGTCCGGCGGGCACCAACTGCGCCGGCGAGAACCCGAATGACAGCAAGGCCTGTCGCCAGTGGTCGGCGCTCGCCAAGTACGACAGCCCGCGTTTTGGCGTGGCGGCGGCCGTGGACGAACTGCGCGGCGGTGCCGGCGCCTTCGGCGGCCTGACCCGCAGCGACCTCACCGACACGCGCGCGGTCCTCAACGGCTACCTCAAGTTCGGCCCGCACAAGCTGGCCGCCGGCATCCTCCGCCGCGACAACGAGGCCAGCGTGGCCACGCCGAAGAGCGACCTCATGTGGCTGGGCGGCTCCGCGGTCTTTGGCGCCTTTACCTTCGACGCGCAGCTGTTCCAGCTCGACTTCAAGGACAGCGACAACGGCGCGCTGCTGCCGGTCGTGCGGGGCACCTATCGCTTCACGCGGCGCACCGCCGTCTACGCAACCGCTGCCGTGATCGACAACAAGGGAGCGTTGGCGTTTTCGGTCAGCGGCGGCGGACCGGGTGGACAGCCGATTGCCGGTGGCTCACAGACCGGCTTCGGCGCTGGGTTGCTGCACAGCTTCTAGCGCTCGCTCCTGCCTGGTTGGCCCGCGACGAAGTCGGCCAGCAGTGCCATCAGCCCCGGCACCTGTGACAGTGTCGGCAGCTGCGTGAAGCGCACGCCTGGGTGCCGGGCGCGCGCGGCGGCGAGCATGGCGGGCAGCTCGTTGCGCACATGGCCAGCCTCGGCCCAGAAGACCGGCAGGACCTGCACAGTCACATGGTCCGGCGCAAGCGCGTCGAGCACCTCGGAGAGCGACGGCGGCTGCAGTTCGAGAAACGCCAGCTCTGCGTGCAGGCCCCGCGCGCGCATCGCCTCCTGCAACGCGTGCAGCGGCGCGCTCCATTCGGGGCTGCGCGCTCCATGTGCGAACAGGACGACGGCCGTCTGTGGCATTTTCTGCACTCGTGCGATCTTGCGATCGTGTGATTTTGCGCTGGTCAGGGCAAGGCCGCCGGCATGACATCTGCGCGCGGCCGGTCGTTCTTCTGTGCCTGTGCCGCGGCCGGGCAGCAGCGGTGCAGGAAGTCCATCGCGTAGCGGCGTAGCAGGCGATTGCGCGGAACCGCGACCAGGGTCGTATTGGCGGCGAAAAGATGCTCGGCCGGGAGCATCACGAGGCCAGTGTCGGTCATCGGATTGAATGCGCTGGGTGCGATGATGCCGACGCCCAAGCCGAGTTCGACGTACGCCTTGAGCACATCGCTGTCGAGCGCTGCGAGTGCAACCTGTGGATGGAGTCCGGCGCGGGCAAATGCATCGTCGATGCGGCGGCGGCCGGTCACGCCGTCGTGATACGTGACCAGCGGATACTCGGCCAGTGCGGCCAGCGTGAGCGCGCCGACCGATGTCGCGGCGAGTGGATGGCCGCGCGTCACCACCACCGCATGACGCCATGAGTAGAAGGCAAAGCACTGCAGGTCGTCCTCGTCGGCCAGCGCCTCGGTCGCGACCCCGATGTCGGCTTCGTCGGCCAGCAGGATGGAGGCAATCTCGCTGGGTGTCCCCTGGTGCAGCAGCAGGTTGACTTGCGGCCAGGCCGCCCTGAACTGGGCCACGATGGGCGGCAAGGCATAGCGGGCCTGCGTGTGGGTGGTGGCGATTCGCAGCGTGCCTTCGTCGCGCTGGGCAAAGTGTTCCGCCAGGCGGCGGATGTTGCCGAGCTCCAGCAGCGCGCGCTCGACCATCGGCACAAGTTCGCGTCCCGGCGGTGTGAGCCCGAGCAGCCGCTTGCCGCGACGGACGAACAGTTGCACGCCCAGTTCGTCCTCGAGGTCGATCAGGTGCTTGCTGACGCCGGACTGCGAGGTGTAGAGCGCGTTGGCGACTTCAGTCAGGTTGAAGTTGCGCCGGACTGCCTCGCGCACGATGCGCAGTTGCTGCAGGTTCAACGCTGTCCGCCGTCAGTCCTGGATCCACGGCAAGCCATGCTTGCGCCAGCCGTCGATGAAGCCGCGCTGCTGCGCGTGATTGCGCTGGCCCTCGAAGCCCTCCAGCACGT
Source organism: Burkholderiales bacterium (assembly GCA_020248785.1). GTDB lineage: Bacteria > Pseudomonadota > Gammaproteobacteria > Burkholderiales > Burkholderiaceae_F > JALHMQ01. The sequence continues at coordinate 65,505 of JADCGX010000130.1, read as the reverse complement.
TGAAGGCCAGTGCATAGCCCGCATCGCGCGCCACAGTGGCGGCATGATGCGACCGTACCCCGCTGCGGCACAGGAACAGCACCACCTCGTCCGGCCGCGCGTCCTGCCCCAGGGCGGCGAGGAAGCGCTGCACGTCTTGCGGATCCTTGCCGTGCCACTCCACGTGCAGCGCCTCCGGCACGCGGCCCACGTAGCGCACTTCGGCGCGCGTGCGCACGTCCACCAGGCGCGCGGCGCCGCTGCTGGCGAGCTGCCAGGCCTCGGGCGGTGTGACGGCCCCGGCGTAGGCACCGCCGGTGGCTTCGAGGCGGGTCCGCGCCAGATCCAGCACTGCGTTGGCGGCGACGGCCGCGGTCCTCCCGGGCGGCACATCCGCAGTCGCGCGGGCCGCGCTGGACAGCGTTGCGCTCACTGTGCTGCTCGCTGCGCAGCGCTCTGCGCCGGAAAGACGCGCAGGCTGCGCGGGCGCACCACGAGCGTCTCGCCCAGCTTCAGCTGCAGTCGGTCGACTTCGCGCCGCGACAGTTCCACCTCGATCGGCTCCCCGACCTCGGCCGACTGCCGCTCCAGTTCCAGCAGCACACTGGACCCGCGGCTGTACTGGCGCACGAGATCAACCACCACGCCCTCGGCGCCAGGCGAATAGCGCTCGATTTCCAGGTCGTGGGGGCGCGCGTAGGCGATGGCCTCGCCGTCGTGCAGCTCGGCGGCGGCAACGGGCACCCGCAGGCCGTCGCCCTCGAACCTGCCCTCGCTCTGGCGGCCGTGGAAGCGGTTCACCGTGCCGAGGAAGCCATAGACGAACGCATTGGCCGGATGCGCATAGACGGCGTCGGGCGCGCCGACCTGCTCGATGCGGCCGTGGTTCATGACCACCACGCGGTCGGCCACCTCGAGCGCTTCTTCCTGGTCGTGCGTGACGAACACGCTCGTCACGTGCAGCTCATCGTGCAGGCGGCGCAGCCAGCGGCGCAGCTCCTTGCGCACCTTCGCGTCGAGTGCACCGAAAGGCTCGTCCAGCAGCAACACCCTGGGTTCCACGGCGAGTGCGCGCGCCAGCGCAATGCGCTGGCGCTGTCCGCCGGACAGCTGGTTGGGGAAGCGGTCGCCAAGCCAGTCCAGCTGCACCAGCTTGAGCAGCTGCTTCACGCGCGCCTTGATTTCAGGCTCGGGCGGCCGCTCCTTGCGCGGCTTCACGCGCAACCCGAAGGCCACGTTGTCAAAGACGTTCATGTGGCGGAACAGCGCGTAGTGCTGGAACACGAAGCCCACCTGCCGGCGCTGCACGGCCAGTTGCGTCGCGTCCTCGCCCTGCACGATCACGTTGCCGGCGTCGGGCGACTCCAGTCCCGCGATGATGCGCAACAGCGTGGTCTTGCCGCAGCCGGACGGGCCGAGCAGTGCGACCAACTCGCCGTTGTCGATGTCGAGCGAGACGTCGTTCAGCGCCGTGAACTGGCCGAAGCGCTTGGAGAGATTGCGGATCTGGATGCTCATTTGGACTTCCTTGGCGCTACGTGCTCAAGGCGGGAACAGCGACGCGGGCGCGCAGGACGTCGCTGTCCTCGGCGGCCGCATTGCGACTGGCCGCCTCCTGCGCGCGCTCGTCGCGCCACTCGATGGAACTCTTGATCGCCAGCGTCACCAGCGCCAGCAGTGCCAGGATCGACGCCACCGCGAACGCGGCCGCGAATTGGTACTCGTTGTAGAGGATCTCCACGTGCAGCGGGATGGTGTTGGTCTGCCCGCGGATGTGGCCGGACACCACGCTCACGGCGCCGAACTCACCCATCGCCCGCGCATTGCACAGGATCACGCCGTAGAGCAGGCCCCACTTGATGTTGGGCAGCGTCACTGCCCAGAAGGTGCGCCAGCCCGAGGCGCCCAGCGTCAGAGCCGCTTCCTCCTCCTCCGTGCCCTGCGACTGCATCAGCGGGATCAGTTCGCGTGCCACGAACGGGAAGGTGACGAAGACCGTCGCCAGCACCAGGCCGGGCAGGGCGAAGATCACCTTGATGTCGTTCGCCTGCAGCCAGGGGCCCAGCCAGCCCTGCGCGCCGAACACCAGCACGTAGACAAGGCCAGCCACCACGGGCGAGACGGAGAACGGCAGGTCGATCAGGGTGATCAGGAACTGCTTGCCGCGGAACTCGAACTTGGTGATGGCCCAGGCCGCCGCCACGCCGAACACCACGTTCAGCGGCACCGCGATCGCGGCCACCATGAGCGTCAGCGTGATGGCGGCGACGGCGTCGGGCTCGACGATGGCCGCGAAGTAGACCTCCCAGCCTCGCCGCAGTGCCTCGACGAACACCGTCACCAGCGGCAGCAGGATGAACAGCGCGAGAAAGCCCAGCGCGATGGTGGTGAGCAGCACGCGCACCCACACCGGTTCCCGGGTGGCGGTCGCCGGCGCGAGGAGCTTGATCGGCTTGGCCATCATGCCCTCCGCTGCCGCCACTTCTGCAGCAGGTTGACGACCAGGATCAGCGCGAACGAGATCACGAGCATCACCGTCGCGATCGCGGTTGCGCCCGCGTAGTCGTACTGCTCCAGCTTGGTGATGATGAGCAGCGGGGCGATCTCCGAGACGAAGGGCATGTTGCCGGCGATGAAGATCACCGATCCGAACTCGCCGATGGCACGCGACAGTGCGAGCACGAAGCCCGTCAGGATCGCGGGCAGCAGCAGCGGCAAGACCACCTTGGTGAAGGCCTGCCAGCGCGAAGCTCCCAGCGACGCCGCCGCCTCTTCGAGTTCCTTGTCCAGATCCTCGAGCACGGGTTGCACCGTGCGCACCACGAAGGGCAGGCCGATGAAGATCAGCGCGATCAGCACGCCCAGCGGCGTGAAGGCGACCTTGATGCCCAGTGCGGCAAGCGGCTCGCCAAGCCAGCCGTTGGGGGCGTAGAGCGCGGTCAGCGCGATGCCGGCGACAGCGGTGGGCAGCGCGAACGGCAGGTCGACGAAGGCATCCACCAGGCGTTTGCCCGGGAAGTCGTAGCGCACCAGCACCCAGGCCACGATGACGCCAGCGACCAGGTTGACCAGGGCGGCGATCAGCGACGCGCCGAACGATAGTCGATAGGACGCGAGCACGCGTGGATCGGTGACCGTTGCCCAGAATGCGTCCCAGGTCAGCGTTGCCGTCTTCAGGGCCAGCGCGGCCAGCGGGATCAGCACGATCAAGCTGAGATAGAACAGCGTGTAGCCCATGGCCGGGCCGAAGCCCGGCAGCACCGAGCGGCGCGGGCGCGCCCAGGTGAGGACGGCACTCATGCAGAGACCCGTCTCAACCACAGAGAAACGGAGCCCCTGCGCTTGAAGTTCTCTGGGCCTTCTGTGTCTCTGTGGTCAGACACAGTCCTGTCAATCGACGGTTCTGCAACGCTCACTTCTTCCCCGCCGCGGCGATCACGCGATCGAAGATGCCACCGTCGTCGAAGTGCGTTTTTTGCGCCTGCTGCCAGCCGCCGAACTCGTCGATGCTCACAGTCCTTAGTGCCGGAAACTTGTCGGCGTGCCTCTTCGCCACCTCGGCGTTGCGTGGCCGCAGGTAGTTCTGCGCGGCGATCTCCTGCCCCTCGGCGGAGTACAGGTACTCCAGGTACGCCTGCGCTGCGGCGCGCGTGCCTTTCTTGTCGACCACCTTGTCGACCACGGACACTGGCGGTTCCACGAGGAAGGTGAGCGACGGATAGACGACCTCGAAGCCGCCGCGGCCGAACTCGCGGGCGATGAGTTCGGCCTCGTTCTCGAAGGTGACCAGCACGTCGCCGATGTTGCGCTGGATGAAGGTGCTGGTGGCGCCGCGTCCACCGGTATCGAGCACAGGCACGTTGCGGAACAGCCGCGTCACGAACTCTTCCGCCTTCTGTGCGTTGCCGCCGGGCTGCTTCTGAGCAAAGGCCCAGCCATTCAGGTAGGTGTAGCGCCCATTGCCCGAGGTCTTCGGATTGGGAATGATCACCTGGACGCCCTCCTTGACGAGGTCCGGCCAGTCCTTGATCCCTTTCGGGTTGCCCTTGCGCACGATGAAGACCGTGGCCGACGTGAACGGCGCACTGTTGTTCGGCAGTCGCTTGGCCCAGTCGGCCGGCACCAGCCCGCCGCGCTGCGCGAGCAGGTCGATGTCGTTGTGCTGATTCATCGTGATGACGTCGGCCTCCAGGCCATCGGCCACCGCGCGGGCCTGCCTGCTGGAGCCGCCGTGCGACATCTGGACCGTGACCTCCTGGCCGCTCCTGGCCTTCCAGTGCTTCTGGAACGCAGGATTGAGATCCTTGTAGAAGTCGCGCATCACGTCATAGCTGACGTTGAGCAGCGTGGTCTGCGCGGAGGCGCCGCCAGCCAGGAGCAGTAGCGCCAGCAAGAGGGTCTTCAGGGGCTTCATCGGATCTTCTTGTGCCAGGGTTCTTGGATGCCGGAGGTTACGGAGCGCAGCCAATGCCCCTCATATCTTTTCGCTTGGCCGTCATCGTCTGCAGTTCTATGCCGACCCAGCGCTTGTGGCATGTCGATATGACGTTCGCACCGCCCTGGTCCCGTGGCGGGGTGCTGCAATCGCGATCAGCAAGGAGTGCGTGCGATGACTGATGCCGTTCGTGCCTATCAAACCTTTTCGACGCTGCTGCTGCATGCACGCGGTGAGGTGTTTTTCGGTGGCGTCGTCGAGCCACAGCCACAGCGTCTGCGTCGGTTGCTTGTTGCAGCGACGCGTGGCGAACTGTCGCCGTCGGGCGTCGATGCCGGCTTCGCGCTGCTAGCAAAGCGTCTGGCTGCTGGCGCCGGTCAACTTGACCACTGACACCGCACTTGGCTGACCACACGAGACGGACGCGCGCATCTGGACGACCACACGGACATTCGCTTCTATGGCCGCTTTCCAGCGTCCTGGTCAGCAACGATCGGCCACGCGCGGAAGTGCGAAAGGGTCGCCCATCAAGCTCCGCCCACGGGACAGGTTGCACGTCTGTGTAGCTGAGGCACTAGTCCCGTGCAACCTGCGCTGGTGCTGCCGATGTCTTCCAGCTGCCCGAAGTCGCGGCCAGCGCGGCGAATCCAGCGACCAGCAGCAAGCTTGCTATGGACCAGCCGATCTGCGCTGCGTACTGCACCGAGATGACTTCAGTGAGTCTTGGCGCGGCTAATGCGCCTTGTGCCGTGTTGTGAGCGCTGTGGCCGAGTATGGAAGGGACAAGACTGTTGGGCGACTTGATTCGCACGGCAGTCAACAGCATGGACAGCCCGAACACGCTGACCAGATAGATCGGAACGAACACGCTCAAAGGCGTTCCAGACCGCCACTCGCTCATGAGGAACGCAGGTCCGTGCCATGCCGCCCAGATGGGCGCAAGGACGATCGCTGCCGCCAGTGGAGTCAGCCGCTCCATCAGTACCGGGAGCAGGACGCCGCGCCAGCCAAGCTCTTCCCCGAGTGGCCCGCCAACAAGGCCAGGCAGGATTCCCGCGATGCTGATCGCAAGAAACAACCCAGCGACTCCGAGGGTCGGCGTAGGCAGCACGTCGGTTGCGATGAACGTCAATGTGGCCCCTGCTGCGGTAGCGATGGGCACGAGCACGGCGATGATGTGGGCGGAGGCCGACGTCTTGAACCACACGAGGCTGCGAGCAAGGCGCTTGGTGGCCGCCGAACCGTCGAATAGCGCCGTTGTTGCAAGCCCGCTGATCAAAGGCCCGAAGGATGCAGCGAGGATCCAAGGGAGGATGTGCGCGAAACGCTCGGGCGATGGGTCCTCTCTTTAGAAGTGGAGCGCAACGAAGAGAATTGCCCACGTATAGGCGTACGCCAAGGCGACGAAGAAGAGAGCCTTACGCATGATTTGTCCAGGCATTGACAGCTCGCTACTCGTACAAGGTCACCGTTGGCCTGGAGCGTAATCGACAGCAGTGCGCTCAGCGCGTTGCGCTTGCGCACATCCCGCAAGACTGCGCGCACACTGTCACAGCGAGCAGATGTTCGAATGGTTGTGCGAGTCGGGTGGCGCCTGCGCCCAACGAGGAGCGACTGCTTCCGTCGGAGGGCAGCAGCAGGGAGCACCGGCCGACAACTCCACCGTCGCGATGGTGTGCGGCCTTGGGTACGCGGCGGAAGGAATTGATCTCGTCTGCCAAGGACCCGGTCTATGCCGACCGCGCCGCCAACGCCGTGGCGGCGGCAGCGCGCCACGGGCCGTCGTCGCCGCCACAGCGGGCAGCCCAGTCGGTGGCGGCGTGCACGAGCTTGACGATGTGGTCGTCGTCGCTGGCGATCGCGCCGGCGTGCAGGGTCGGCCAGTCGGGTGGCGCCAGCCGGGGCTGGGTGTGCCGGCTGCCGACGCCGCTGGCCAGGTAGGCGGCCACGTAGGCCCGCAACGCGTGCGCCACGACCTGCGCGTCGCACCACGGCGCCAGCACCTGCAGCGCGCGGCAACCGGTCACGAGGTGCAGCACCGTGAAGTTGCGCGTGGCGGCGTAGCGGGCGGCGGCAAAGCGTGCCAGTGCCGCCAGTGGATCGGGTGGCAGCGACGGCGCAGCGACGAGCTCCTGCCACGCCGTGGTCTCGGCGGCCAGCCGCATCCCGGCGGAGATAAGTCCTGGCCCGGGCTGCCACTGGTCGCCGGTCAGTTGCAGCCTTTCGGTCCAGCGGTCGAAGGGCTCACCGCCTGTGGCGGCCCGCACGGGCGGCAGTGCTGACCAGCAGGCCGCCCAGTAGGCCAGCGCCGCAGCCAGTTCGCCCGCGTGCCCGGCCTCCACCGCATGCGCGGTGCGGATCGCGCCGTGGAGTGCCGCCGCAGCCACTCCCGGAATCAGGACGTGCACGGCGGCGTGCAGCGTCAGGTCCGTACCGTCCCGCGCGATGGCTCGTGCGAAGTGCGCCTGAAGCGCCGGGAACGCATCGATCTGCCCGCGCAGCGCCAGCCAGTCGGCCGGCGGCGGCGCCGGTGGCGCGGCGCGGCGGCCTTGGAATCGCGCGGCGTCGCTGCCGTAGAAGGCACGCAGGCGCGACGGCCCGGCGCCGAGCGCGTGCAGCGCGTGCAGCGCCATCGGCAAGTGGCTGCTGAGGCCGTTGTGGTACTCGGGCGGCAGGGTCAGCTGCTCGTTCAGCAGCGTTTGCAGGGTGTCGTCCATCGGGTGCTCCTTGTGGGACCATCACTGTGCAAGTTAAAGTGAACTTGATGTCAAGCAACGATCTCGTCCCTATCGGCGAATTTGCCCGCCGCGCCGGCATCGCGCCCAGCACGCTGCGGTTCTACGAGCAGCAGGGCCTGCTCGCCAGCGCCCGAAGCAGCGGCGGCCGGCGGCTGTACCCTCGGGCCGAGCTGCGCCGCGTGGCCTTCATCCGCGCGGCGCAGTCGGTGGGGCTGAGCCTGCCGGACATCGCCGCTGCCCTTGCAACCTTGCCCGGCGGGCGCACCCCGACGGCAGCCGACTGGCAGAAGCTCTCGCGCCAGTGGCAGCCGCTGCTGGACTCGCGCATCGCGGCACTCGTGCGGCTGCGCGACCAACTGGCCAGCTGCATCGGCTGCGGCTGCCTGAGCCTGCGGCGCTGCGCGCTATACAACCCGGGCGACACGGCGGCGCGGCGCGGGCCTGGCGCGCGCTACCTGCTGGGCAACAAGCCGGCGGCCTGATCTAGGAGAAGATCACTTCGGCACTTGATCTGGCTGGCGTGGTGCTTCGCCAGGTTGGCCAGCCCGTGCTCCTGCCGCAGGCATGCTGTCCTAAGAGTTCGACAGAGTTCAGAAACTTCTGTCGAATGGGTGGCCTGCGGAGGCCGGATGCACGGGCTCTACGACTGCAGTGGGTCGAGCTGAGACAGCCAGAGGTCCGCTTTGGGGTCGTCGAGATTGGTCGAGGAGCACACTGCGCCAGCTTGCCCGAGAGGCCATACCCTTCGCACGGTCCACGATTTTCGGCGGCGCTGGCTGTTGATTTTCGGTGCGCCGGTCAGCGCTTCACAGCGCCCGCAGTCTGGCAGCCCAGCACCGAGCGGAGTCAATGGAGCGGCCGGCCCTCGCGCGCTGGCCGCTGCGGCAGCCACCAAGGGCGACAGTCTTGCCCTTGCTCGGCCCTGCTCAGCGCGCCGCGCTGGCCCAGAGGCGCGACTCCCAGCCTTCCCAGCGGCCGGTGTAGGCAGCGACGTCGGGATAGCCGAGCAGTTTGAGCACCGTGTAGGCGTGCGCGACCTGGATCCCGCCGCGCGTGAAGATGACCACGCGCTTGCCGTGCGTCACGCCCTTGGCCCTGAGCAGCTGCTGCAGCTCGGGCAGGGGCTTGAGGTTGCGCTGCGCATCCAGCGTGTCGTTCCAGAACACGTTGACCGAGCCCTTGATGTGACCGGCCGAGAAGTCGGCGGGCGAGCGCACATCGAGCACGACCGTTCGGGCATCGGCGAGCGAGGCGCGTAGCGCAGCCTCATCCAGCAACGCGAGTCCGCCGCCTGCGGCGCCCGGCTGCGGGGCCACCTTGACGGGATCGAACGTCCAGTTGGGCAGGCCGACCTGCTGCGCATTGGCCGGATTGCGCGACCAGTCATCCCAGGACCCGTGGTACACGGCGAGCTTTGGAAAGCCCAGCTCCCGCAGCACAAGATAGCCGTCCGACGCGGCGATGCCGCTGCCGCAGTAGGTCACGACCTCCTTGTCCGGGGTGACGCCGTAGCTCTTCAGCAGTGACTGCAACTGCTGCCGTGGCAGTAGCCGGCCGTCCTTGCCAACGAGCACGGAGCGGTCGACGTTGGTCGAGCCCGGGATGTGACCATCGGACCAGGCGACCTCGGTGCGATTGTCGATGATCACCGTGTCGCGCCGACCCACACGGTCCTTGACCGCGGCGGCGTCGACGACGCGCTCCTTCACGCGGTCGAGCACGAGGTCGCTCGGCGACAGGACTGTCGGCTCCGTGCTGCGGGCGAACGGCCAGCGCTCGAAGCCGCCGTCCAGCACGTGGATGCGCTCGAACCCCGCGGCCTCCAGCGTCACGAAGGCCTGGCCCGGCAGCGAGCCGTCGTCGTAGATGAGCAGCGTGTCGCTGTAGCGCAGCCCTGCCTGGCGCAGCGTCGCCTGCAACTGCTCGCGCGGCGGCAGCTCGTTGCGCACGCCGTCGACTTCGCGCAGCGTGATGCTTTGCCACGGCAGGTTGATGGCGCCGGCAATATGCCCCTTGGCGTACGCGGATGCGGCACGCACATCGACGACGCGCACGTTGGGTTGCCGCGCCAGACGCTCGAACTGCTCTGCGTTCAGATAGATGCGCGGCTGCGCAGCCTGTGCTCGGCCTGATGCAGGCTTGTCGGCACGCGCCGGGTCGGCCGTCGCCGTGGTGGGGGCTACCGTCGACGCCGCTGCAACGGCGAAGGCAAGGCTGGACAGCAGGACGCGCGTTGGCGCGCTGAAACTGGTGGTCATGGATGCTCCCGATGTGGTTCGAATGACAGTTCCGACTTGCGGCGTCGGCACGACACGAAATGCGGCCGCGGCGTCAACAGGACTCAGCGACGGGCCAGCCGTCGAACGGCTGAAGCAGCGCCAGGCCGTCGGCCCAAGTGCAGTGCCCGGAGCTGGCATTGATATGTCCCGCATCGCCGAGGCGATGCAGGGTCGCGCCCCACGCGCTTGCAAGCGCTGTCGCGCGGCCGAGGCTGCAATACGGATCGGTGTCGCTGGCGACCACGGTCGCCGGGAACGGCAGCGGCCGCATGGGAACCGGCGCGAAATCGCGCAGCGCAGGCGCCGCGTCCGTGCGCTCGACATCCGTCGGTGCGACCAGCAGGGCGCCTCGGACAACGCGTCGCGACAGGAAGATGCCCGGTGCGGTCCGTGCCCAGTGCGCGATGGTGATGCAGCCAAGGCTGTGCGCTATGAGCAGAACCGGGCGATCGATCTGCGCGATCGCGCGCAGTAATCCCTGCACCCAGCTGTGGCGCGACGGTGCGTCCCAGCTTGCCTGGCGCACGCGCTCGGCACCGAGCCGAAGCTGCCACGCGCTCTGCCAGTGGTCCGGTCCGGAGTCCTTCCAGCCCGGCACGATCAGCGGGACCGCATGGCGCAGCGGGGCCCCACGCACGACTGGCCTGCGGCTGGCTGCGACGAGGACGGGCGCGGTGTTCATCTTGTTGCCGCGCCTCTAGCCCCGCCGCGCGTTCGTGTTCTCGCGCTGGATCTGGTCGAACACTCCACCGTCGGAGAAGTGCGTCGCTTGCGCCTTGGTCCAGCCGCCGAAGACGTCATCGATGGTGAACAGCTTCAGCGCCGGGAAGTTCTTCGCGTACTTCGCCGCGACCGTCTTGTCACTGGCGCGGTAGTAGTTCCGCGCAATGATGTCCTGCGCGGCGGGGGTGTAGAGGAACTCCAGGTAGGCCTGCGCAACGGCGCGCGTGCCCTTGCGGTCGACGTTGCGATCCACGAGGGCCACGGGCGGCTCGGCCAGGATGCTGATCGACGGGTACACCAGATCGAACTTGTCGGGCCCGAGTTCCTTGATGGCAAGCAGCGCCTCGTTCTCCCATGAGATGAACACATCCCCGATGCCACGCTCGGTGAAGGTCGTCAGGGAGCCGCGTGCGCCGGTGTCCAGTACCGGCGCGTTGCGATAGATCGCCGCCACGAACTCGCGGGCCTTGGCGTCGTTGCCGCCGGGCTGGCGCAGCGCGTAACCCCAGGCGGCGAGGTAGTTCCAGCGCGCCCCACCGGAGGTCTTCGGGTTGGGGGTGATCACGCCGATGCCGTGCCGCGCCAGATCGTTCCAGTCCTTGATGCCCTTGGGGTTGCCCTTGCGGACCAGGAACACGATGGTCGACGTGTAGGGCGAACTGTTGTGGGGCAGCCGCTTTTGCCAGTCAGCAGGCAGCAGCTTGCCCTTCTCGGCGATCTCGTCGATGTCGTAGGCCAGTGCGAGCGTGACGACATCGGCGTCGAGCCCGTCGATGACAGAGCGTGCCTGCCGTCCCGAGCCGCCGTGCGACTGCTTGATGCTGACCGCCTGGCCGGTGCGTGCCTGCCATTGCGCGGCGAAGGCCTTGTTGATGTCCTGATAGAGCTCGCGTGTCGGGTCGTAGGAGACGTTGAGCAGACTGACCGCCTGCTGGGCCTGGGCCTGCGGCAGGTGCGTGAGGGACAGTGCGGCGGCGATCGCGGTGGCGGCAAGGCCGAGCAGACGACGGCGGGTCGGCAGATGCATGGGAGCGTTGTCCAAGGAAGTGTTGGCGAGTCGATCTCGAAGGGCTCGCAGTGTCCCGGATGCCTCGTGCCAGCCCAACCAACTTTCTTTCACATGCTTTGCATGGTTCGCGGACGTGAGGTGCTTATGCATCCCGCGGCATATGGACAGGCGAATTAGTAGGAAGCAACGTGGGGCGCCGCTTCTACAGTGCGCGCTCCATGTACCGCTATGACACCCTTGACCGCACGCTGGTGGCTGAACGCGTGGCCGAGTACCGCGACCAGCTGCGCCGCTACCTGGCCGGTGCGTTGTCGGAGGACGAGTTCCGCCCGCTGCGCTTGCGCAACGGCTTGTACATCCAGCGCAACGCGCCGATGCTGCGCATCGCCATTCCGTACGGGCTGCTGTCGGCCGCGCAGCTGCGCAAACTCGCGCACATCGCGCGTCGCTACGACCGTGGCTACGGCCACTTCACGACGCGTCAGAACATCCAGTTCAACTGGGTGAGGCTGGAAGAGACCGCAGACATTCTGGCCGAGCTCGCCGAGGTCGAGATGCACGCCATCCAGACCAGCGGCAACTGCGTTCGAAACATCACGAGCGACGAGTTCGCCGGCATAGCACCCGACGAGCTGATCGATCCGCGCGCCTTCGCCGAGATCCTGCGCCAGTGGTCGACGTCCCATCCGGAGTTCAATTGGCTGCCTCGCAAGTTCAAGATCGCCATCAATGGCGCGCGCGAGGACCGGGCGGCGGTGGCGTTCCACGACATCGGCCTGCACCTGGTGCGCGCACCAGAGGGTGCGCTCGGCTTTCGCGTGCTGGTCGGCGGCGGCATGGGGCGCACCCCGATTGTCGGCAGCGTGATCCGCGACATCCTGCCGTGGCGGCACTTCCTGACTTACGTTGAGTCGATCCTGCGCGTGTACAACCTGCACGGCCGCCGCGACAACATCTTCAAGGCCCGCATCAAGATCCTGGTCCGCGCCCTGGGTGTCGAGGAATTTGCGCGCCAGGTCGAGGCGGACTTTGCACAGACGGTCGATGGGCCGGCCACGCTGACCGAGGACGAGTTGGCGCGGGTGCAGGCTCACTTCGCGCCTCCGGCCTATGCGCAGGTGGCCGACACGGAGCCTTCGACGCTCGAGCCGGGGTTCGCGCGCTGGGTCGCCCGCAACGTCAAGCGGCACAAGGTGCCGGGTCATCGCGCAGTGGTGCTGTCGCTCAAGCCCACGGGCGTTGCTCCGGGAGACGTCACGGACCGGCAGCTCGATGTCGTTGCGGATCTTTGCGAGCGTTACGGTTTTGGCGAAGTGCGGGTGTCGCACGAGCAAAACCTCATCCTGCCCGACGTTCGCGTCGACCAACTGCATGGGCTATGGCGCGACGCCAAGGCGGCTGGGCTGGCAACGCCGAACATCGGACTGCTCACCGACATCATCGCCTGCCCCGGCGGCGACTTCTGCTCGCTCGCCAATGCCAAGTCCATTCCGCTGGCGCAGGCGATCCAGGAGCGCTTCGACGATCTGGATTACCTGCACGACCTCGGTGAGATCAACGTCAACATCTCGGGCTGCATGAACTCCTGCGGCCATCACCACGTTGGCCACATCGGCATTCTCGGCGTCGACAAGGACGGGGACGAGTGGTACCAGATCTCGATCGGCGGCGCGGATGGCTCGGCCGCGGGCGGCGGGCGCAGCGCCATCGGTCGCATCGTCGGGCCCTCGTTTGCCCAGGAGCAGGTGGCCGACGTGGTGGCTCGGCTCATCGAGACCTACGTCGCGCTGCGCGCCGACGGGGAGCGCTTCATCGACACCGTGGAGCGGCTGGGGGCGACCCCGTTCAAGGAGAACGTGTACCGCCACATCGAGCCCGCCCAGCGGTCCGCGCGCGAGGCCACCGGCGTCAACGCCGGCGTCTCGGCCGAGCAGCGCAAGCACCAGCACGAGCTCACCTGATGCACGCCGGCCAACCTCTGCAGGCAAGCCGGGTGCTGACACGCGACGGCGTGTTCACCGACGACCCGTGGCCGCTCGTCGCATCCGAGGCCGATGTGCCAGAGACAGACGCCGTGCTGCTGCCGCTTGCGGCCTACCTCTCCCAGCCGCAGTCGGCCGCTCACGGCGTCTGGCTCGCACCGACCGATGATCCTGCCTTGCTCGCGCCGCACCTGGGCAGCGTGCCCCTGGTGGCCGTGCAGTTCCCGAAATTCGCGGACGGCCGCGGCTACTCGCTCGCACACCTGATCCGGCGGCTCGGCTATGCAGGTGACCTGCGCGCGATCGGCGAGGTGCTGATCGACCAGCTCTTCACGCTCAAGCGCGTCGGCTTCAGCTCGTTCGCCTTGCGTGCCGACCAGAATGAAGACGACGCGCGGGCGGCGCTGACGCGCTATTCGAATGCCTATCAGGGCGCACACGACACGCCGCTGCCGGCCTACCGTCGAGGGCGCCGTGTGCAGGTTGTGTCATGACGTCCGGGCTCTGGCAGCGGCCGCGCCCGCAACAGCCGCCGACCGACTTCGATGCGCTCCTGGCGCTGCTGCACGCCACCGTCGCGTCCGTCGGCCGCCGCTACCAGCGGGCGGCGCTGGCCTCCAGCCTGAGTGCAGAGGACACTGTATTGATGCACGCGATTGCCGCAACCGCGGCGCCGATCGAGGTGTTCATGATCGACACTGGTCGGCTGCCGCCGCAGACGCTGCAGGTCAAGGAGGCCAGCGAGGGCCGGCTCGGTCTGCCGATCCGCGTCGTGACGCCCGATGAACGGGCGGTGGCCGACCACGAGGCGCAGCACGGGCGCTTCGGCTTCTACGACAGCGTGGAGCTGCGGCATGCCTGCTGCACGCTGCGCAAGGTGGAGCCACTGGAGCGCGCACTGGCCGGACGCAACGCGTGGCTCACGGGCCAGCGGCGCGCCCACGGGCCCGAGCGCGCCGGCCTGCAGGTCGAAGAGACCGACGCGTTGCGCGGCATCGCCAAGTTCAATCCCTTGGCGACCTGGTCAGATGACGACGTATGGCATGCCATCGACCGCTTTGCACTGCCCTTCAACGCGCTGTATGCGATGGGCTGCCCGTCGATCGGCTGCGAGCCCTGCACGCGAGCGGTCCGGGTTGGCGAGGACCCTCGGGCCGGACGCTGGTGGTGGGAAAGCGCCAGTAGCAAGGAGTGCGGGTTGCATGTGGCAGGTCGCACAGCGGCCGTCGAGGAGAAGAACTGATGGCAGCGGTCCTCGCACCCCATGCGCCCCTGACCCCGGCCCAGCTGGACCATCTGCAGTGGCTGGAGTCGGAGGCGATCTACATCCTGCGCGAGGTCGCTGCGCAGTCGAGCAAGCCGGCATTGCTGTTCTCCGGCGGCAAGGACAGCTGTGTCGTGCTGCGCCTGGCGGAGAAGGCGTTCAGGCCGAGCCGCCTGCCGTTCCCGCTGCTGCACATCGACACCGGTCACAACTTTCCCGAAGTCCTCGCGTTCCGTGATGCGCGCGTTGCGGCACTGGGCGAGACGCTGATCGTCCGCTTGGTGGAGGATTCGATCCGCCGCGGCACGGTGCGGCTGCGCGCCGAGGGCGACTCGCGCAACGCCGCCCAGTCGGTCACGCTGCTCGAGGCGATCGAGGAACTCGGCTTCGACGCCCTGATCGGCGGTGCGCGTCGCGACGAGGAGAAGGCGCGTGCCAAGGAGCGCGTGTTCAGCTTCCGCGACAGCTTCGGCCAGTGGGATCCAAAGAACCAGCGGCCGGAGTTGTGGGATCTGTTCAATGCCAAGGTCCACCCCGGCGAGCACATGCGCGTGTTCCCGATCTCCAACTGGACCGAGCTCGATGTCTGGCAGTACATCGCGCGCGAGCAGTTGCCGCTGCCCTCGCTGTACCTGGCGCACCAACGCGCGGTGGTGCGTCGCAAGGGCCTGCTCGTACCCGTCACGCCGCTGACGCCGGCGCTGCCGCACGAGACCGTGGAGACCTTGAACGTGCGCTTTCGCACCGTGGGCGACATCAGCTGCACCTGCCCGGTGGCCAGCGATGCCGCCAGCCTGGACGCGATCATCGCGGAGACCGCGCGCGCGGAGATCACCGAGCGCGGCGCAACGCGAATGGACGACCAGACCAGCGAGGCGTCGATGGAGCGTCGCAAGAGGGAGGGGTACTTCTAGGCGCGCTCGATGTGCATGCGAGCGGTCGTGCGATGGCAACCGCGATCGGCCCACACCGCGGACAGCGCTTCCACCCAGTCCTGACCCGCACGCGGCGATGGCGAGACAGAGGATTCAGTGAACGCAAGACTCGATACAAGGCAGGCCAGGCCCGATGCTGTCGACGAAGACCGCGGCGTCCTGCGCTTCATCACCGCGGGCAGCGTGGATGACGGCAAAAGCACACTGATCGGACGGCTGTTGTACGACACCCGCAGCGTGTTGAGCGACCAGCTGGCCGCGCTGTCACGGGCGGGCACCCAGCGCGCAGTGCGCACGGCCGCCGCGGATGCGCAGGTGGACCTGTCGCTGCTGACCGATGGCCTGGAGGCCGAGCGCGAGCAGGGCATCACGATCGACGTCGCGTATCGCTACTTCGCCACCGCGCGGCGCAAGTTCATCATCGCCGACACGCCGGGCCACGAGCAGTACACGCGCAACATGGTGACCGGCGCGAGCACGGCCGACGCGGCGGTCATCCTGATCGACGCGACGCGGGTGCTCGAGCGCGACAGTGCAGTGAACCTGCTGCCACAGACGCGGCGGCATTCGGCCTTGGTGCAGCTGCTTGGCTTGCGCCACGTGGTGGTGGCCGTCAACAAGATGGATCTCGTCGATGCCCCACAGGCACGCTTCGATGCGATCGTCGCGGCCTACCGGGCGCTGGCCGACCAGCTTGGCCTGGCGGAATTCAGCGCGATTCCCGTGTCGGCGCTGCTGGGCGACAACATCGTCCGCCGCTCCGCGCGCATGGACTGGTACACCGGGCCGACGCTGCTCGAGTTGCTCGAGTCGATCGAGCTCGCCCGCGACAGCAATGTCGCGGCAGCGCCCCTGCGCTTTGCCGTCCAGTACGTCGACAAGGGTGAAGTTCGGGTTGGTGCCGCGGCGCGCCGCTACCTGGGGCGCATCGGTGCGGGGTCCCTGCGGGTGGGCGATGCCGTGTCGATCCTGCCCGCGGGCACTGCTGCCGAGGTCGCCGCGATTGAGACCCTCGACGGCGACTTGGAGGTGGCTGTCACGGGGCAATCCGTAGCCGTCCGACTGGACCGCGAGCTGGATGTCGCGCGCGGTGACTGGTTGGTGCCATCGCAGCACGTTGCGCAGCCGAAGTTGGCCCGCCACGTGCTTGTTGACCTCGCGTGGCTCGACCGCGCGCCGCTCGCCTCCCAGCGGCGCTTGTGGCTGCGCCACGGCACCAGCTTCGTGCTCGCGCGGGTGCGGCAGGTCCAGGCCGTGCTCGATATCGATAGCGGCCAGTGGAGTCCAGTTGACGGCTCCGGGGCGCCGGGCGCACTCGGGCCGAACGACATCGGCCGGGTTGTCCTCGAGACGCAGCAGCCGCTGGCCTTCGACGCCTTCGAAACCGTGCGCGCTTCCGGTGCGCTGATCCTTGTCGATGCGGCGACCCACCACACCGTAGCCGCTGGATTGTTGCGTGAGGCGGCAGCGTGACGGTCGGCGTCTACATCGTCGGCGCCGGTCCGGGCGATCCTGAGCTTTTGACGCTGAAAGCGGCGCGCCTTTTGAATGTCGCTGACGTGGTGCTGCATGACGCGCTCGTGGGTACCGAGGTGCTCGCGCTGGCGCGCCGGGCGCGGCTGGTGAACGTCGGCAAGCGCGCGCACCGACCATCGACCGCACAGCGCTTCATCAACAGGATGTTGGTCACGGCCGCGCGGCATCATGCCTGCGTGGTGCGGCTGAAGGGTGGCGACCCCGGCCTGTTTGGGCGGCTGGACGAAGAAATGACAGCACTGCGCTCGGCCGGCCTTGCGTTCGAGATCGTCCCGGGCGTGACGGCAGCCTGTGCCGCCGCCGCCGCGCTGCAGGCGTCGCTGACCCAGCGGGGCGTGGCGCGTGGCGTGCGCTTCGTGACTCTGCGCCAGGCGCCGGGCACGTCAAGGCAAGCGCACGGCAGCAGCGATACGCTCGCCATCTACATGGCCGGCCACCAAGTGGCCGAGACCGCGCAACGCCTGATGGACGGGGGGCACAGCGGGGCAACCCCGCTGGTGCTGATCGAGGCCGTGAGCACAGCGCGGGAGCGGCGTTGGGTCGGCACGCTGGGAACCGCGGCAACGCTGGCGCTGGCCCAGGCGCGCGAGGGCGGCGACGGCCCCGTGCTCCTGCTCCTTGGAAAGGCTTTGGCGCAGGTCGCTGGCGACACGATCGGCGCCCGTGACCCCGGTCGGGCAGTGGCCTGAGGCCAAGCGGACGGCTGCGGCGTTGAGGGCATCGCCAGACGTCGCACCACGAGACTCGAGCGACGAAAAGCCCGCGCGCCAAGTTAAGCTGCGTGGCGATCCCACTCGGTTCAAAGCGCTGACGACGCGACTTGCCGGCGAGTGCGGCGTGGGCAACATCGCCCGCGCCACTGGCCTGCCCGCCGCGACCGGTTCGGAGATGCTGGCGCCGCTGTTTCAGCGCTGTTTCAAATTGAGATCCTGGCACGTCGGCGGTCGGACGGCCCCGTGCACTACAGGCCTGT
Source organism: Burkholderiales bacterium (assembly GCA_020248785.1). Taxonomy (GTDB): domain Bacteria; phylum Pseudomonadota; class Gammaproteobacteria; order Burkholderiales; family Burkholderiaceae_F; genus JALHMQ01. The sequence continues at coordinate 47,652 of JADCGX010000130.1, read as the reverse complement.
CGCGCCACGCCTTGAGCGCTTGGAGACGGCGGAGGTGATGCTCGGCGAGGCGCGTTTACCGGCGCTGTCGACCACAACAGCCCGGCGCGCGCTCGTGCAGGACCAGGGCCCCGCTCGTGCGCAGCCGTGGCGCGGCCTAGGTTCAGCGCGCGGCCCTGTTCAGCGCCGCGAGTTGCCGGTCATGCGGCGCCGAGAGCAGCGCCAGCGCGCTTACGGCGCCGATCAGCGCCAGGAACATGTCGGATTGCGTGTCCCACGGATCGCCTTGCGTACCCAGGAACTCCTCGGCGCCCTGACCAAGCGCCAGCGCTGCCGCCCACTCGATCAGCTCGTAGCTGGCGCTGACGGCCAGCACGAAACACACGACCAAGAACGCCAGCATCTTGCGGCCCCGCACACAGGCTCCGCGCAGCAGGATCTCGCGCGCCGCGATGGCGGGGACGAAGCCCTGCGCAAAGTGTCCGATCTTGTCGTACGGATTGCGGCTCAATTGCCACCACTCCTGCATCGCGAAGCCGAGCGGCACGCGTGCATAGGTGTATGCGCCGCCGAGCATCAACACGCACGCATGCACCGTGATGAGCACCAGCAGCAGCGGGGTGAGTGGATAGCTGCGCCGCGTGACCCAGAGGATGGGCAGCACGATGATCACGGGCGCCACTTCGAGCAGCCAGGTCACGCGGTCATACGGTCGCCAGCCGGACCAGACGAGCCCAGCGAGCATGACCATGGTGGCGCCAAGGAGAAGTGCAGCGCTGCGAGGTGGGCGGGGTGGGCTGTCGGTGGAGCGCATGCAGGGCTATCGTGTCCTCATCATGTTGGAGCAGACATGCGCCATGAAGACATGCGCCATGTAGACATGCGCCATGTTTCGCGCGCTTGGCGGCAACGCTCGTGCTGATCGCCAACTCTTTCGTGACGCTGCGCCGATCGTAGCAACCGCCGCGGGTCCAAATGTCTCGCCGGGATGCCTGCCGCAAATGCCCGGCGGCATAGTGTGTCGCCAATGCGGAGAAGTGCTGCGGGGAAACGTCGCGACCGCGCGTCGCTTAGAAGCGCCGGCCAGGACGTCACGCGCTCCGTGTCCTGCGCAACGCCCCCGGCGCCGCGTGCCGCATTCAAGAAGGCCAAGGCAGCGGCAAAAAAAAGGCGATTTCCGTGGACTCCACGGTGTAGACGCGTGCTAAAAGTGTGGCTGCGTGCCTGAACCTTGCCTCGCTCCTCCTTCTGGCGGTCGTATGGACCGTCGGCGTGCCGCTCGTTTGCGATGGTCGCGGCTAACCCATTCTTTCGTTGCTCACCGTGCGTGTTGTTTTCACTGATTTCGACGGCGTGCTTCACCCTGCGTCGGCTGCCGCCGACCTGACGCGCTCCTCCGTCAAGGAGTCGAGCAATGCCGAACTGCGCGCCAAAGGCTTGTTCGTCTTCACAAGGCAGCTTGCTAGCGCCATGGCCAGCGCGCACGACACCGACACGGTGCGTCTGGTCGTGCACAGCTCCTGGCGCTCGAACTTCCGCGACGACGAGATTCGACGCATGATTCCAGAGCTCGACCGGTGGTTTCTTGGCACGGTGGGCTTTGCCACGCTGTCGCGCGATGCGGCCATCGTGAAGTGGCTGGAGATGATGGGCCCGAAGGTCACCGACTACCTTGTCCTCGACGACGTGCCGCAGCTGTTTGCCGGTGGCCCCGCCAAGTGGGCCAACCTCGTGCTGTGCAATCCGGAGAAAGGCTTGTCCGAGCCGCGCGTGCAGACCGAGCTCAAGAAGTTCTTTACCGGCCGCCGCAAGCAGGAGAAGGAGGACCTCGGCGCGCTGGACTTCGAGTTCGTCGACCTCGAAAGCCTGAAGGCGTCGATGAAGTCGCGCTAGGCGCGGCTTTCGGTCCGTGACAAGGCCAGGTTGGACACGAGACAGGTGCAACTTGTCCGGCGCTTATGCGTCTCAGCGTCGGCGCCAATTGCATCGGATCGAACGATGACCTGCCCTCCCACCTGCACCGTCTATTTCGATGGGGCGTGCCCCCTGTGCCGACGCGAGATCGCACACTATCATCGCCTGCCTGGCAGCCAGCAGATCGCGTGGGTGGATGCGTCGCTGTGCGACGAACCGTCGCTTGGCCCGGACCTCGATCGCAGTCAGGCGCTTGGCCGGCTGCACGTCCGCCGCGTGGACGGAACGCTGGTCTCCGGGGCTGCGGCCTTTGCTGCAATCTGGTCGCGGCTGCCTGCCTACGCCGCGCTGGGGCGCGTGGCCTCCTACCGCCCCGTTCTATGGTTCACGGAAGTCGTCTACCGCGGCTTCCTCCGCGCCCGCCGCTTGTGGCGCCAGCCGAGGTAAGCATGCTCAACAAGCTGCCAGGCTTTCGACGAGCACGCGCAGGCCTTGAGTGGACGGTCTTGCGGCATCTTCCGCGCGTGGCTGTCATTGGCACGGCCTTGCCGCTGGCCGTCAGCCTGCTGGCGAGCCTGATCGGTGGCGACGCCAAGCAGGTGACCATGATCCACATCGCGGTCATCAGCGTGCTCGTTTTGCATTGGACCGCAGTGGGCACCGTTGCGTTGTTGTGCGCGATCGTCTGGATCGCCAAGGGACCGGCTTACGTCGCCGACGCCTACCACCTGCCAGACGCGGACCGGCCACGCTGAGGTGTGAGGCCGGCTGCGCAGGCGGAACTGCGCTGCCATGACCTGCCAGGCGAGGTTGCGGTCGTTCGTCGCAGCTTGACGCCCCGAGCAGGTCGACGGCAGGCGCCTAGGCCCGCCACACGCTCAGGGCATACCAGCGCCGCGCGTCCGTGAGTTCGCCAACCACCGCAAAGCCGCTGCCAGTTGCGAGCTGCTCGATCATCGCGCGGTCGTACTTCTGCGACTGCTCGGTGTAGATGGTCTCGCCCTCTGCAAAGGCAAGGCTGCGGTCGAGCACGGTGCTGTGGACCACCTGGCGCACGCTGCTGACGAGAAAGCTGCGCGCGGTGCCGTCGAGCGGCGAGTAGCACGGGTAGTGGCGAAAGCGGGCGAGGTCGAAGTTCATGCCGAGCTCGCGGTTCAGTCGGGTTAGCAGATTCAGGTTGAACTGCGCCGTGACGCCGGCTGTGTCGTCGTAGGCGTCAAGGATGACCTGTGGATCCTTCATGAGATCGAGCCCCAGGACCAGCCGGTCGCCCGCGCGCATACGCGCTCGAACGGCCGACAGCAGTGCGATGGCCTCCGACGTGCTGTAGTTGCCGAGGTTGCTGCCGAGCATCAGCGCCGCTTGCGCGTGATCGCCCGGCAGCACCGGCCAGTGGTCAAAGTAGTCGCCGTGCACGGGCTGCACGCGCACGGCGGCCAGCTCGCGTGCAAAGCGCGTGGCCAGCTGCTGAAGCGCGAGCTGCGCGGTGTCGATCGGGAAGTAGCTCAGCCCGACGCTTCGCCGCAGCAGCGCGCCGGCGATCAGCGCCGTCTTGCTGCCGTCGCCGCTGCCCAGCTCCACCATCGAGAGCCGCGCGGATGTCGGTGCGAGCAAGGCAGCGAGCGCGTCGCTCCGCGCGTCCAGCAGCGCGTGCTCGACCCGGGTCAGGTAGTACTCGGGCAGCGCACTGATGCGCTGGAAAAGCTCAGTGCCGGCGTCGTCGTAGAACAGGGCAGCCGGCAGCCGCTTCTGCGGCTGGCTCAGGCCGTCGATTGCCTGCTGCAGCACAGGGTCGAGTGCACGCCGCTCGGTGGCGCGTTCAGGTGCGTTCATGGGGTGGTTGATTTGTGGTGGGCCGCAGTTCGCGCATGATCCATCAATCGAGCGCGCAGGTGCGGAACCCGGCCTCGATGTCGTTGCGCTCTGGCGGGAAGAAGTTGCGGTAGCTCGGGCTGCGCATGACCGCGCTCGTCATGCTGCTGGCGCCGCGCAGTGTGCGGCGTGTGCCGAACCACGGCTTAGAGTAGTCGCGGTACGGATGTGCCACGAAACCCGGATATGGCGCGAAGGTGCTGCTGGTCCACTCCCAGACCTCGCCCCAGTGGAATGCGGGGCCGGCGGTGCGCGCCGCGCACTCCCATTCGGCCTCGCTGGGCAGGCGGCGGCCAGCCCACGCACACCAGGCTTCGGCCTCGTGACAGGTCAAGTGACTGGCGGCGTCGTCGAGGTCCAGCGGCTCCCATTGACCCAAGCGTTGCTGCTGCCAGCCACTGCCCGCGCGGCGCAGGAAGCGTGGCGCTTGCGGCGCGTGCTGGCGCAGCCACCGCTGCCCGGCCGGCGTCCACAACTGGGCGTGTGCATAGCAGCCTGCCTCGACGAACGGCAGGTACTCGCGCCAGCGCAGCGGTTGGGCGTCGATGCGAAAGGCGTCGAGCGCCACGCTGCGTGCGGGCACTTCATTGTCGAACGCGAAGCCGGTGGCCGCGCTGCCGAGGACAACACTCTGCGCGCCGAGCGTGAGCACTTTGGGCGCCGGTAGTGGATTCGGTTGCCGCCCAGCAATGCGCAAGGCGACGCCGAGCGCCTGTGCCATGTAGATCGCCGCCTCGACGTGCATCGCCTCGTGCAGCAGCGCCAGGCGGAAGAAATACAGGCTGTCGTCGTCCGGCCCGGCCTGCGTCAGCAACCGCAGCGTGTCGTCGAGCTGGCGCGCCAGCAAGGCGTGTGTGTCATCAGCGCTTGGCAGGGTGAGCGACCAGCGCTGCGCATGCGGCACGGTGCTGGAGTTGTACAGCGCATCGGCACCGGGCAGGCGCGGTGGTGAGCGTGGCGCCGCCGGGTCCGCGGCTGCGCCGTGGCGCCAAGCGCTGTTGCGCACGGTCCAGAACTCCGGGAACCAGCCCACATGCCCGAGTTCCCACAGCGGTGGATTCAGCTCGGGTTCGAACGGCACGGTGAGCGTGGGGATGGCCCGGGCGTAGTCGGCAAAGATCGCCAGCGTTTGCGCCCGCACCGTGCGCAGCAGGGCGGCGAGCGTGCGTGCGTCAGCCCGGCGCGCGTCGGCGTCGGTCGTGGTCTCGGTCATCTTGGCGCGGATTTAGACCAGCATGGGTGAGTCTGCGCGTGCGCGTGAATGAATGCTGCTGCCGAACTGGGCTGGCATCACTGGTCCGATTGGGGCCGGTCGCGATGATGCCTGCCCATCAGCCAGTATTGCGCAGTCCGGCAGATACGCCATTGATCGTCAAGTGGATGCCGCGCTTGACGCGCTCATCGTTGGCGCCCTCACGATGGCGCTTGATCAGTTCCACCTGCAGATGGTTGAGCGGGTCAAGGTAAGGCAGGCGGTTCTTGAGGTTGCGGGCCAGCTCCGGGTTGCCCTCCAGCAGGCTGCGCTGGCCGCTGATGGCCAGCCAGTGCTTGAGCGTGAGCTTGTACTCGTTGCGGATGCTGGCGTAAATCGCGCTCGCCTGCGCCTTGTCGCTGGACAGCTGCATGTAGCGGCCGCCAATGGCGAGATCCGCCTTGGCCAGCACCATCTCCATGTTGCTGGTGAGCGCGCGGAAAAACGGCCACTCGCGCGCCATGTCGCGCAGCAACTGCAGCCGCGCGCGCTTGGCCGAGGCCGGACCTGCGGCACTCACGTAGGCCTCGATGGCGCTGCCAAATCCATACCAGCCGGGCAGCAGGATGCGGCACTGGCCCCAGCTGAACACCCAGGGAATCGCGCGCAGGTCCTCGATGCGGCCGGTGGCTTTCCGCGTCGCCGGCCTGCTGCCGATGTTCAGCTCCATGATCTCGGCGATCGGCGTGGCGCTGAAGAAAAACTCGGCGAAGCCCTCGGTCTCGTATACCAGGCTGCGATAGGCTCGATACGCGTGGCCCGCGATCTCGTGCAGCGCCGCTTCGAACTCGGCCTGGCGCGGGATTGCGCGCACCGTGACGAGCGAAGCCTGCAACAGCGCCGAGACCAGCAGTTCCAGATGATGGCGACCGATGCGCGGGTCAGCGTACCTGGCGCGGATGATCTCGCCCTGCTCAGTCAGGCGCAGCTGGCCGCGCACGCTGCCCGGCGGCTGCGCGAGGATCGCGTCGAAGCTCGGCCCGCCGCCGCGCCCGACGCTGCCGCCGCGGCCGTGGAACAGGCGCAACTGCACGCCGTGCTCGTCGAACACGTCGCGCAGGCGCTGGGTGGCCTGATACAGCGCCCAGTTGGAGGCGAGAAAGCCGCCGTCCTTGTTGCTGTCGGAGTAGCCGAGCATGACCTCCTGCAGCGGCGGGCCGCCGCGCAGTTCCTCGTCGGGTGGGATCAACAGGTGCCGCAGCCCGGGGTGCTGCAGCCACTCCTGCATGATCTGCGGCGCATTGGCCAGGTCCTCGATGGTCTCGAACAGCGGCACGATCATCAGCGCGCAGCGCCGCACCTCGTCGCCGGCCAGGAGCCCGGTCTCCTTCTGCAGCAGTGCCACCTCGAGCAGGTCGCTCAGGCTCTCGGTATGCGAGACGATGTGCTTGTCGATCGCCGCCGGGCCGAAGACGGCGCGCAGCTCGCGCGCGGCGTCGAACACGGCGAGCTCGCGGCGCGTGCGCTCCGAGTACCGAAGATGTGCCGAGAGCAGCGGTCGCGCGTGCGCCAGCTCATGGATCAACAGCCGCAGGCGTTCTGTCTCCGACAGCCGGCGGTAGTCCGGGCAGACCTCGGCGGCGGCGAGAAGCTCAGTGACCACGGACTCGAACACGTCTGAGCTTTGCCGCAGGTCCAGCGTGGCGCCGTGAAAGCCGAACACCCGCACCGCACGCTGCAGGGGGTGCAGCCGATGCGCCGCAATCGCATCATTGCCGCCCTTGGCGAGCGACTGCGCGACAATCATGAGATCCGCCTCGAACTCGGCGGCGTTTGCGTACGGCGCGGCGTCAGCCAGCGGCGGGCGCGCGCGCAGCGCCAACCCGAGCGCGTGCGCGGTGGCGTGCAGCCGCGCGTACACGCCAGTGAGCGCACGGCGATACGGCTCGTCGGCGCGTTGGGCCGATGGATCGGCGCTGGCCTCGGCCAGCCGCGCCAGCGCCGCATCGACCGGCCGGAGCATGGCCGACATCGACAGCTCGCCGCCCAGCAGATGGACCTCGTGCAGGTAGTGCCCGAGCACCGTAGCCGACTGTGCGGCCAGCGCCCCGCGCATGGTCTGCGCGCTGACGTGCGGATGCCCGTCGCGGTCGCCGCCGATCCAGCTGCCCATGCGCAGAAATGGCAGCGCGGGCTTTGCCGCAGCGCTGCTGCCACCACCACGCGTGGAGCGCGCCGCCAGCACCTCGCCGCCCAGCCGCTGCGCCAGATCGCCATAGAGTGCGGGCAGCTGGCGCAGGAAGGTGGCATGCCAGTACGACAGCGCGTTGTCGATCTCGTCGGCGACCGTCAGCTTTTCCGGACGCAGCATGCGCGTTTGCCAGAGCGTGGCCACCAGGGCTGCCAGGCGCGCAGTGCGCTCGTCGTCGGCCAGGTCATGGCGCGCGCTGTCATCGAGCAACTGCGCGATCTCGCGCTCGGTGTCCAGGATGCTCTTGCGCTGCACCTCGGTCGGGTGCGCGGTCAGCACCGGCACCAGGCAGGCCTGTGCGAGCAGCTCGCGCGTGCGCGCGGCCGTGACGGCGCGGCTGCCGAGCAACTCCACCGTCTGCGCCAGGCTGCCCCGCAGCGGCTCGCCCTGCAGCCGGGCGCGCCGCAGGTTGCGGATCTGCTGCTGGTCCTCGGCCAGGTTGGCCAGATGCGAAAAGTACGAAAAGGCGCGCACCACGCTGACCGTCGCATCCCGGTCCAGCTTCTTGAGCTGGCGATCGAGCGTGCGTGCATCGGCCGGGTTGCCGTCGCGGCGGAAGCGCGCCGAGGTCTGGCGGATGGTCTCGATCGTCTCGAACATCGCAGCGCCCTCGTAGTGGCGCAGCACGTCGCCCAGAAGGCGCCCGAGCAGGCGGATGTCATCGCGCAGGGCGGTGTCGGCGTGGGTCATTGTGTGCGGATGTTGGCTGCGGGATTTGGGATTCTGGCGTGGCGGTCAGCGTCGCCAAGCTCAGCATTGAGCCGCGAACGTGCTTTGCGTTGGCGCAAGCGTTGCAAGCACGCGCATCATCGCTGAATTCTGGATATCGAAATTGAAGCCGTGCCAATTACACTCACGCGCCATGCAGCCCAACCCCATCGTCATCGCCACGCGTGAATCGCCTTTGGCCCTGTGGCAGGCTCGGCACGTGCAGGCGCTGCTGACCGACCTGCATGGCCGCCAGGTCGATCTGCTTGGCTTGACCACCCGCGGCGACCAGATCCTCGATCGCGCGCTCTCGGCGGTCGGCGGCAAGGGCCTGTTCGTCAAGGAGCTCGAGGTCGCGCTGCTGGAGGGCCGCGCCCATCTGGCCGTGCATTCCCTCAAGGACGTGCCGATGGAGTTGCCGCCGGAGTTCCTGCTCGGGGCGGTGATGGTGCGCGAAGATCCGCGCGACTGCTTCGTCTCGCCGCGCTATGCCTCGCTCGATGCACTGCCGTCCGGTGCCAAGGTCGGCACCAGCAGCCAGCGGCGCGCGCTGATGCTGCGCGCCAACTATCCGCACCTGGAGGTGCTGCCGGTGCGCGGCAACGTCGGAACTCGGCTGGCCAAGCTCGACCGCGGCGAGTTCGACGGGCTGCTCATGGCGGCGGCGGGCCTCAAGCGGCTCGGCCACATGGACCGCATCCGCCAGATCCTGCCGACCTCGACCTTCTTGCCTTCACCCGGGCAAGGGGCGCTCGGCATCGAAGTGCTGGCCGGCTCGGCGCAGGCGCAGGACATCGTCGCCCCACTGGAGCACGCGCAGACGCGTGCGACCACCGCGGCCGAGCGCGCGGTCTCGCGCGGCCTGGGCGGCAGCTGCCAGGTGCCCCTGGCCGCCTATGCCGAGATCGATCGCGGCACGCTGCGCCTGCGGGCGCTGGTCGGCAACCAGCGCACGGGCGAGCACGTCGCGGTGGATGTCAGCGGCCCGACCGAGGACGGCGAGCTGATCGCCGCCGACGCCGTGGCGCAACTGAAGTCGCGCGGCGGGTTGCAGCTGCTCTCCGCCTAGGCTCAGGGCGGCGCCGGTGCCGACCTTTCTCGTGACCAAGCCGGGCTCGGCCGGTGCCGCCCTGGCGTCCGCGCTGCGCGCAGCAGGCGCGACCGCGCTTCACTTGCCTGCCTTCGAGATTGGGCCGCCGCCCGATGTGGTCGCAGTGCGCGCGCGTCTGGCAGCACTCGATCAGTTTGATCTCGTCTTGTTCGTGAGCCCAGCGGCGGTGCGCGCCACGCGCGAACTGCTCTCGGCTGCCTGGCCGGCTGCAACGCGGATCGCGGCGGTCGGGGCCGGGACCGCACAGGTGGTGCATGAGGCGCTGGACCTGCCGCCGCAAGCGCAGGTCATCGCTCCTGTCGCCGACAGTGCTGATGAAGCCCCGGGCTCCGAGGCGCTCTGGCCGCTGCTGCGCTCACTCCAGCCGGCGCCGCGCCGCGTGCTGATCCTGCGGGCCGAGCAGGGCCGCGAGTGGCTGGGTGAACGCCTGCGCGAGGCCGGCGCCGAGGTCGGTGTGCTTGCCGTGTATCGCCGCATCCCACGGCCCTGGACGGCGTACGCGACTGAAGATGCGCTGGCTGCGGCGCTCGCAAGCGCGCCAACCATCGTCGTGACGAGCAGCGACGCGGCGCACGTCGTGCGCCAGCAGATCGACGCCCTCGCGCCGGCTGCACGCGCGACGGTGCGGCTCGTGACGATGCATCCGCGCATTGCCGCCGCGCTGGCCGATGCGGGCTTCACGCAGGTGCGCTTGCTGTCCAGGCTCGATGCGGCGGCGCTCCTGCAGGCCGGCCGATAGAATCGTGGGCAGCCGCGCATGCTGCGGCCATCGGACGCTCGCTCCCTGAGCGTCGCAACCCGCGTATCGCACCCCGAGCCTGTCGTTGTCGTCGCTGCCGCCCCCATTGCCCCCATCCGAGCCGCCCGCGCCGCCGCCTGCCGCTGCGCCGGTGGCCGCGGGCCATTCATCGGTAGCCAATATGGGTTCGCCGCGTCGGCGTCGCCCTGGGTTGCTTGCGCTCCTGTTCCTGCTTCTCGTTACCGCGATCGCCGCCGGCGGCTGGACTGCATGGCAGTTGCAGCGTGCCAACGATGCGTTGGCGGCGCGGTTGGCGCAGATCGAGGCCGAGGCGGCGGCAACGGCAAGCGCCGCCGAGCAGCGCGCGCGCAGCGCGCAGGCGGCGACCGATCAGCTCCGCAGTGACCTCGAGCGCCTGCAGAACCAGCGGGGCGAGCTGGACCAGCTGTATCTCGAGCTGACCCGCGGGCGCGACGAAGCGGCGCTGGCTGAGGTCGAGCGGCTGATTGCGGTGGCCGCGCAGGAACTGCAGGTGACTGGCAACGTCGCCACCGCCATCGCAGCGCTGCAGGCGGTCGACGGACGTCTGGCGCGCATCGATCGCCCACAGCTCGTCAACCTGCGGCGCGCCTTGACCCGCGACCTCGAGCGGCTGCGCAGCACGCCGGCGGTCGACGTGACCGGGCTGGCGCTGAAGCTTGACCAGATGATCCAGGGTGTGGACGGCCTGGCGCTGGTCGCGGAGCCGGCGCGCAAGGCCAGCGACGGCAAGGGCGCAGAGGTCAAGAGTGCGACGGTGCCCGCCACGGACGACCGCTGGTGGCCACGCGCGCGCACGTGGCTGCGCGAGGAGTTCGGTGACCTGGTGCGCATCCGCGAGGTCGACACGCCAGAGGCGTTGCTGCTGAACGACGCGCAACAGCGGTTGGCGCGGCAGCAACTGCGGCTGCGCCTGCTCAATGCGCGCCAGAGCCTTCTGATGCGCAGCGACAAGCTGTACCGCGCGGACCTGGCGGAGGCGCAGGCGCTGCTCGCCCGCTACTTCGATGGCCGGCAGGCGCCGGTGGTGGCGGCGTCCGCTCAGCTCAAGGCGATGGCGCAGGCGCCGCTGTCGGTCGAGGTGCCGCAGATCACCGAGACGCTGGCTGCCCTGCAAAACGCGCGCGGTGGCCGTGCCGGGCGCTGAAGTCGCATGAAGGCGCTCATCATCACCGTGGCGATCGCGCTGCTCGCGGTTTCGCTCGCGCTGGTGGCGCAGTTCAACGACGGCAACGTCGTGCTGCTGTTGCCGCCGCACCGTGTCGACCTGTCGTTCAACTTCTTCCTGCTGCTGCTCGGCCTGCTGCTGGTGGTCGTCTACTGGCTGGCGCGCGGCGTGCAGAGCCTGGTCGATTTTCCCGAGCGCGTACGCCTGTATCGGCAGCGGCGCGACGAGATCGGCAGCCAGCGGGCCCTGCGCGATGCGTTGAAGGCGTTGCTCGAGGGCCGCTTCGCGCGTGCCGAGCGCGCGGCACGGCACGCGATCGCCACCGGCGAGAGTGCTGGCCTGGCCGCGCTGATCGGGGCGCGCGCCGCGCACCGGATGCAGCAGACGGAGCGGCGCGACGAGTGGCTCGAGAGCGTTGCCGGCGACAAGGACCTGAATACCGCGCGCCTCGTGTCCAGTGCCGAGATGTGGGCCGAAAGCCGCGAGAACGATCGCGCGCTCGACGCTGTCGATCGCCTGCAGGCCTCGGGCAGCCGGCACATCCATGCCATGCGCATCGCCCTGAATGCCAACTTGCAGGCTCGTCGCTGGACCGAAGTGCTCAAGTCCGTGCGCGCGCTTGAAAAGCGCAATGCGTTGAACGAGGTGGCCGCCGACAAGACCAAGCGCCTGGCGCTGCGCGAGCTGCTGCGCGACAAGCGCCATGATCCGTCCGGGCTGGAGGCGCACTGGAACAAGATCCCGGTAGCGGACCGGCAGCGGCCCGAGATCGCACTCGAAGGCGCGCATCTGCTCAACCGCGCTGGCCGCCCGCGTGCCGCCGCCATGGCGCTGGAAGCGGCGCTGGTGCATCACTGGGACGAGCGCCTGCTCGATGAGTACGCGCGCACGGTGGTGCTGCCCGCGCGCGAGCGCATTGAGCGTGCCGAGGGCTGGCTCAAGACCCACCCGCAGGATCCGGCGCTGCTGCGCTGCCTTGGCCTGCTTTGCCTGCGTGAGCAGCTCTGGGGCAAGGCGCGCAGCTACCTGGAGGAAAGCCTGCGCCTGCGACAGCATCCGGCCACGCTGTTGGCGTTGGCGCGGCTGGCCGAGACCACTGGCCAGGAGGCCGAGGCGACGCGCCTGTACAGGGAAGCAGCCCTGGGGTTCGAGGGTGTGATGGCGGTGCGTGACGTCGACCCGGATCGACCGGCCGCGCAGACCCGCGGTGCGGGGCGCGACAACGCGATCTGAGTTCAATGCGGCCGCCTGCCGCGGTGGACGATGGGGTCGCACGCCGCCGCATAGCCTGCCGTGCAACAACGGATCAGCGCGCGCCAACTTCGCCCAGGGCAGGGCTGTGTCCTCTCCGGAACAGCGAGAGGCCGAGCGACTCGTACAGCGCCGCTACCGGCGCGACTGCGATCGGCTCGCGCAGTAGAGCCTCGGTCTCGGCCGTCTCGCCCCGTCGCATCTGCAAGTTGGCCAGCGTCAGCCACGCATCCGTACGCTCGAGATTGCCGCGCAGCACGGTCTTCAGCTCCGCCAGCGCCGGGTTCGACAATGCGCCTACTGCTCACGAACCCACGAGCACGCGCAGCGCTTCGCTCCGCACGGCGCGGCGCGGGGCAGGGGCCGCTCGCCGCAGGCCATCGCGGGCCACCCGCGCCGATCCCGGCTTGACATCGTTGGGGGCAGTTCCGACACTTGCCCGCCCCCGTTGCCACCCTCCGCGCAGCGAGGTCGCACTCCAAGGAGACACAATGAAGATCCTGCAGTTGACATTGACCGGTGCGGCGCTCGCACTGACCGTGGGCGCCGCCTCGGCCCAGACGACCATCCGGGTGTCGCATCCGACGCCAGCCACCTCCCACTACGGCGTCGGGTCGCAGGCTTTCTGCGCGGAACTGGAAAAGCGCACCAGTAATCGCTTCAAGTGCCAGATCCAGGCCGGCGCCAATGACGAGCGCGCCAACATCGAGGCGGTGCAGTTGGGCACGCTCGATGTCACGAATACCTCCACCGGTCCGGTGTCGAACTTCGTGCCCGAGGTGGGCATCGTCGACATCCCATTCCTGTTCCGCGACTACGCACACGCGCGCGGCGTGCTGGACGGGCCGATCGGCCAGGACATCCTGGCGAAGTTTCCGTCCAAGGGCATCATTGCGCTGGCTTGGACCGAAAACGGATTCCGCCACCTGACCAACTCACGCCGCGCTGTGGTCAAGCCCGACGACGTCAAGGGCCTGAAGGTGCGGACGATGCAAAACCCGGTGCACATCCAGGCGTTCCAGTCGATCGGCGTGCAGCCGACGCCCATGGCGTTCTCCGAGCTGTTCACGGCGCTGCAACAGGGCGTGGTGGACGGGCAGGAGAACCCGATTCCCGTCATCCTGTCGTCCAAGTTCTCGCAGGTGCAGAAGCACCTGTCGCTCACCGGGCACGTCTACTCACCCGCGCTGCTGCTGGCCTCGCCCAAGCTGTGGAACTCGCTCAATGACGCCGACAAGGCGAACTTCCGTGAAGCCGCGCGCGCTGGTGCCGCGGCCCAGCGCAAGAAGGTCAACGACGACGAGGCCGCCGGCATCGCGCAGTTGCGTGCCGAAGGCGTGGACGTGGTGACCAACGTCGACGGTGCGGCCTTCCGCAACGCCATGACGCCGGTGTGGGCCGAGTTCGCCAAGAAGTTCGGCGCCGCCGAGATCAAGCGAATCCAGGACTTCAAGTAGCGCCCAGCCCGCTACCGGGGTTGGGGGGGGGCGGTGGTCCGCGGCCACCGCCTGCCCGCCGCTCGATCCGCGGGTATGGCCCGTGCCACCAGAGGCAATGACCTGACCGGCAGGATGCCCGTGTTCGTGAACGCCGTGGGCACCGCCTCGCCGACGCGGAGCTACACCACGGCCCAACTCATCTTGCCCTCTTGATCCGTGCTATTCGGCGGTTGTTCGCCAAGCCGCGCGAAGGCTCCTGCTGCCCACGAGGAGCCCTCGCACACATGGAGCGCAGACGCATCCGCTTGACCCGTCGATGCGCGCCCGCGCGGCCGATGCAAGCAGGCGCGGGCGTGGCCGCATAATCGCTGCCGCTTCGATCGATTGCCATGGCCGTCACCGCAGATTCTCGTGCTCCCTTGCCCGTGCGAAACGTCGCGCCGGGCCGCGTATTGCACTGGCTTGCATGTGGCTGGCGGGATCTGTGGCGTTCGCCGGCTGCGAGCCTGCTCCATGGCGTGATCGTCGCGGTCGGCGGCTGGCTTGCCCTGGCGCTGCCTGAAAGGCTTTGGTGGATCCTGCCCGGCGCGGTGTCCGGCTTCGTGCTGGTTGGGCCGATCCTGTGTACCGGCTTGTATGAGCTGAGCCGGCTGCAATCGCGCGGCGAGCGGCCGGGTCTGGCCGATGTGGTCAACGCCTGGCGGCGAGAGTCGCGTCCGCTGGTGCGCGTGGGCGTGCTGCTGTTTGCGGGCGCCACGCTCTGGGTGCTTGTCTCAGCGCTGCTCTTCAAGCTCTTCGTGCGTGTGCCGATCACCACGCCGGTGGAGTTCCTGCGCTACGCGGCGATGGAGCAGGGCAATCTGCTCTTCACGCTGTGGCTGCTGCTCGGCGGCCTCGGGGTTGCGGTCGTGTTTGCGGTGACGGCGGTTTCTCCGCCGCTGCTGCTCGGGCGCATGGTCGGCTTTCGGCGGGCCTTGCTGACCAGCGCGCGTGCCGTGGGCGACAACCCGGTGACCATGGGCCTGTGGGCCGCCGTGGTGCTGACTCTGGTGGCGTTGTCGCTGGCGACCGCGATGCTGGGCTTCATTTTCGCGGTGCCGGTGCTTGGCCACGCGACTTGGCACGCGTACAAAGATCTCGTCGTCACCGACGGCGTGCCCTTGCGCTACGAGTAACGATCAGGCGGCGCACGTGGAAGGCACCGTCTTCGGCCTCACCGAGCAGCAGATCTCGGAGTTCGGCCTGACCTATGGCTTGGCCGGCTTCATCGGCCTCATGCTATTCATCATCTGGAAGGTCGCGCGCGAGTCGAAGGCCGGGCGCTTCGGCACCTTCGTGCTGTTCTTCGTGCTGGCCTTTGGGATCTTCGGCTTCCTGATGAAGTCGGTGATCCAGTGGGTTCTTTCGCTCTGACGTCAAGGCCACGCGCGCGCTTCTCACCTGCGCCTGCACCTCAAAGCCAGATGGACATGGACCGTTGTCTCGTCTTCAGGCCCGGCCAGCGCAGGGCGGTACGGGATCCGACTACGCCTTGGTCCAGGTGAACACGCGCACCGGCGGGATATTGAGCATCTCCCACTGCTGTCTGGCTGGTCCGAGATACGGCGTGGCGTAGTCCGACACATGCGCGCGTAACTGGTAGGCGACAAAGCGGCCGCCAGGCGCGAGCACCTTGGCGATGGCCTGCGCGATCCGACCGGCAACGTCGGCGGGCATGGTGGAAAACGGGATGCCGGAGATCACCGCGTCGGGCGCGGGCAGGCGGCGCGCGGCCAGGAACTCCGCGATGTGCTCGGCACTACCGAGTTGCGCCATGAAGCGCGCGTCATCGATGGCGCTGCTGATCCGCGCATGGAACGTCGGGCTGAGTTCGATCGCCAGCAGGGTGGCGTCGATCCGCATTGCGTCGAGAAACGCGCGCGAGGTGCCGCCAGTGCCGGGCCCCAGTTCAACGACGCAGCGTGCGGAGGCGACCTGCGCGCAGCGCACCAGGCGCTGCTCCAGGAAGCTCGAGCTCGGGATGACCGAGCCGACCTGATCTGGGTGTTGCAAGAAGCCCTTGAGAAAGGCGATGTCGTCGCGGGCGGCCGCGAAGAGGCGCCGTGCTGGCGATCCGCCCAGGCGCAAATCCGGCGCGCCGTCGATGCGCGCTGCCGTTGCGCGGGGTCTCGCCTGAGGACCGTGTCGCATAATCCTGTCGTCCGTGGGTGCCGTCGATGCCGAGACGCAACCGCACACACGTCTCGCCCTCCCCGAGTTGTCCTTGTTTCGCGTTCTTCTGCGTTGCGTTTTTCTGCGGCGACTATAGCAATGCCGGCTGAGAGTCCGATCGGCG
Organism: Burkholderiales bacterium; assembly: GCA_020248785.1. Lineage (GTDB taxonomy): Bacteria > Pseudomonadota > Gammaproteobacteria > Burkholderiales > Burkholderiaceae_F > JALHMQ01. The sequence continues at coordinate 31,654 of JADCGX010000130.1, read as the reverse complement.
CAGGCGGCGCCGTGCCCAGTCCCTGGCGCTTCTGCGTGGCGCCGATGTTGGACTGGACCGATCGCCATTGCCGCATGTTCCATCGGCAGCTTTCGTGCCATGCGCGGCTGTACACGGAGATGGTGACCACCGGCGCGCTGCTGCACGGCGACGTGTCCCGGCATCTTGATTTCGATCCGCGCGAGCATCCGGTGGCCCTGCAACTGGGCGGCAGTGAGCCGGATGAACTGGCCCAGTGCGCCAGACTGGGGGCGCGCTGGGGCTATGCCGAGATCAATCTGAATTGCGGCTGTCCGTCCGAGCGCGTGCAGCGCGGTGCCTTCGGGGCCTGCCTGATGGCAGAGCCCGCGCTGGTGGCCGACTGCGTCAAGGCGATGCTCGATGTTGCCTCGGTGCCGATCACGGTCAAGCACCGCATCGGGCTGGGCAAAGCGGAGGGCTACGGCTTCGTACGCGACTTTGTCGGCGCGCTGCATGACGCCGGTTGCCGGGTGTTCATCGTGCATGCGCGCAATGCCTGGCTGCAGGGCCTGTCGCCCAAGAAGAACCGCGAGGTGCCGCCGCTGCGCTACGCGGTGGCGGCACAACTGCGGCGCGACTTTCCGCAAGCCACCATCGTTCTGAATGGCGGGGTCGACACGCTCGACGCGGCCAAGGCCGCGTTGTCCTCGTTCGAGGGCGTGATGCTTGGCCGCGCGGCCTATCACACCCCATGGCTGCTCGCCCGCGTCGATGCCGAGGTTTTCAACGGTGATTCACCACGGCCGCGTGAGGCGGTGATCGCGGCGATGACGTCGTACCTGCACGAGCGGGCGGCGGCCGGCGTCGCCGTGCGTTCGGTGACGCGTCACATGCTCGGCCTGGTGCAAGGCGAGCGCGGAGCGCGCCAGTGGCGGCGCCAGTTGTCGGACCCGCAGTTCCTTGCCGCGCACGGCGCCGATGCGCTGCTGGCCGCTGCGCGGTCCGTCCAGTGGCCGGCCGCGGCCTGAGAGCGAGCAAGGCCCAAACACAAACAGGCCGGCATGGCCGGCCTGTTTGTCAGTCAAGCGCAGCGCGTTACTTCTTGGCTTCTTCTTTCTTGGCCTCGGGGGCGGGCGCCGGTGTAGGGGCAGGCGCGGCGGCAGGCGCAGGCGCTGCCGCCTCGTCCTTCTTCGCCTCGGGGGCCGGGGCTGGCGCCGGGGCGGGCGCAGGAGCCGGGGCGGGCGCGGCGGGGGCAGGTGCCGGAGCGGGCGCGGGCGCCGGCGCGGGCTTGCCACAAGCGGCCAGGACGACCACGGCGATCGAGGCGATCAAAAGCGACTTCTTCATTGCGTGGAACCTTTCGAGCACAGCGTGCTTTGTTGTTAGGGTGAACGACGAGGCCGAAGCTGACAGCGTCTGTCAAAGTATAGCGAGGCGTTGTGCGCGGCAGAAGTTTTCACCGTCATAGACCGAGCGGCGAGACGGGCAGATTGTGGGCTGCTGCAGACCAACGCCGCTCGAACACGCTGGTCAGCGGCTGCGCGCGCGGGCGGTTGTTCAGCCACAGATCGCCGGACACCAGCTTGCCCGCACGAATGTCGATGCTGTGGGCCGCGTCGGCGATCAGATGCAGGTCCTCTCCAACGGGGTCGTCGACCGATGCTTGCCGCAATTCGATCGCATGCGGGTGCCGGCGCTGCGCCTGCTTCAGCCGCGGCGCGCGGGTCTCGATCCATTGCGCATGATCGACCAGCACCTGCACGCGGGCCTGTCGATTGGCGTGCAGCAAGGCCTCGAGCGCATCGACCACGTGCCGTTGGTCGAGCGCGAACACCGTTGCATCCTGCGCGGCGATGCGCAGCAGCCGTGGCTTGAGCGCCAGGACCTCGTCGACTGCCGCGGCAAGCTCGGCGCGCGAGCCGATGAGCCGGCGTTGGGGGGGGATTTCGGTGGGCCCCGACGGGGCGGGATCCGAAGTCGTCTCGCTCATTGTGAGGTCAGTTGGTGTCGGCAAAGTGCAGCCAGCCTGCGTGATACCACTGTCGCAGCCGCTCGGCCACGCTCCCAGATGGCTGTAGCGTGCCAGCCGGGAGGCTGCGCGCGTCGGCCAGGCGCGCGAGGACGCGGCGCTCGTCTGCTGCCGCGCGAAAGACATCGCCGTTGATGCCGAACCAGCCGCCTTCGTAGAGCAGGCGGCTGCGGCGATCGAGCGCCAGACCTTGGCGCTGCGCGCGCCGGTGGAAGCCGGTGGGCCCGAGCGGCTTGGCGGCGTCGAACACAACCTCGTCCTTCGGTTCTGTCAGCACCGCGAGCAGCGCCTGCACGGCGTCGCCCGGCGTGGGTCGCACGCGGCTGAGTGCGGCATGGGTCGCGGCCACCATGGCGGCGGGCAAGCGGCCGGGGCGGTTGGTGGGTTGCAGCCCGCGGTCGGTGTATTGCGCCGGCAGCACCGCGCGCTGCGCCAGTGCGTCCAGCCAAGGATCGAGCAGTTCGCGGTAGCGCGGCGCGCGAAAGCCGATCGAGCAGGTGATGCAGTCGTCGTCGAGCGCCACGCCTTCGTGCGCCACGCCGGGCGGCAAGTACAGCATGTCACCGGGTTCGAGCACCCACTCTGAAGTGGGTCGGAAGTCCTGCAGGATGCGCAAGGGCAGGCCGGCCACGAAGGCGAGGTCCTTTTGCCGGCTGACGCGCCAGCGGCGCCGGCCTTGCGCTTGCAGGAGGAACACGTCGTACGAGTCGACGTGCGGCCCGACACCGCCGCCAGCGCTGGCGTAGCTGAGCATCAAGTCATCCAGCCGCGCATCGGTGATGAAGCGAAAGCGCGCGAGCAGTTGCGCAGCCGCGTCATCGTGCAGGTTGACGCCCTGTACGAGCGCCGTCCAGTTGGGCTTGCGCGGCGAGGGCAGGCGCGCAAGCGGACCGTATTGCAGGCGCCATTGGCCGTTGAAGGCCGTCACCAACCGCGCTTCCACGTCGTCGCGCTGCGCGAGCGCGAACAGGGCATCGCGACTGACGGGCGAGCGGAAATCCTTGAAGGCATGGCGGATGAGCAGCGGCTTGCGCTGCCAGGTCTCGCGCATGAAGCGCGTCACGGGCATGGCGCCAAGGCGGGTCAGGCGATCGGTCATCGAAGTCGTAATGAAGTGCTGGCGCGCCGATTATCCGCATCGGTGCTTTCCCGACGAACGCTGCGTTCCGCCCGTGGGCCGGGTCGCAGGCGGCTATCCTCACATGCCTCCTCGTCGTCCTCGGTCCTGACCCTCTCATGCGCCTCTACGCGGTTCTCCTGTTCCTGCACGTGCTCGCTGTCGTCATCTGGGTCGGTGGCATGTTCGTCCTGCACTTTGCCGTGCGCCCCAGCGCGGTCGAGCTGCTTGCGCCGCCACAGCGGCTGCCGCTGATGGCCGCCACGCTGCGCCGTTTCTTCGCCTGGGTGCTTGCTGCGGTGCTGGTCACCCTGATTTCCGGCCTGATGATGTTCGTGGGGATCGGCATGTCGGCTGGTGCCATGGCGCGCGGCGAGAACGCCTTCATCGAAGGCCTGCAACTGGCGCACCCGTCGATCCACGCGATGTTCTTCACCGGGGTCGTGATGATGGTGGTGTTCGCGCACATCCGCCTGGCGCCGTTTGCACGGCTGCGGCGGCACGTGGCCGCGCAGGCCTGGCCGCAGGCGGCCGAGCAGCTCGATCAGATCCGGCTGCTGGTGGCGGTCAATCTCGTGCTGGGCATTCTCACCATCGGCACGGCGACGGTCGGGCGCGCGCTGCTCTAGGCGAGACTCGCCAGCCTAGGCGCCGTACTGCACCAGTTGCAGCTGATTGCCAGCCGGGTCCTGGAGGGTCGCCAGCCAACCTCCCCAGGGCTGCAATTCGGGCTCGGCGGTGAACAGAACGCCGCCCGCGCTGAGGCTCGCGTGCACATGGCCGATGTCATCGACCTCGAAGGACACGCCGGTCATGCGCCCCACCAGAAGTTGTTCCTCGACGGGTGCATCCGGCGCGACGCGCTCGACCACGACATTGATGCCGCTGGCATCGAACACGATATAGCCCATGGCCTCGTCCTGTGCGATCGGGGCTCCGAGCAGCAGGCGGTAAAACGGCAGCGCAGCCGGCAGGCTGTCCACGAAGATGCGCACACCACCGAGCTTCATCGCCCACTCCCCTTGGTCCAAGGCGCGCAGTGTGCAGCACCGTCGCCGCGCCGGTCTGATCTGAGCCGTGGTGTAAAGCCGGGTTGACAGTAAGATGCACGCACACTGAGAACAACGCGGACCCGTTCATGGCCGTCGCATTTCCCTTTTCCGCCATTGTCGGCCAAGACGAGATGAAACTCGCGCTGCTGGTGGCGGCGGCCGAGCCGGGCATCGGCGGAGTGCTGGTGTTTGGTGATCGCGGCACCGGCAAGTCGACCGCCGTGCGCGCGCTGGCCGCCTTGCTGCCGCCGGTCAAGGTGGTGGTCGGCTGTCCCTACTCCTGCGCGCCCGAGAAGCCGGCCGGCGTCTGTGGTATCTGCGCGCCCGAGGGTGGCAAGGGCAAGGCGGCCGCGGATGCGCCCAAGCTCAAGAGCGCCACGCATGCGCTGCCTGTCGTGGACCTGCCGCTTGGCGCGACCGAGGACCGGGTGGTTGGCGCGCTCGATCTCGAGCGCGCGCTGGCACAGGGGGTCAAGGCCTTCGAACCGGGCCTGCTGGCGCGCGCCAACCGCGGCTTTCTGTACATCGACGAGGTCAACCTGCTGGAGGACCACCTGGTCGACGTGCTGCTCGACGTGGCCGCCAGCGGCGAGAACGTGGTGGAGCGCGAGGGCCTCAGCGTCCGCCATCCGGCGCGGTTCGTGCTCGTGGGCAGCGGCAATCCGGAGGAGGGCGAGCTGCGCCCGCAACTGCTGGACCGCTTCGGCCTCAGCGTGGAAGTCAAGACGCCGACAGACATGGCGCAGCGCATCGAGGTGGTCAAGCGGCGCGACGCTTTCGAGCGCAACCCGTCGGCGTTCATCGCGGCCTGGCAGGGCGAGGACGCCCGCGTGAGCCGCCGCATCGTCGCTGGCCGCAAGCGCCTGCCCGAGGTCGGGGTGCCCGATGCGGCGCTCGAGCGTGCCGCCACCCTGTGCATGAAGCTCGGCACCGATGGCCTGCGCGGCGAGCTCACGCTGATGCGCGCGGCCCGCGCGCTGGCCGCGCTGGAAGGCGCCAGGAAGGTCGGCGACGAGCATCTGCGGCGGGTGGCGCCGATCGCGCTGCGCCATCGGCTGCGGCGCGACCCGCTCGACGAGACCGGCTCGACCGCGCGGGTGGAGCGCGCGGTGGCCGAAGTCTTTCCGGGCTAGTTCGCGCATGACGGCGCCGACCCCTGACGCCCGCGCCCAGGCGCTGTGGGCGGACGCGGTGGCTGCCGCGCAGGTGGTGGCGGTCGATCCGGCCGGCGTCGGCGGCGTGCTGCTGCGCGCTGCGGCCGGGCCGGTGCGCGATGCCTGGATCGACCTCGTGCGCCGGCTGCTGCCCGCCGGTACGCCGTGGCGGAAGATGCCCGTGACGATCGCCGACGACCGCCTGCTGGGCGGTCTCGACCTGGCCGCCACCCTGCGCGCGGGCGCGCCGCAGTTCACGCGCGGTGTGCTGGCCGAGGTCGACGGCGGCCTGCTCGTGATCCCGATGGCCGAGCGTGTTTCCAGCGCCACCGCTGCCCGCATCGCCGCCGTGCTCGACGCGCACGAAGTGGCGCTCGAGCGCGACGGCCTGGCGCTGCGGCTGCCGACGCGCTGCGGCGTGCTCGCGCTCGACGAAGGTGACGGCGCCGAAGAGCGTGCGCCGCAGGCGCTGGCCGACCGGCTGGCGGTGCACCTGGATCTGACGGCCTTGCCGCGCGGCGCCGTCACCGACTCGCCGACGGTGGACATCGCCGCTGCGCGGGCGCGCCTGCCGCAGGTGGCCGTGCCCGAGCGCCTCATCGAGGCGCTGTGCGCCGGCGCTGTCGCCTTCGGCATCGGCTCCCTGCGTGTGCCGCTGATGGCGCTGGCCGTGGCGCGCGCCAGCGCCGCGCTCGCCGGCCGCGACGTTGTGGACGACGAAGACATCGAGCTGTCTGCGCGCCTGGTGCTGGCCGCCCGCGCCACGCAACTGCCGGCCGACGAGCAAGCCGCTGCGCAGGAGCCGCCGCCGCCCGAGCAGGCGCCGCCCCAGGACGCGCCGCAGGACGCCAGCGAGCAGCCGCAGTCGCAGGGCGAGCGCCTGCCCGACGAGCGGGTGGTCGCCGCGGCGCTGGCCGCGATCCCGGCCGATCTGCTGCTGCGGCTGCGCGCGGCGCGCAAGGCCGGCCGCCACGCCGCGCAGGGCCGGGCCGGACAGATGAAGGCCGCACACCAGCGGGGCCGCCCGGCCGGCACAAGGCGCGGGCCGCTGCAGGCCGGGATGCGGCTGGACGTGATCGAGACGCTGCGTGCGGCGGCGCCGTGGCAGGCACTGCGCTGGCGCGAGCGCGGCACCGCGGCGACGTACGGGCCGCGCGTGGACGTGCGGCGCGACGACTTTCGCATCGCCCGGCGCAAGCAGCCGAGCTCGACCACGACGGTGTTCGTAGTCGACGCCTCGGGGTCGAGTGCGCTGCACCGGCTGGCGGAGGCCAAGGGCGCGGTTGAGCTGCTGCTGGCGCAGTGCTACGTGCGGCGCGACCGCGTGGCGCTGGTGGCGTTTCGCGGTCAAGGCGCGCAACTGCTGCTGCCGCCCACCCGCTCGCTGACGCGCGCCAAGCGCTCGCTGGCCCAGTTGCCGGGCGGTGGCGGCACGCCGCTGGCCGCCGGTCTCGAGGCCGCCCACACGCTGGTCGATGGCCTGCAGCGGCGCGGTGAGAGCACGGTCGTGGTCGTGATGACCGACGGCCGCGCCAACATCGATCGCGACGGCCAGCCCGGGCGCGAGCGGGCGCAGGCCGATGCCAGCGCCGCGGCCCGCCGCCTGCGCATGAGCGGTGCCAGCACGGTGCTGGTGGACACCTCGCCGCGGCCGCAGGCCAGTGCGCGCGAGCTGGCGGCGGCGATGGGCGCGCTGTACCTGCCGCTGCCGCACGCGGACGCGCGGCAGCTCAGTCGCGCCCTGGCGGCCACCACGGGCGGCTGAACCCGCCGCTAAACCGCGGCGCAGTGGTCGGCGGCCAGGCGGGCCGGTCTGCGCGGGCCGGGCACGGCGGCCGCGGTTGCCACGCTGCTCGGCGCCGGCCGTGCCCGCTGCGCCTGCGCGCCGACCCGGCGCTCAGCGCCGCGCCCGCATCGTGAGCGGCTTGGCCAGCAGCTCGCGCACCAGCGGGTTGGGAAAACGGCGGCTCGGCGAGATGGCGTAGAAGCTCTCCTGCATCTGCGCGATCCGGCAACGTTCCACCAGCACGCCGCTCTTCAGCTCGTCGCGCACCACCACCGGCGGCAACAGCGTCAGGGCGGCGGACTCGCGCGCCATCAGGCGCAGCATTGCCATGTCGTCGACCTCGGCCAGCACCTGCGGGCGGATGCCGGCCTGGTCCAGCGCCAGGTCGAAGGCCGCGCGCAGGCTGCTGGCGGTGCCGGGCAGCACGACCGGGAGCTCGCGCAGCGCCTCCGGGAAGCGCAGCCGGCCGCTGCCGAGCGCGGCCGGCGCCACCAGGCTGGCGCTCTGCTGCGCCAGCAGGTGGCTGTGCCAGCCGGTGGCCGCGTCGCGCGGCGCCGGCTGGTTGGACAGCACCAGGTCGAGGGTGTGGGCCGCCAGTTGCGCCAGCAGCTCGCGCTGTGTGCCCGAGTGCAGCACCAGCTCGACCTCCGGGCGGCCGATCAGCGGCCGCAGCAACTGCAACTGGAAGTTGCGCGACAGGGTGGCCACCGAGCCCACGCGCAGCACCTGCCGGCGCCGTGGCGCCTGGTGCTTGAGCGTGCCGATCAGTTCCTCGCCGGCCTGGAAGATCGAGTCCGCGTAGGCCAGCGCGATGCGCCCGGCCTCGGTCAGCACCAGTTGCCGGTTGCGCCGCTCGAACAACTGCTGGCCGAGCCGTTCCTCCAGCTGGCGCAGCTGGATCGACAGCGCCGACTGCGACACGTGCAGATGCTGCGCCGCCTTGGTGAGGCTGCGTTGATGGGCAATGGCCCAGAAGTAGCGCAGATGATGGTAGTTGAGCTGGGCCATCGGCAGGCATCGCAATGCAGGTTCTAAAAGTTTAACGAAACAGAACGAATGCCTTGAATCGTTAAACTGGTCTCGGTGCCGGGAGCTGCCGAGAATTCGGTCCGCCTTCTTCCCGAACCCAACAACGAGGAAAAGTACATGCCCGGCCTGGAATTGCTGTCGACCAACCTGCTGCAGCCGATCGTGCTGGCCTTCCTGCTCGGCGCCATCGCCGGCTTCGTCAAGAGCGAGCTGGAGCTGCCCGAGGCGGTGATCAAGCTGCTGGCGATCTACCTGCTGTTCTCGCTGGGCATCACCGGCGGGCGCGAGCTCGCCAAGGCGGAGCTGGGCGACGTGCTGCCGGTGATCGCGATCACGCTGTTCATGGTGTTTGCGATCCCGACTGCCGCCTACTTCATCACGCGCCGGCTCGGCCGCTTCGACATCAGCAACGCCGCGGCGATCGCCGCGCACTACGGATCGGTGTCCACCGCCACGTTCTTCGCCTCGGTCACCTTTGCCAAGGCGATGAACACGCCGAGCGAGGGCTACATGGCGGCGATGGTGGCGCTGATGGAGTTCGGCGTCATCTATTCGCTCGTGATCGCGCGCATCGCCATGGGCCGGGCCAGCGGCGGCGGCATCGATTTCAAGCAGCTGTTCATGAGCGTGATCCGCGGCCGCGGCATTCTCCTGCTGTGCGGCGGCATGGTGATCGGCTACCTGGCCACCGACCGGCAGTGGCAGCAGATCCAGCCGTTCTACGAGGGTCTGTTCCGCGGCATGCTGATGCTGTTCCTGCTCGAGATGGGCATCACCGCGGCGCGCCAGGCGCGCGCCTTCCGCGAGGTGGGCCTGTTCATGGCGGGCTTCGGCGTGCTGATGCCGATCGTCAATGGGCTGGTGGGCGTCACGCTGGGCCACTGGGCCGGGCTGTCGGTCGGCGGCGCCTTCGTCTTCGGCGCCATCTGCGCCAGCGCCAGCTTCATCGACGCACCGGCCGCGTGCCGGGCCTCGCTGCCGGAGGCCAATCCCGGGATTTACCTGACTTCGTCGCTGGGGGTGACGCTGCCGTTCAACCTGCTGGCGGGGTTGCCGCTGTACTACAGCTACGCGACCTGGCTGGTCGGGTGAGTGGCGCCACGGACGGTGCGGTCCGGCTGTCGCAGCGGGGCCGCTGTCGTTCCGGTTGGATGCGCTGTGTGTCGGCAAGAATTGACACACGGCAACGGCAGCGTGCTGTGCGCGCATAGGCTGCTCCGTGATTCTCTCCCGTCATGGAACACCGAATGCGCATCGTTCTCATTCACCCCAACTATCACTCGGGTGGCGCCGAGATCGCCGGCAACTGGCCGCCGGCCTGGGTGGCCTATCTGGCCGGCGCACTGAAGGCAGCCGGCTACACCGGCCTGCGCTTCATCGACGCCATGACCGATCGGCTCGACGAGGACCAGGTGCGCGCGCTGCTGCGCGAAGAAAAGCCCGATCTCATCGGCTGCACGGCGATCACGCCGGCCATCTACAAGGCCGAGCGGCTGCTGCAGATCGCCAAGGAAGAGCACCCGGGCGCGGTGACGGTGCTGGGGGGCATCCACGGCACCTTCATGTACCAGCAGGTGCTCGCGGAGGCGCCGTGGATCGACGTGGTGGCGCGCGGCGAAGGCGAGGCGATCCTCGTCAACCTGGTGCGCGCCATCGAGCGCGGCAACTTCGCGGCGCAGCGCAGCCAGATCAAGGGCATCGCCTACGCGCAGGCGGGCCAGATCGTGGCCACGCCGGCCGAAGCGCCGGTCAAGGACCTCGACTCGATCACGCCCGACTGGTCGGTGCTCGACTGGCCGAAGTACGTCTACATCCCGATGGGCAAGCGGGTGGCGATACCGAACTTTGCGCGCGGCTGCCCGTTCACCTGCAGCTTCTGCTCGCAGTGGAAGTTCTGGCGCGACTATCGCGTGCGCGACCCCAAGAAGGTGGTCGACGAGATCGAGTCGCTGGTGCGCGACCATGACGTGGGCTTCTTCATCCTCGCCGACGAGGAGCCCACCATCCACCGCAAGAAGTTCGTCGCCTTCTGCGAAGAGCTGATCGCGCGCAAGCTGCCCATCCTGTGGGGCATCAACACCCGCGTCACCGACATCCTGCGCGACGAGGCGCTGCTGCCGATGTACCGCAAGGCCGGCCTGGTCCACGTGTCGCTCGGCACCGAGGCGGCAGCCCAGCTCAAGCTCGACCGCTTCAACAAGGAAACGACGATCGCGCAGAACAAGAAGGCCATCACGCTGCTGCGCCAGGCCGGCATCGTGGCCGAGGCGCAGTTCATCGTCGGCCTGGAAAACGAGACCCGCGAGACGCTCGAGGAAACCTACCGCATGGCCGAGGACTGGAAGCCCGATATGGCCAACTGGGCGATGTACACGCCGTGGCCGTTTTCGGACCTGTTCCGCGAGCTCGGCGACAAGGTGCAGATCTTCGACTTCGAGAAGTACAACTTCGTCACACCGATCATCAAGCCCGAAGCGATGGAACGGGCCGAACTGCTCGACCGCGTGATGCACAACTACCGGCGCTTCTACTTCAAGCGCGCGTTCTTCTCGTACCCGTGGATCCGCGACCGCGTCAAGCGCCGCTACATGCTGGGCTGCCTGAAGGCCTTCGCCAAGAGCGGCTTCGAGCGCAAGTTCTACGATCTGGGCCGCGTCGGCTACACCGGCCCGCAGTCGCTGAACAAGGTGGACTTTCACTTTGACAAGACGCGGCGCCTGTCGCAGGAGCAGGTCGTGGAATTCGCGACGGTGCCGGTGGGGCGCAAGTCGCTGCGCCTCGATGAGAAGACCGTGCAGGTGCAGATCAAGGCCTGTGGCGGCGGCACGGAGCAGCTCACCGACCAGTTGACCGACACCGGTCCGGTGTATGGAGAGATGGTCGGCAAGGTGGCCGATCCCAAGCGGCAGGACCAGTCGGAGATCGCGGCGGCCAAGCTGTGCGGCGGCGGTGGCCAATGGGAAGATCCGGACGAGCCGGAAGAGCCTGTCATCACGGAAGTGCGGCGCGACACCTCCCAGGCCAAGCAGGTGGCCAAGGCAGGCTGATCGATGGCGGCGGTTGCCGGGGAGGTCGCAGGTCCAGTGGCGAGACCCAGCGTGGCCGTCGCAGGTGGTCGCATCGGCCCCAACGCCATAACGCGCGTGGCCGAGGCATTAGGCATCCTACACGGTGAGGCTGCGCGGCAGCAGGTGTTCGCCCGTGCGCAACTGCTGCACTACCTCGACGCGCCGCCGGCGTCGATGGTCGACGAGACCGAGGTGCAGCGGCTGCACCGTGCGTTGCGCGCGAGCTTCGACGCAAAGGCCGCGCGGCGTCTCGCCCGCCTTGCGGGCGAGTGCACCGGCGACTATCTGCTTGCCCATCGCATTCCGCGGCCGTTGCAACTGGTGCTCGAGTGCATGCCCGCCCGACTGGCGGCACATGTGTTGCTGTCGGCGATCCGACGGCATGCCTGGACCTTCGCGGGCTCGGGGCGGTTTACGGCACTGGCCGGCCGCCCCATCCGGCTTACGATCACACACTGTCCCCTGTGTCGCGATGAACACGCCATGGACGGCACTGCGCAATGCGATTACTACGCCGCCACATTTGAACGCCTGTTCCGCGCATTGGTGCATTACGACGTCCGTGTGACGGAAGTTCAATGCGAGGCTGCAGGTGGCAACGCGTGTGAGTTCGAAGCGTGCTGGTAGGCGGACGTTGCGAAGCCCGGGCCGGCGACGGCACCCGACTGTCGATCGGCCGCGACCGCCGGGTGGCGAGCGCGTGATCCGCCGAGCGTCTGCAAACGCCACGGCGACGTCTCTCGACTACGGGACGCTCGACAGTAATCGCAGCTTGCCACCGCTGCCGGCTGTTTTGCGTGCCTGCCGCGCGCCGAAGTGCTGCGACTCACGATGAGCCGGCGGCTCGACTGGGATAGCGACGGTGAAGACTGGCCGCAGCGCGAGACCAGCCGCTTTGTCGTCGCCGATGGACTGCGCTGGCACGTGCAGGTCGCAGGACAGGGGCCGGTGCTGCTGCTGCTTCATGGCACGGGTGCTTCCACGCACTCATGGCGAGGCTTGATGCCGCTGCTTGCGCGACGCTTCACTGTGGTGGCGCCCGATCTGCCTGGACACGCGTTCACCGACCCACTGCCGTCGCACCGTCTGTCGCTACCCGGGATGGCCCACGCAGTAGGCGCTCTGTCGCGGGCACTGGGCCTGTCGCCCGATGTCGTGTTGGGTCACTCCGCCGGTGCAGCCGTGCTCCTGCGGATGGTCCTTGATGGCCTCATCGCACCCCGCACCGTCGTCAGCATGAACGGCGCACTGCTGCCGTTTGCGGGCTGGGCGGGGCTGTTCTTTGCACCCATGGCGCGCTTGATGACGATGACGCCGATGGTGGCCACGCTGTTCGCCCGACGTGCGCGTGACGTTGGCGCGGTGGCCCGGCTGGTTGCCAGCACAGGTTCGGTACTCGATGCGCACGGCCTCGCTTTGTACCAGCGGCTGCTGTCGTCCCCGGGGCACGTGGCAGGCGCGCTGGACATGATGGCCCGCTGGGATCTCGCGCCGCTGGCGCGCGATCTGCCGCGACTCGCGACCCCGCTGCAATTGCTGGTTGCGGAGTGCGACGCCACTGTCGATCCGGGCGAGGCGCGGCGGGTTACGCGCGCGGTCGTCGGCGCAACGGTCACGGTACTGAGCAGGCTGGGGCATTTGGCGCATGAAGAGGCGCCGGAGCGGGTCCTCGAGGCGGTCCTGGCTGCCTTAAGGAAGTAATTGAAACGCTGGATGACGTGGCGGGAAAAGGCGCTTGGCAATCCACCGTCCTCTATCTCCGGGCGCGGCCGCGATGCGCGGCCAACGCATCGACCCGCGATCATTGAACTGCAGACCGCCGCTGCGCGCGAACCTCGGGCTGCGGCACCATGTTCAAGAACACGTATGCGATCGCATCAGTCTCGCCTGATCCAGCGCGATTCGCTTCCACTCATGGTCGGACTCAGCGCGCGGCGTTGCGCGCGTCGTAAGCGCGCTTGGCGCGTTCTTCGGCCTGCGCGACCGCCTCATCCAGTGCTCTCTGGCGCGCTTCATACGCGGGTGTGGTGCGCACGCCGCCGCCCTTGATGCCAATCGTCTCGCCCTCGCGTGGCTCGCGCCCGGCGTCGCGCGCACGCCTTGCTTCGGCCAGCGCGCGCTCTGCCTGTTCGACCTCCCGCGTGGTGGCATCGAGGCCACTCGATCGCGGCGCCGGGCTGCCGGGGGTCGCGGCCTTCGTCGGCGGTCGCGGCAGAGTGACGTTGGGTTGGGGTTGGATGATGCCGAGGATCTTCGCGTCAGGTGGGGGCGTGTCGGTGAACTCGATCTTGCCGTCGGGCAATTGCACTTTGTAGACGGCCTTGCCTTGCGCGTACGACCCAACCGCAGTGGCGAAAAGGCACAGGGCAAACAGGGCGCGACCATGGCGCATAAGGCTCTCCTCCAAGTTGCGTGACGCTACTGGGCCGGCGCGGCCAGTGCAAGACAGGTGGTGCGGACGATCGTGGACGACCTGGCAGGCCCGCGGCTCGGCGAGGGCCTAGAATCGCAACTTCTTCGAGCCGTCCGTCAGGCGGCCACCCATCCGCCACCCATCCGCCACCCATCCGCCACCCATCCGCCACACATCCGCCACACATCAAGGACTCTTGGCAATGCGCTTGGTTTTCGTTGGTGCTTTACTTTGCGTCGCGCTCGCGACTCTTTCGGCTTGCGGCGGAAGTAACGGCGAAGAAGCGCCGCCACCGACCAATGTGGCGGTCACGCCGGGGGATGGCCGCGTGACGGTCACGTTCACGGGCCAGTCGGGTGTCGACTACTGGATCTTCTACGCGCCGGGCACCGGTTTGACCGCCGACAACTGGGTCACGGTGCCCGGTGCTGCCGTTCGGCGTAACGCGCAGTCGCCGCAAGTCATTGGTGGCCTGGTCAACGGGCAGGCGTATTCGTTGGCGATGAACGGTCGGCGCAATGGAGGCCCAGGCGGACCGGGAACGGGAACATTTGTCGTGACGCCCAGGCTCGCCGGAGCGAACTGGGTGGCCGGCACGTCACTGTCCAATGTTGAGTTACGCGGCGGCGTCTTGCTCGGCACGGCCACCGTGGTCGGCACGGGCGGTGCGATCTTCAACACCAGCGATGGCAGGGTCTTCAACCAGGCAAGCTCAGGGGTGACAGCCGACTTGAACAACATCGCCGTGTCCGGCACGGTTGGCTCAGCGACCTACTTCGCGGTCGGGGCCAATGGCACGATCCTTTCTAGCAGCAACACGACGCTCTGGACGACGCGCACCTCTGGCACGTCCCGCGACCTGAACTCCATCGCACTTGGTGCGGGCCGGTGGGTTGCCGTGGGTGACAACGGCACGATCGTGACGAGCTCCGACGGCAACACCTTCGCTGCTGCGACGTCGGGCACGTCGGCGAACCTGCTGCGCGTGGTCTATTCGGGGCGTTTCGTAGCAGTGGGCACGGGCGGCACCATTGTCAGCAGCACGGACGGGCTCAGTTGGCAGTCGACGTCGTCGAACACGACGGAAGATCTGCGTGCGCTGTCCATCGGGAGCGGACGCTTCGTCGCGCTTGGCAGCAACGGCGCCAACCTGATCAGCGCCGATGGACTGTCGTGGACGGCGCAGCAAACAGTGGGCACCGTGAATTTCCGCTCCGTGACGCGCGGCAACCAGTTTGTTGCCGTCGGCACCGGCGGGGCGATCTACACCTCGACCGATGGCACGAGCTGGACTGCGCAGAACAGCGGCACGACTGTCACCCTGAACTCGGTTTCGCTGCTGGGCGATGGCTACCTGGCCGTCGGCGACAGCGGCGTCAACCTGACTTCGCGCTAGCTCAAGCCCCGTTCGCGCAAGGCATCGGGGCCGGCCGCCCGCCTCCTCAGGACGAGCTGCCCGCGCCGCCGGCAAGCGCAATGCGCATCAGGTCGGCCACCGTGTTGGCCTTGAGCTTGTCCATGATGTTGGCCCGATGCGCTTCGACGGTCTTGATTGAGATGCCGAGGTCATCGGCGATCTGCTTGTTCAGGCGCCCGGCGACGATGCGCTCGAGCACCTGTTGCTCGCGCGCCGTCAGCGTGCCCAGCAGAGCCTGGTTCATGCGCGCGCGCTCGCGCAGCGCGGCGGTCTCGCGCGCACGCGCCAGCATCTTCTCGACCAGGGCCTTCAGCTCGGCCTGGTCGAATGGCTTCTCGATGAAGTCCGCCGCGCCCTTTTTCATCGTCGACACCGCCATCGGCACATCGCCGTGGCCAGTGATGAACACGATGGGCAGCTCGGCCTTGCGATGCACCAGCTCTTCCTGCAACTGCAGGCCGCTCATGCCGGGCATGCGTACGTCGAGGATCAGGCAGGCGATGGCCTGCGGGTCAAACTTGGCAAGAAAGGCCTCGGCGCTGTCGTAGGCCTGAACACTGTAGTTCACGCCCTCGAGCAGCCATTGCAGCGAGTCGCGCACGGCTTCGTCGTCATCGACGACGTAAACGACACCCAGGCTGTCCGCTTCGTTGTCACTCATCTTGGGCTGCTTTCGTGGCCGACTGGCCTTTGTCATTGGGAGGTGCGCGATTCTCGGCAATGGCGCCGTTGCCCGCAAGTTGCGGAGGATCCTGCGCAAGAGGCAGGGTAAAGCGCATCACGGTGCCGCCCGTCGGCTCCGCATTGGGCTCGACGGCAAAGCGGCCCTGGTGGAACTCGACGATCGAGCGGCAGATGTTGAGGCCCATGCCCATGCCCTCGCTCTTGGTACTGAAAAAAGGCTGGAACAGATTGGCCAGGTGTTCCTCGGGGATCCCGCTGCCGCGGTCGATGACGGCGATCTCGGCAAAACCCGGTTCGGCTGCGAAGCCGGCCGTCACGTCGATCCGGCGCACCAGGGCATGGTCCATCGCGTCGACGGCGTTCTTCAGCAGGTTCAGCAGCACCTGCTCGATCAGGATCGGATCGGCGTAGAGCTCCGGCAGCGCAGGATCGACCGCGGCGGTGATCGCGACCCGTTTCTTGGCCGCCTCAATCTCGGCAAAGCCGATTGCGTCTTCTATGACCCGCGTGGCCGAGGTGGCGCGACGGCGTGGCTCCGAGCGCTTCACGAACTCGCGGATGCGTCGGATGATCTTTCCAGCGCGCTGCGCCTGGTTGGATGTCTTCTCCAGCGCCGGCAGCAACTCGTCGAGCGGCAGCGGCCCCTTGAGCAGCCGGTTGAGCACGCCCTGGCTGTAGTTGTTGATGGCGGTGAGAGGCTGGTTGAGTTCGTGCGCCAACGAGGAGGCCATCTCGCCCATGGTCATCAGCCGCGAGGTGAACTGCACCTTATCCTGCTGCTGGCGAACGATCTCGTCGGTCTCCTTGCGCAGCGTGATGTCGCTGGCGATCTGCAGTTGCGCCGGGCGGCCATCGACCCAGCGGATGTCACGCAGTCGCACGTCGAACCAGCGGCCCGACGACTCGTCCTGCGCCTCACCCGCGTGCAGTTCTGCGGCAGCGCCGTGCAGCCGTCCGGCTAGGCGTCGGTGGCCGTCGCTAGCCTCGCCGAACAGGCGCTGGTACTCACGGTTGGCGAACAGCAGCTCGCTTTTCGGGTCCTGCGTGTCGAGCGCCACCACCGACACCGCCGCTTCCAGGGATTCGAGCACGCGCGTGAAGCGGTCGTGCGCGGCCGCCAGCTCGTTGCGCACCCGCTTCGGTTCCGTGATGTCGGCCATCGACGAGACCCAGCCGATCTGGCGGCCACCGGCGTCGACCAGCGCCGAGTCGTACATGCGTGCGTCGAAGCGGCTGCCGTCGGGTCGTTGCACCACGATTTCGAAGCCCGCGGGTACGACACTGCCGGCGAGGACATCGCGCATGGTCGCGTGGTAAGCGTCGTGATGCTCTGCCGGCCAATAGGGGAACGGTGACCGCTGGCCCACGAGGTCGGCCTCCGACCAGCCCGTCATCTGGCAAAACGCCTTGTTGACGTAGCGAATCACGCCCTGCCGGTCGACCACACGCAAGCCCGTGGCGAGCGAGTCCTCCATCGCGCGTCGCATCGCTGTTTCAGCGAGCAGCGCGCGATCGGCTCGCACCAGACGGGTGGTGAAGCGCAGCAGTGCGACCAGCGCGATGGCCACCGCCAGCGCCAGGACCAGCGTGGTCCAGAGCAGTGCATCGCCCATCAGCACCGACGGCTGCCGAAAGGCGCTGGCTGTCAGCTCCAGCCGCTGCATTTGCAACGGCTGCAGCGTCAGCGGCAGGCTGTGCACCGTCGCATTGCGCGGCGTGGCGCTGGCGCTGGTGCTGCCGAGCAGGAGCTGCCCTGCATGCAGCGACACGCGGTAGCGCGAGCGCGTTTCCTCACCGAGCGCCTGACGCAGCAACTCCGGCGCCGACAGTCGCGCGACGAGGGCGCCGTCGAACACGCCGTCGGCAAACAATGGCACCGCGAGCACGAGCTGCGCCGCGGCGGCGGCGGCGGCCGGCGAAGCCGCAAGGACCGGCAGTCCCTCCGTCTGCACCCGCTCGAGCAGCGGAAGCAGCGCATCGTCGCTGCGCTCCGTCGTGGTGGTCGGACCGAGCCTGGTTGGCGCCGGTGCCCAGACCGGCTCCGCGCGTGCGTTCACGCGCAGCACGCGCACGAGCTCCGGCTTGGCGACCATCAGGTCGCTCTTCATGGCCCCAAAGCGGCGCTCGCCCATCCCGCCGGAGCGGATGTCGAGCGCGGTGGTTGTGAGTGCCTCGGTCAGACTGCCGAGCCGCGCGACCAGTTGCTGGGCGGCGCTGTCGAGATCGCGTTGCGCCGCTTCGCGCTGCAACTGACGATCCTCCAGAATGATCGCGATGAACAGGCCTGCGATCAGCATGGCCAGCAGTGCGATCGCGGCAAACGGCAGCCAGGTGATGTTGCGCAGCCTCGGAGCGTCTTGCGCGAGGCTGTCGAAGGCATTGCCAAGCTTGTCCAACGGTGCCGTGGCGTGTGTTGACAACTGCGATGTTGCCTTGGTCATGGGGTGAATTGTTCGCGCGCCTGCCGGGTACACAACTGCCTCGCTGAGCATAGCCGCCAACAGACTTGCGCGTGCGCGAGGCCAAAACCAAGAGAATTGAGCAGACAGACGATGAAGCGATCTTCGGGTGCCCTGAGCGCGCGACGCACCATCCTGCGCGCGCTGGCATTGGGCTGCGCCGTCAAGGCGGTTTCGCCGGCCCGCGCACAGCCTCGGCTGTCCGCGTCGGTACGGATTGGTTTATCAGGTCCTTACACCGGCGGTTCCGCGCCCATGGGCCTATCGATGCACAATGGCGCGCGCCTGGCGGTGAGCGAGTTGAACTTCACCGGCGAACTTTTCGGCGCGCCGATCGAACTGGTGGAGCGAGACGACCAGGCTTCTCCGGAGGCTGGCGCGCGGGTCGCGGCTGAGTTGATCGAGCGCGAGCGCGTGGCCGCGACCGTCGGCATCGTCAACACCGGCGTTGGTCTAGCGTCGATCGACCAGTATCAGAAGGCGCGCGTGCCGCTGATGATCGCCGTGTCCACAGGCACCACGCTCACGCGCAAGTTTGCGCCGCCGAACGAGAGCGAGAACTTCATCTTCCGCGTCGCGCCCACGATCGAGAACGAGGCGCGGGTGCTGGCCGCTGAACTGCTACGGCGTGAATGGCGCAACGTCGCGCTGATGGCTGATGCCACGCCCTATGGAGAGGCGGGCAAGAGGAGAGGCGGGCAAGAACGACCTGGAGAGAGTTGGCGTCGAGCGGCATCCGTCTGACCGGCGTCGAGCGATTTGCCATTGGCAGCGCCGACACGCGCGCCGCGCTCGAGCGCTTGCGCGCCGCTCGTCCCGCCGCGCTCCTTGTGTGGGGCATCGGCCCTGAACTAGCGGTGATCGCACGTGATCGGGTCCGTATCGGCTGGAATGTGCCTCTGCTGGGTGGCTGGACCGTCGGCATGGCCAACTTCATCGATGGCGCCGGTCCCGCCGGCGAGGGCGCGCTGATGACGCAGACGTTCATTCAAGAGGGCGGACTGTCGGTGAAGAACGCTTCATCCTCGCCTGTTCGCAAATGACGGGCGAGCAGCGCATCGCTTCGCCCATGTCGGCCGCTCAGGGCTACGACGCCGTGCTGCTGCTTGTGGCGGCGATCCTCCAGGCGGGGACGCTGGACGGCAACGCGATCCGTGTCGCGCTCGAAACCTTGCGCCAGCCGGTTCAGGGGGCGTGACCCGCCACGTGCAGCCGTTCACCCCGCAGGACCACGACGCGATCAGCGCCAACATGCTGATGCTCGGCGTTGTGCGCAGCGGACAGGTGACGGATGCCTACGCAGAGGACGCGCGGCGCGGCATGGTCGGTCGGCGGAAGGAGTCGCGGTAGAGCGCCTCCACGCTGCTGTGAGGGCCCGCCTGTTGTTTCATATAAAGAAAAAAGATGCCACCATTTGAAACAACGGCCGGGCTCTGCTAGATTCCCTTCGGAGATCGACCGGAAGCGGCCTGCACCTGTGCAGGCAGGTCGTTGCGCCGCCGGCGCTGGGCCATCGACTTGATGGCCCCGCTGCGGCCTTTTGCCGTGTGCCAACGAAAGTTGGTTTGTGTTCGATTCTTCGGGCCACCGACAACATGCCGCCGCCAATGGCGAGCGGACGGAGGAGACGCCATGTCAGCCGTTCCCAAGTTCCCACCAGTGGCCCATGACGCCGCTGACTCCGACCCGACCGAAACGCACGAGTGGATCGAGGCGCTCGAAGGCGTGCTCGATCGCGAAGGGCCGCAGCGCGCGCATTACCTGCTCGAGCGCCTGAGCGAAAAGGCGCGCCGCACCGGCGCCTACATCCCGTTCTCGGCCAATACCGCCTATCTGAACACCATTCCGCCGCACCTGGAGGAGCACTCGCCGGGTGATGCGGCGCTCGAGGAGCGAATCCGGTCGTACATCCGCTGGAACGCGATGGCGATGGTGGTGCGCGCCAACCGCGGCGAGGGCGATCTTGGCGGGCACATCGCCAGCTACGCGTCGGTGAACACCTTGATGGAAGTGGGCTTCAACCACTTCTGGCGGGCCCCGAGCGCCGACTTCGGCGGCGACCTCGTCTACATCCAGGGCCACTCGGCCCCAGGCATTTACGCCCGCGCTTTTCTCGAAGGGCGGCTCACCGAGGAGCAGTTGCTGAACTTTCGTCGGGACGTCGACGGCAAGGGCGTCACGTCGTACCCGCATCCAAAGTTGATGCCGGACTTCTGGCAGTTCCCCACCGTGTCGATGGGGCTGGGGCCGATCCAGGCGATCTACCAGGCGCGCTTCCTCAAGTACCTGCACAACCGTGGCATCGCGGACACCAGCGGCCGCAAGGTGTGGGTGTTCTGCGGCGACGGCGAGATGGACGAGCCGGAGTCGCTCGGCGCCATTGGCATGGCCGCGCGCGAGAAGCTCGACAACCTCATTTTCGTCGTCAACTGCAACCTGCAGCGGCTGGACGGCCCGGTGCGCGGCAACGGCAAGATCATCCAGGAACTCGAGGGCGAGTTCCGCGGCTCGGGCTGGAACGTCATCAAGCTCATCTGGGGCAGCTACTGGGATCCGCTGATCGCGCGGGACAAAGACGGCCACCTGCTGCGCCTCATGGAGGAGACGGTCGATGGCGAGTACCAGAACTTCAAGGCCAATGATGGCGCCTTCGTGCGCAAGCATTTCTTCGGCAAGTTCCCGCAGACGCTGGAGTTGGTCTCGCGCATGACCGATGCGGACATCTGGCGCCTGAACCGCGGCGGCCACGATCCGCACAAGATCTACGCCGCCTATGCGGCGGCCACCAAGCACACGGGCCAGCCCACCGTGATCCTCGCCAAGACGGTGAAGGGCTACGGCATGGGCAAGATCGGCGAGGGCAAGAACCCGACCCACCAGCTGAAGAAACTGGACGACACGGCCATCCGCGAGTTTCGCGATCGGTTTGCCATCCCCATCCCGGACGACAAGCTCGAGGAGGTGCCGTTCTTCAAGCCGGCCGAGAGCTCGCCCGAGATGAAGTACATGCAGGAACGGCGTCGCGCGCTTGGCGGCTACCTGCCGCAGCGCCGTCGGCTGGCCGACGAGAAGCTGCCCGTGCCGCCGCTGGAGACCTTCAACGCGATCCTCGAGCCGACCGCCGAAGGTCGCGAGATCAGCACCACGCAGGCCTTCGTGCGGTTTCTCACGCAGCTTGTGCGCGACAAGACAGTCGGCGCGCGCGCCGTGCCGATCATCCCCGACGAGGCGCGCACCTTCGGCATGGAGGGCATGTTCCGCCAGCTCGGCATCTTCAGCCAGCAAGGCCAGCTGTACGAGCCCGTCGACAAGGACCAGGTCATGTACTACCGCGAGGATGCCAAGGGCCAGATCCTCGAGGAGGGCATCAACGAGGCGGGCGCGATGAGCTCGTGGATCGCGGGGGCGACGTCATACTCGACCAACAACCGCATCATGATCCCGTTCTACATCTTCTATTCGATGTTCGGGTTCCAGCGGATTGGCGACCTCGCCTGGGCCGCGGGGGACATGCAGGCGCGCGGCTTCCTGCTCGGTGCCACCAGCGGCCGCACCACGCTCAATGGCGAGGGCCTGCAGCACCAGGACGGGCACTCGCACTTGATGAGCGCCACCGTTCCCAACTGCGTGAGCTACGACCCGACCTTCGCGCACGAGGTCGCGGTGATCCTGCAGCACGGCTTGAAGCGCATGGTCGAGGACCAGGAAAACGTCTGGTACTACGTGACGCTGATGAACGAGAACTACCCGCACCCGGGCCTCGGGAAAGGCCGGGAGGAGGGCATTCTCAAGGGCATGTATTTGCTCAAGGAAGGCATGGCTGGCAGCGGCAGGGGCCTGTCGATTCCTCGTGTGCAGCTCTTGGGCAGCGGCACCATCTTGCGTGAGGTGATCGCCGCCGCCGAGCTGCTGGAGCAGGACTGGGGCGTGGCTGGCGACATCTGGAGCGCCACCAGCTTCACCGAGCTGCGGCGCGACGGCATCGATGCCGAGCGCTTCAACCTGCTGCACCCGGCCGAGAAGGCGCCGCGCAAGGCCTACGTCACGCAGTTGCTGGAGAAGACCGCGGGGCCGATAGTGGCATCGACCGACTACATGCGCCTCTTTGCCGACCAGATCCGCCCGTACATCCCGCGCGGCCGCAGCTACACGGTGCTAGGCACCGATGGATTTGGGCGCTCGGACACGCGCGAGAAGCTGCGCGAGTTCTTCGAGGTCAACCGCTACTACGTGGCGGTGGCGGCGCTCAAAGCGCTTGCCGACGAGGGTGCGCTGCCGCTGGCCAAGGTGGGCGAGGCGATCAGGAGATACAAGCTGAACCCGGACAAGCCGAGCCCCGCCACGGTCTAGCGTAGGTCAGGAGACACCGCCGCGCGCAAGCTGCGGCCGGAATGGACGCGCGAGCCCGCAGGCACGGGTCCAATAAGAATGAACATGAGGTGAACGATGGGCAGCATGGTCGAGATCAAGGTGCCGGACATCGGCGACTTCAAGGAAGTCGAAGTCATCGAGGTGCTGGTCAAGCCGGGCGACGCGGTGACCGAGGAGCAGTCGCTCATCACGGTGGAAAGCGACAAGGCGTCGATGGAGATCCCTTCGTCGGCTGCCGGCACCGTGAAGGAGATGCGGGTCAAGATTGGTGACAAGGTCGCCGAAGGCACGCTGATCCTGCTTCTCGATGCCGAGGGCATGGCGGCTGGCGCCCCCGCCAAAGGCGCCGCACCGGCGCCCGCACCTGCGCCCGCGCCCGCGCCCGCGGCGGCAGCAGTTGCTGCGCAGACGATCACCGCCCCGCCAGCGTCGGCGCCGGCTCAGGCCGTCGCGCCTGTAATGGCTTCCGGCGACTTTGCGACGGAGATGGTCGAGCGGCCGCAGCCCACCGGCGATGAGGGCGCCACAAAGGTCCACGCTTCGCCCTCGGTGCGCAAGTTCGCACGCGAGCTCGGCGTGGTGCTCGGCCAGGTGCGCGGCACCGGGCCCAAGGGGCGCATCACGCAGGACGACGTGCGCGAGTTCGTCAAGGGCGCGCTCGCCGGTGGCGGTCGTCCCGCGGCCAGCGCAGTGGCCGCGCCGGGCGGTGGTCTGCCGGGCCTGCTGCCTTGGCCGCAGGTCGACTTCGCGAAGTTCGGCCCCGTCGAGCGCATCGAGATGTCGCGCATCAAGAAGCTCTCGGGCCCGAACCTCCACCGCAACTGGGTCACGATCCCGCATGTCACCAATCATGAGGATGCCGACGTCACCGAGCTTGAAGCCTTTCGTGTGCAGGTAAACAAGGAAAACGAGAAAAGCAAGGACGCTGCCAAGCTCACCATGCTGGCCTTCCTGATCAAGGCCTGCGTCGCGACGCTCAAGAAGTTCCCGGACTTCAACGCCTCGATCGATGCTGCCACTGGCGACGCCATCATTCGCAAGAACTACTGGCACATCGGCTTTGCTGCCGACACGCCCAACGGGCTCGTGGTGCCGGTCATCAAGGATGCCGACAAGAAAGGTATCTTCGAGATCGCGGCCGAGACATCGGCGCTGGCGGCCAAGGCGCGCGACGGCAAGCTCAGTCCAGCCGACATGCAGGGAGGCACCTTCAGCATCAGCTCGCTCGGTGGCATCGGTGGCACCTACTTCACCCCGATCATCAATGCGCCGGAGGTTGCAATCCTGGGCGTGTGCCGCTCGACGATGAAGCCTGTGTGGGACGGCAAGCAGTTCGCGCCAAGGCTAATCCTGCCGCTGTCGCTGTCGTGGGACCACCGCGTCGTCGATGGCGCCTCGGCCGCGCGCTTCAATGCGCATCTGGCCGCGCTGCTGGGCGACTTCAGGCGGGTGCTCCTGTAACAGCACGATGGCGCGGGCTGGCGTGAGCGAACGGTGGCTGGAGCGCTTGCTCCGCGTCTTCGTGGCGGCGGGTACTGCCGCGACCCTCAGGCCGTTTCTGTTGCTGACGAGAACCCCGAACGGCGCGGCGATCGCACGCATCGCATTCGTGATCAGCGTCGCCTGCGCCTTGCTGCTGCCGTTGCCACCGTTGTACTCGCGCAGCGCGGCGAACGATCCTCGACGCATGAGTGACGGACGCCGTATGCAGCCGATGCTTCGGCTGATGAACACATGTCGGCCGAAAGCGGCCAGTTCGACCTTTCGTCGCGCGCACCGAGCCTGGTTGTCGCGCGCGCACCAACCGCGGAGTGAGCATGGCCACGATCGAAGTACAGGTTCCCGATATCGGCGACTTCAAGGACGTCGAGATCATCGAAGTCCTCGTCAAACCGGGCGAGACGGTGGTCGAGGAGCAGTCGCTCATCACGGTGGAGAGCGACAAGGCGTCGATGGAGATTCCGTCGTCGGCGGCCGGCGTGGTCAAGGAGCTGCGCGTCAAGCTTGGCGATAAGGTGTCGCAGGGCACGGTGGTCCTGGTTCTCGAGGCCAGCGCGAGCGCTCAATCTGCGCCGTCTGCCGCGCTCGCGCCCTCTGCCGCTCCTGTAACCGCTGGCGAGGGCAGCGCGGGTCAGACCACGGGCGATGGTGACCGCGCTGGCCCGGCCGCTGCCGTCACTATGGCCGCGAGCGCGGGCAGCTTTGCAGGCAGGGCGGACTTGGAGTGCGACGTGCTCGTGCTCGGCGCAGGCCCCGGCGGCTATTCGGCAGCATTTCGAGCGGCCGATCTCGGCAAGAAGGTCGTGCTGGTGGAGCGCTACGCCACGCTAGGCGGTGTGTGCCTGAACGTTGGCTGCATTCCGTCCAAGGCCCTACTGCACGTGGCCGCGGTGATGGACGAGGCGAAGCACTTCGCCGACCTGGGGATCAGCTTTGGCGCACCGTCGATTGATCTTTCCAAGCTGCGCGCCCATAAGGACAAGGTAGTCGGCAAGCTCACCGGCGGGCTCGCGCAGATGGCCAAGATGCGCAAGGTCGCCGTTGTGCGCGGCTACGGCAGCTTCATCGACCCGCATCACGTCGCAGTCGAGCTCAGCGCCGGACCGAGCCAGGACAAGACCGGTGAGAAGACGGTGGTGCGCTTTGGCAGCGCCATTGTCGCGGCCGGCTCGGCGGCGGTGCGCCTTCCCTTCCTGCCCGACGATCCGCGCATCGTCGACTCCACCGGCGCACTGCAGTTGCGTGAGGTGCCCAAGAAAATGCTCGTGATCGGCGGCGGCATCATCGGGCTCGAGATGGCTACCGTGTACTCCGCGCTCGGCACGCGCCTGGATGTCGTGGAGATGATGGACGGCCTGATGCTCGGCGCCGACCGCGATCTGGTGAAGGTCTGGCACAAGATGAATGCCGGCCGCTTCGACAAGCTCATGCTCAAGACCCGCACCACGGCGGTCGAGGCCAAACCCGATGGCCTGTGGGTCAAGTTCGAAGGCGAGGGCGCGCCGGCTGAGCCGCAGCGCTACGACTTCGTCCTGCAGTCGGTCGGCCGCACGCCCAACGGACGCAAGATCGGTGCAGAGAAGGCCGGGGTGGCGGTGAGCGAGCACGGTTTCATCACGGTCGACCGGCAGATGCGCACCAATGTCCCGCACATCTACGCGATCGGCGACATCGTCGGGCAGCCGATGCTGGCTCACAAGGCGGTGCATGAAGGTCACGTGGCGGCCGAAGCGGCGGCCGGCGAGAAGTCCTTCTTCGACGCCAAGGTGATTCCCTCGGTCGCCTATACCGACCCCGAGGTGGCCTGGGTGGGCCTCACGGAAGAGGAAGCCAAGGCGCAGGGCGTTGCGATCAAGAAGGGCCTGTTCCCGTGGAGTGCCTCGGGCCGGGCCATTGCCAACGGCCGCGACGAAGGCTTCACCAAGCTGCTGTTCGATGAAGCGACGCACCGGGTGGTCGGCGGCGGCATCGTCGGCACGCACGCGGGTGAATTGATCGGGGAGATCGCGCTGGCGATCGAAATGGGCGCCGACGCGGTGGACATCGGCAAGACGATCCATCCGCATCCCACGCTGGGCGAGTCGATCGGCATGGCAGCCGAGGTCGCCGAGGGGAGCTGCACCGACCTGCCGCCGCCCCGCCGCTGAGCCCAGGCAAGACCTGCGCCGGGCCGGCGTGGCCCAAGCTCTCATGGTCTCGTCATCAGCGGTCCTGTTGACCGCTGGCGCGCGTCCGTTACCCTTCACGCCGAGCGTTGAGCTTGATCGCCGTCGCCCTGGACGGCAGGCGGTTGTGTGGGAGTGCGATGTGAGCTTTTCTCTGGTTCGCCATCGGGGCGGCACCATTTTTTCTCCTGTGTCGGCGGATGGGGCTGTCGGTGCTTATGCCGATGCGCTTGCCTGGTCATCGCCCGCCACCTGGGGCGGCCGCAAGCCTGGTCCAAACGATGTGGTTCAGGTTCCGGCAGGCTGCACGCTCTTGATCGACGAGAACATCGAGGTCACCGTGCTGGAGATCCAGGGCACTGTGCTCTTCGCCGCACGCGACCTGCAGGTCAAGGCGATTGGCATTCTGGTCAGTGGCGATGGCGTTATGCGGGCGGGAGACGCGCGGCGGGCGTTCGCGCATCGGCTGGTCTTCACGCTCGGCACAGGCCGCAATTTCAACCTGATCCACGGTCTGGGCAGCAAGTTCCTCGCTGCCGTGAACGGCGGTGCCATCGAACTGTTCGGTCCGCGGCGTCGGGCCTGGGCCAGGCTCAGCGATTCGACGACGCCGGGCACGATTCTCGTGCGGCTGAGCGAACCGGTCGACTGGTCCCCTGGCGACAAGATCATCATCGCCTCGGGCGGCGCAGAACGGCCGCTGATCGAGGAGCGCGGCATCTTCGGAGTGACGACCGATGGGCTGCGCGTCACGCTCGACGCTCCGGTGTCTCATCGGCATGAAGGGCAGCGTGCACGCATGCGCTACGGCTTGACCGATTCGGCCGCCAAGGTGGTCCTGCTGTCGCGCTCCATTGCGATCGAGGGCGATGCCAACGGGATCCATGCGGGCTACGGCGCGCATATGTTGATCGCGGGTCGTTTGCCCAAGGATTCGGGCAACGGCGTGGCGAGCGGTTCACGCGGCTGCTTTGTTGGCGTGGAGTTCCGGCGCATGGGGCAATTCAATCGCCCGGGCCGCTATCCAGCGCACTGGTACGACAACCAGGTGGCGCGCGACAGCATGCTGAAGGATTGCGTCATCCATGAGTCGTTCCAGCGCGGCGTGGTCGTCAGCGGCACGCGCGGTGTGCAACTGCACGGCAACGTGGTCTACAAGCCGCTGGGTCATGGCTTCGTCCTCGAGCGGCCGGAGGACTGGGCATCGATTCTTGTCGACAACCTGACGGTTCGCCCGCGCCCCGCGCGTTTTGTCGATCCGGCGATGCGCGCGATGGACGAGGTGCGGCCACGCAGCGTCTGGTTTTCCGATGTGCCGCACCAGCCACCGCCCGTGGACACGGGCGACATCGACGACCCCAACGAACCCGCGGCGAGGTCGTGCTAACCGCGAGCCGGGTCGGTGTCGCGGCGACTATGATCCGCTCCCGTCAGCCTTTGGAAACTCGCCATGCCCACCCAGGACGAACTCAAGCGCCTCGTCGCGCAAGCCGCCGTGCGGCACGTCTTGCCGAATCGCATCCTTGGTGTGGGCACGGGCTCCACGGTGGACCTGTTCATCGACGCGCTGGCAGCGGCTGGCACGCCGATCGCCGGCGCTGTGTCCAGTTCGGTGCGCAGCGCGCAGCGGTTGCAGGACAAGGGCATCCGCATGCTCGATCTCAATGAGGTCGACGACATCCCGGTCTACATCGACGGCGCCGACGAGATCGATCCTGGCTTCTGCATGATCAAGGGCGGTGGCGCGGCACTGACGCGCGAGAAGGTCGTGGCCGCGGTGGCGCGCAGCTTCGTGTGCATTGCCGATGCCAGCAAGCGCGTCGCGGTGCTCGGCAAGTTTCCGCTGCCGGTGGAAGTGATCCCGATGGCGCGTGCGCACGTGGCGCGCGAGCTCGCCCGGCTGGGCGGCACACCCAAGTGGCGCGAGGGCGTTATGACCGACAACGGCAACGTGATCCTCGACGTGCACGGCCTGTCGATCACGGACCCTGTGGCCACCGAGACGCGTATCAACCAGATCGTCGGCGTCGTCACCAATGGCCTGTTCGCGGCACGCCGCGCCGATGTGCTGCTGCTCGGCACGCCCGACGGCGTGCAGGAATCCTTCCGCGTCCCGCGCTAGCGGCAACACCATGCGCAGGCGCGGCCGGCGCTGGAGGACAGCTTTTGCGTTGCTCGCGACGGCGCTGTTGCTGCCGCCGCTCATCTATCTCGGCGCGGCCCTCGCGCTTGGTCTGGCCACGGTCAACCCGTTGTTCGTCACCACGCCCGAGGAACGCGGCGGCGTGCCGGTTTACTTGCGTACCAACGGTGTGCATGCCGACCTCGTGCTGCCGGCACGAGCACCGTACAACTGGACGCGCGAGTTTCCGCCCTCTGCCGTGGTCGATCTCACGCGGGCGCCCGCCTCCGCGACGAACTGGATCGCCTTTGGCTGGGGTGACCGCGCCTTCTACATGAACACGCCAACGTGGCGCGAATTGCGGCCGTCGATCGCCTGGCGCGCGTTGACAGGGCGGGGGCCGGCGGCAATGCACGTGGAGTTCCTTGCGCGCCCGCAGGAGTACCGCGGCCACAGGCTGTGGCTCACCGAGGACCAGTATCTCGATCTGGTTGCCTACGTGAAGGCTGGCTTTGCGCGTGATGCGCAAGGTGCGCCGATCAAGATCGACCATCCCGGCGACTTCGCCACCGACGCCTTCTTCGAAGGGACCGGCCACTACAGCATGGTACTCACGAGCAACGAGTGGGTGCGCCGCGGCCTTGCGCAGGCGGGCGTGCGCACCGCGCGCTGGGCCCCGTTCGACCGCGCGCTGTTCTGGCACGCCGAGCGGCTGGGTCTGCCATGAAAGGGTGAAAGGCGGAGTGCGACAATCGGCGGCCCTTGCCCGCCTTTGCCATGTCATGAAGATCACCGCCGGTCACCTCGTCAGCCTGCAAGTCAAGATGTATGACGCGCAGGGCGAGCTCATGGAGGAAAGCGAAGTGCCGCTCGTGTACCTGCACGGCGCCGGCGACATTTTTCCCAAGATCGAACAGGCGCTCGAAGGGCAGGAGACCGGGTTCGCGACGAGCGTGTGGCTCGAGCCCGAAGACGCCTTTGGCGATGACGACGTCAGGTTGCTGCACCTCGTTGCCTTGGCCAAGCTCGGCAAGGACGTCGATCTGGGCATGCAGTTCGAAGGCGTACCCGGTCAGCCACAGGACGGCCGTCTCTATCGCGTCGTCGATCTCACCGACGACGTCGCCGTGCTCGACGGCAATCATCCGCTGGCAGGCCGGGCGTTGCGCTTCGACGT
Organism: Burkholderiales bacterium; assembly: GCA_020248785.1. Classification (GTDB taxonomy): domain Bacteria; phylum Pseudomonadota; class Gammaproteobacteria; order Burkholderiales; family Burkholderiaceae_F; genus JALHMQ01. The sequence continues at coordinate 2,150 of JADCGX010000130.1, read as the reverse complement.
CGAGGTGGTCGGCGTGGAGCCGGCGACCGAGGCGATGCGCGATGCAGACCGTGCCGAAGTGCCGGACTTTCTGCGTGTCGGCGAGCACGGCGGCAGCAGCACGCGCCACTGAATGCCACATTTAACCTTCGAGGGGCGCGCCGCGAGTCGTGCAGCCACGCCATGCGCTTGAGCGACTGCCACAACTTCCAGGACTTCCGCCGGCTCGCGCAGCGGCGCCTGCCGGGACCCATATTCAACTACATCGACGGGGCCGCGGACGACGAGGTGACCTACCGGCAGAACACCGCGAGCTTCGACCGCTGCGACCTCGTGCCCAACGTGCTGCGCGGCGTTGGCGAGGTGGATCTCGCCGTCACCGTCATGGGCCAGAAGCTCGCGCTGCCCGTGTACTGCTCGCCGACCGCGCTGCAGCGCTTGTTCCACCACGACGGCGAGCGGGCGGTGGCCGCAGCGGCCGCCAAGTTCGGCACGATGTTCGGCGTCTCGTCCCTCGGGACCGTGAGCCTGGAGGACCTGCGCCGTGCCCACGTCAACCCGCAGTGCTACCAGTTTTACTTTCACAAGGACCGGGGACTGAATCGCGCCATGTTCGAGCGTGCCAAGGCGGCCGGCGTGAACGTGATGATGCTAACGGTGGACAGCATTACCGGCGGCAACCGCGAGCGCGACAAGCGCACGGGCTTCTCCATCCCGTTCCGGCTCACTGCGGCCGGCATCCTGCAGTTTGCGATCAAGCCGCTTTGGGCCATCAACTACGCGCTGCACGAGCGCTTTCGCCTGCCGCAGCTCGAAGGGCATGTCGACATGGGCCGCGGGACGATGTCGATCCAGCGCTACTTCACCGAGATGCTCGATCCATCGATGACCTGGGACGACGTCGCCGAGATGGTGCGCTTCTGGGGCGGCAGGTTCTGCCTCAAGGGCATCATGTCGGTGGAGGATGCGCGCCGCGCCGTCGACATCGGCTGCAGCGGCATCATCCTGTCGAACCACGGCGGCCGCCAACTCGATGGCTCGCGCGCCGCGTTCGACCAACTGGCCGAGATCGTCGATGCCGTCGGTGACCGCATCGACGTCATGATGGACGGCGGCGTGCAGCGCGGCACCCACGTTCTAAAGGCCTTGTCCCTCGGCGCCAAGGCGGTGGGCATCGGCCGCTACTACCTGTTCCCCCTCGCGGCCGCCGGCCAGGCTGGCGTCGAGCGCGCGCTCACCTTGATGCGCGCGGAACTCGAGCGCGACATGAAGCTGATGGGCTGTACTTCGATCGCCGATCTCTCTCGAGCGAACCTGCGGTTTCGTTAGCTCGGCGCGCTGGATCAGGTCTGTTCCGGGAAAAGCGGACGTCCGGCTTGCGCGCCACCAACGGACCTGCGCGACATCGCGAGTGCTCGCGACGCAACGAAGCCGAGCTTGCGTCCTCAGCGCGATGGCGGCTGCACCCGCTGGTGGCCGCAACCTCGCGCGAGATCCTGCGGGACAAACAGCGGGCCACATGATGCGCACTCCAACACGTGCGTCGGCGTTCCGCCGGGCAAGATCGCGCATCCATGTGCCCTATGCGACGCAGGCCCTGCAAGCGACATGCGCCTTCCCTTGTCCGAGGTCAACGGACAGGCGTTGGACGGCAAAAACCGTGCGGGCTGGATTCAAGATTGGTCCCGCAAGACGAACCTGAAGGCTCGTGAACCCATCAGCACCAAGCTGGCGTTCGCGCGTGGCACTTCAGCCGCGTAAGCCTCGACATGAGCAGGACCCGCGGCAGATCTGGACGGATGTATGAAGGCTTTGATGCGAGTCGCCTGTGTCGGGATGCTGCTGCTCACCGGGTGTGCGAGTGTTGGTCCGCCCACCGTCTCGCGGGATCGATTCGACTACATCACCACGATCTCCGAGTCGTGGAAGCGGCAAATGCTGGTCAACCTGCTCAAGGTGCGCTATGCCGATGCACCGGTGTTCATGGATGTGACGGCGGTCATCAGTTCGTACTCCGTGGAAGGGGAGGTTAGCGAAGTAATCGGCCCGAGCCCGCAAATCGCGCCGAAGAAACACTGTGCGGGCGGGTTGTGGCAATGTCGGATTCGGTGCCGCGGAAGACCGATGTAGCAATGGTGCGTACTGCCCGCGGGTTAGCGTGGTCCTGGGTG
>JADCGX010000013.1 GCA_020248785.1 Burkholderiales bacterium | reverse complement strand
CGCGTGCGGCTGCTGAAGATCGGCGCGGCGATCCTGCGCAACACGCGCCGCGTGCGGGTGATGTTGGCCAGCCACCACCCCTTGCGCGAGCTGTTCGCCCTGGCCGCCGCTCGGCTGGCCGCGCTCAGCCCGTAGCCCCCCATCCAGTGCCTGGCCCGCGCGTTGACACCAACCAGGCCCGCGGCCCAAGCCGGGGAGGGGGCGCGTGCGACCCGCGGCCATCATCCCGACAGAGCCACGCTGCAATGACCCGCTTACGCCATCAGAAACGCCCAAATGGCACGGTCACTTGCTCCACCAGGCCCATACGGCAGTGGCTGGTGAAACATCCGGGCTAAAGCTGCGATACGGCGTCGGTTGGCTGCGGCTCGCCACTCTGTGGCCGCGGGTGGTCCGTCACGTTCCTTGTCCGCGAAAGAAAGTGGCCGACGAAAGGCGCGCCGCTGGGACGGCCGCTATGCGGCCGCCTTCTTCTGCTCGTCTGTAGCGGCGGTCGCCAAACTTGAGACGAACACGCGCTACTGGCGTGCCCCACGTGCCTCGGACTTGATCCCTTGTTCCCGCCCTGGATTGCACTGCTCCGCGTCTCAGAAAGCATGTGCCAAAGACTCAACCCAATTCCTGGCTGTCTGCCTAGACAGCGAGAGGGGCGACGAGTCGAGCTGCCACCAAGTCGGGCCGGGCGTTCCGCTTCCCTTTCCCCGCGACAGGAGAAGGCCAGGCAGAAGGGCATCCGTTGACCTTCAAGCCAGAGGCAACGCCGAGTGGCGCAAGGCAACCGCGTAGCGGGCGTCGCTGTTGGCTCGCCATACTCTGCTTACGCTCTTTCGCAAGACAAAACGCAGGTGATCTGCCGTGGCCAATCTTTCGCTTGGTGCAAACGAAGCTCGCCGCCGCTAAGCGATAGCGCCGCGTAAACGCGAAAAGACCGACGCACGGCGCAAGGACCTGCGCGCCTAGCTGCGTGCAAACGCCCGCAACGCTCTCCCTGTATGCGTGTCGCGCGTCGCCAACTCCTGCGGCGCGCACTGCGCGACCACCTCGCCGCCGCCGGTGCCGCCTTCGGGCCCGAGGTCGATGACCCAGTCTGCCTCGGCGATGACATCGAGGTTGTGCTCGATCACGACCACGGTGTTGCCGGCGTCCACCAGCCGGTGCAGCACGCGGATCAGCTTGTCCACGTCGGCCATCGACAGTCCCACGGTGGGTTCGTCGAGAACATACAGCGTGTGCGGTGCCTTGTAAGCGCGGCCGGTGCGGGTGAGGCCCTCGTCCATCCGCACCTTGACTAGCTCCGTGACGAGCTTGATGCGCTGCGCCTCGCCGCCGGAGAGCGTGGGCGAGGGCTGGCCGAGCGTCAGGTAGCCGAGACCGACGTCTTGCATCAGTTGCAAGGGTCGCGCGATCGAGGGCGAGTTCTCGAAGAACTTCACCGCATCGTCGATCTCCATCGACAGCACGTCGCCCGCGCTCTTGCCGCGCAGGTGCACGCCCAGCGTCTCGCGATTGAAGCGCCGCCCGCCGCAGACATCGCACAGCACCTTCACGTCGGGCAGGAAATTCATCTCGATGGTGCGCAGCCCCTGGCCTTCGCACGCGTGGCAGCGACCCTCGCCTGTGTTGAAGCTGAAGCGGTTGGCGCCGTAGCCGCGCATGCGCGCTTCCTGCGTGTCGGCAAAGAGCTTGCGGATGGTGTCCCAGAAGCCGACATAGGTGGCCGGGCAGGAGCGCGGCGTCTTGCCGATGGGCGTCTGGTCGACTTCCAGCACGCGGTCGAGCGCATCCCAGCCGTCGATGCCCTCGCAGCCGTGCCAGGCGCTGAACTCGCGCTGGCCGCGGACCGGCAGCACGGCCGGGTCCGTCTTCTTGCCCTTCTCGTAGGGCGTGCGGGGGAACGGTGTCGCCACCGCTTGCTGCAAGTTGGTCAGCAGCACGTCGCGCGCCAGCGTGGACTTGCCACTGCCCGAGACGCCGGTCACGACCGACAGGCGGCCGAGCGGAATGTCGGCGTCGGTCTTGCGCAGGTTGTGCAGCGAGGCGCCGCGCAGCTTCAGCCGCGGCGTGCTCTTATCGACGGCACGACGCGGCTGTGCCGGATGTTCCAGCGGCGTCCTCAGGTACCTGCCTGTGAGCGACTCCGGCGCGGCCATCACTTCGGCCAGCGTACCTTGCGCGACCACACGGCCACCGCGCACGCCAGCACCGGGACCAATATCAATGATGTGCTGCGCGCGGCGGATCGTGTCTTCGTCGTGCTCCACCACCACCAGTGTGTTGCCCTTGCCTTCGAGCTTGGTGAGTGCGTTGAGCAGGATGCGGTTGTCGCGCGGATGCAGGCCAATGGTCGGCTCGTCCAGCACGTAGCACACGCCCTGCAGGTTGGAGCCGAGCTGCGCGGCCAGGCGGATGCGCTGTGCCTCGCCGCCCGACAGCGTGGGCGCGGCGCGGTCGAGTGCGAGATAGCCGAGGCCGACCTCCTGCAGGAAGTCCAGCCGCGAACGGATCTCGGCGAGCACGTCTTGCGCGATCTGCGCTTCGCGGCCGTCGAGCTGCAACTGGCCGAACAGTGTCTTTGCGTCGTCGACCGAGCCGGCAGCCAATTGCGCGATCGAGCGCCCCTGCCACTGCACCGCAAGTGAAGTCGCATTAAGGCGTTGGCCGTTGCAGACTTCGCAGGGCACTGCCTCGCCTTCGAGCCACGCGTTCCAGATCGTCTCTTCACCGGTCTGCTCGGCATCAAAGCCGGTGAGCTTCAGTCCCGTGCCAAAGCAGCCCGGACACCAGCCGTGCTTGCTGTTGTACGAGAACATGCGCGGATCGGGCTCGGGGAACGAGCGGCTGCACACCGGGCAGGCGCGCTTGGTCGAGAACACGCGCTGCTGCGCATCGGCCCACGACACGCCCGGGGGCAGCGAGACGGCCTGCCCCGCGGGCAACGTCTGCGGCGACGGGCAGTGCGCCGCCCACAGCTTGTCGAGCGGCGCAATCACCGTGACGATGCCCTGGCCGTAGTCGAGCGTCTGTTGCAGGCAATGACGCAGCTGCGCTTCGTTGCTGGCGCTGACGACGAGGTGTGCGACCGGCAGCTCGATGGTGTGCTCGCGAAAGCGATCGAGCCTCGGCCACTTGGCGGTGGGCAGCCACTCGCCATCCACGCGCAGCTGCGTGTAGCCCTTGTTGGCGGCCCACTTGGCGAGATCGGTGTACAGGCCCTTGCGATTGACGACCAAGGGCGCGAGCAGGCCAATGTGCTGGCCCCGCATTCCTCCCGCATCCTTGTCGCGAAGCAGTTGCGCGACGATGGCGTCGAAGCTTTGCGGCCGCACCGGCACATGATCCTGCGGGCAGTACTGCACGCCGAGCTTCATGTAGAGCAGCCGCAAGAAGTGATACACCTCGGTCATCGTCGCGACGGTGGACTTGCGGCCGCCGCGCGAGGTGCGCTGCTCGATCGCCACCGTCGGCGGGATGCCGTAGATCGCATCGACATCCGGCTTGCCCGCGGGCTGCACGATGGAGCGCGCGTAGGCGTTAAGGCTTTCGAGGTAGCGCCGCTGCCCTTCGTTGAACAAGATGTCGAAGGCGAGCGTCGACTTGCCGCTGCCCGAGACACCCGTGATCACGGTGAAGGTGTCGCGCGGAATCTCGACGTCGATGCCCTTGAGGTTGTGCTCGCGTGCGTGTTTGACCTCGATGACGTTGCGGCGCGCGCTGATGATCGACTGCAGCGAGCGTGCCGGCGGCTCGGCGGCCATGATCCGGCTGCCGCGGGCGAGTTCGGCTTCGTAGTCGCGCAGCGCCCGGCCGGTGTGCGAGCTCGCGTGCTCCATCACCTGCCATGGCGTGCCGGCGGTCACGATTTCGCCGCCGGTATCGCCGCCCTCCGGCCCCAGGTCTATGATCCAGTCGGCGGCGGCGATCACATCAAGGTTGTGCTCGATGACGACGAGCGAGTGACCGGCGGCGAGCAACTTGCGCAGCGCGCGCATCAGCTTGGCCACGTCGTCGAAGTGCAGGCCGGTGGTCGGCTCGTCGAAGAGCAGCAAGGCGCCCTTGCGGGCGAGCTTGCCGGCCACCTGCTCGGTGATGCCGCTCTTGGCGGCATCCGCGAGAAACCCGGCGATCTTCAATCGCTGCGCCTCGCCACCGGACAGCGTCGGCACCGGCTGGCCGAGCTTCACGTACTCCAGGCCCACGTCGGCGATTGGTTGCAGCGCCCGCACCACCTCGCGGTCGTCGGCAAAGAAGGCGAGCGACTCGCTGACCGTGAGATCGAGCACGTCGGCCACCGAGAGCTTGCGGCCGCGGCGCGTGATCGAGACTTCCAGCACCTCGGGCCGGAAACGCTTGCCGTCGCAATCGGGGCAGCGCAGGTACACGTCGGACAGGAACTGCATCTCCACGTGCTCGAAGCCGTTGCCGCCGCAGGTGGGGCAGCGTCCGTCACCGGCGTTGAAGCTGAACATGCCGGCGGTGTAGTTGCGCTCCACCGCCAGCTCGGCCTTGGCGAACAGCGCGCGGATGCAGTCCCAGGCGCCGACGTAACTCGCCGGGTTGCTCCGGGTGGTTTTGCCGATCGGGCTCTGGTCGACCATCGCCACGTCGGCGAGGTAGTCGTCACCCAGCAGGCGGTCGAAGGCGCCGGGTGCCTCCGTGGATTTGCCCTTGGCCTTGCACAGCGCCGGATACAGCACGTCCTGGATCAGCGTGCTCTTGCCCGAGCCCGAGACGCCGGTGACGACCACCAGGTGATTGAGCGGAAACTCGACACTCAGGTCCTTGAGGTTGTGCTCGCGTGCACCCTCCAGCAGCAGGCGCGGCGTGTTCGGCCGCACGTTGCGCGTCGCGTAGCCGTCACGCGTCAGCGCGGTCACCTCGACTTGCTTGCGGCCTGAGAGGTACTCGCCCGTGAGCGTGCTCGCCTGCCGGATCTCGGCCGGCGAGCCGTTGAACACGATGCTGCCGCCGCGCTCACCCGGCCCCGGGCCCATGTCGATGATGCGATCGGCCGCCAGCATCACCTGCGGGTCGTGCTCGACCACCAACAGCGAGTTGCCGGCATTGCGCAGCCGGTGCATCACCTCCACCACGCGGTGCATGTCGCGCGGATGCAGGCCGATCGAGGGCTCGTCGAGCACGAACAGCGTGTTGACGAGCGAGGTGCCCAGTGCGGTCGTGAGGTTGATCCGCTGCACCTCGCCGCCCGAGAGCGTTCGGCTCTGGCGGTCGAGCGTGAGATACCCCAGGCCCACGTCGCACAGGAACTTCAGCCGCGCACGTACCTCGTCAAGCAGCAGTTCGGTCGCTTCATCGAGCACGCCCGTGAACTGGATGCGATCGAAGAACGCGCGGACGCGGTCCAGCGGCAACAACATGAGGTCGTGCACCGACAGGCCGGGCATGTTCTGCAGCGTCGCGGCCGACCAGTGCGCGTGCACCGGCTTGTAGCGGGTGTAGCGGCCGTCACTATCCAGCGCCGCGTCTGCATCGTCCTTCGCGCCCACGCGCCAGAGCAGCGCATCGAGTTTCAGGCGCGCGCCGCCACAGGCCGTGCACTCGGTGTAGCTGCGGTAGCGCGACAAGAGCACGCGGATGTGCATCTTGTACGCCTTGCTCTCCAGCCAGGCGAAGTAGCGCTTGATGCCGTACCACTCCTTCTGCCACTTGCCGGTCCACTTCTTTTGGCCTTCGACGACCCACTCGCGGTGCTCGGGCTGCATCAGCTTCCATGGCGTGTCGAGCGGCACGCCAAACTGCGGCGCAAACTTCTCGAGATCGCGCTGGCATTCTTCGAAGCTCTTGGTCTGCCAGGGTTTCACCGCGCCTTCACGGAGCGTCTTGCTTTCGTCGGGAATCACGAGCCCGAGATCAAAACCGATCACGCGGCCAAAGCCACGGCAACTCTCGCAGGCACCGAGCGGTGAGTTGAACGAAAAGGTGCTCGGGTTGGGCTCGGCGTAGTGGATGTCGCAGTCGGCGCAATGCAGGTCGTCGCTATAGCGCACGAGAAAATCGGGGTCTGACCCCGATTTTCGGATTGTGGAATCGACCCGGCCGCTGCCGAAGCGCAGCGCGCTCTCGATCGCCTCCATCACGCGCTGGCGCTCGACGCCGCTCCACTTGAACCGGTCCTGCACCACGTCGAGCGCCTTGGTCGTCTCGCCTTCGGCGGTCACCACACGCTCCCCATGGATGCGCGTGTAGCCCTGCGCTTGCAGGTTGGCGCGGACTTCCTCCTCCTTGAAGTTTTTCGGCACCCTCACCGGAAAGGTCAGCGTCACGCGGGCGTCCTCGTGTCCGGCGCAGTGAAGTTCGAGCGACGCGAAGATCGACGCCGGGTTGTCGCGCGTGACCTCCTTGCCGCAGCCGCGGCAGAACAGGCGTCCGGCGCGCGCGAACAGCAGCTTCAGGTGGTCGTTGATCTCGGTCATCGTGCCGACCGTACTGCGGCTGGTGCGCACCGGGTTGGTCTGGTCGATGGCAATGGCCGGCGGCACGCCGTCGATGCGATCGACCTGCGGCCGGTCCATGCGGTCGAGGAACTGGCGCGCGTAGGGCGAGAAGGTCTCGACGTAGCGCCGCTGCCCCTCGGCATACAGCGTGTCGAACACCAGCGAACTCTTGCCGCTGCCGGAGACACCGGTGACGACGATCAGCTCGCCGGTGGGCAGATCGAGGTCGAGCTGCTTGAGGTTGTTCTGGCGGGCGCCGCGGATGCGGATGACCTTGTCGGGAGAACTGGAGCCGTCGGGCATGGGGGCAGGCAGTACGGGAGAGGGCGGCGCAGGGGCGGATGCGCGACGCAACCGTGCAGTCTAGGCGATGCGTCAGGTGGACCGTGGCCGCTCGGGCGGCGCCGTGGCTCGCCGCGCTGGTGGCCGGTCCGGCCGGCGAGCGCCCGGCCAGCGGAATCCCCGGTGGCCGCGCGGCGCGTGGGCGATCCGGTGATAGCCGGGCCCGGCTGGCTGCGTTTAGCCCAGTGAGGACTGCCGAAGACAGCTTGCGGACTGCGGCCACCGCGGAGCGCTCGTCGCGCGGGTCCGCATCCGTTCACCGGACCGCGTGGCGTGGCATTGGCGTGCCTGCCCAAGTCCGGATATTCGACAGGCAGCGGTGGGTGATCCGTGGGGCAGCGTCCCGCACAGTTCTCCGCACACCGGCACCACGCAGTGCCAAGGGAGGAAGACCATGAAATCTCGCTTCGATGTTCCATTGTCCGCCGACGAGCGCCGCAGTCTGGCCGTGTTCCGCGCCTGCGCGGCGGTCACGCTCGCCACAGCCCTGATCGCTGCGGCGGTCGTTACGCGGCCCGTGACCGCGCCGACCGAATCGGTCGCGGTCGCCTTCGGCCACGGCACCTTGGGCGCTGCTCTGCAGGCCAGCGCTGCGCGGCCGGTTACGGCGGGGTCCAGCACCGATTCGCGCGAAGAACTGCGCGCCACCCCGCCGCGCTACCAGGGCGAACCGGCCGTGCAATGACTTGAACCTAGAAACCGCAGTTGTCATTGCTGCCAAACAGCGCAGATCGAGTGTTGGCGCGGCTTTCCGGGCAATTCCCGCGACTGCGGAGCAGTTCCAAACCGGTGATCGACCGCCGCTCGAATTGTTCAGTCGCGACAGCGACTTGGTGCGTCTTGCGGCCGACAACTGCGGTTTTTAGGCTTGAATCGCCAGGCCACACCGCGCCACGCCGGCTGCCGGGCGGCGCTCAACGATGAAAGGATCGATCGATGAATCCGACTCCGCTCTTCCTGGCCGCTCTGCTGCTGTGGGCCGGTGCCCTGCCGGCGCATGGCCAGCCCATGGTGGTGGCCGACAGTGCCTGCCTCAAGCACGAAATTGATGTCGCGTCCTTCGCCACTTGTGACGGTGATCGGATGGCGCGCCCTCCGGTCGCACGAATCACTGCGGTCGATGCGTACCAGTTGAAGGAGCAGGGCGGCAGCATGGTGCTGCTGCTCGATGTGCGCGATGCGATCGCCCTGCGGGAGACCGGCGCGGCGGCCAGCGTCGATGCTCTCGTGCCCCTGATGCTGCGCGACCCCGGCGCACTCGACGAAGGCGACGCCAACCCCGCATTCGTCGCTACCGTGCGCCAGCTGGTCGCGACGCGCTTCGGCGTCCCGGCGCCGCCCGTCCTGTTGCTCTGTGCGGACGGCCAACTGGCGCAGGCCGCTGCAGTGCTGTTGCAACAAGCCGGCCTCACGCAGTTGTGGGGGATCGAGGGCGGAGTCGAGGGTCGGCTGGCCGACAACGGCGTGCGCGAAGGTGGCAGGAAGGCCGTGCAACTGCCCTGGGTCACGCGCCTCGGTGGTCGCGTCGGCGCTGCCGGTTGAGTTTTCCCCAGGCGCGGCGGAAATCACAGCAGGTCTCCTTCACCGCCGCGTCTATTTTCTTTTTGCTCAGTTGGAGCCGGGAGGCGCCGAAAGAGCCCGGGGGCGGATCGGGAAGCAACTCAGATGCTCGATCTTCACGCATCGTCTGCAAAACACGAACAGGTTTCGCTGCCTCGCCGGCTCGTGCGTCGCCAGCCACGCATCCGGCTGGGGCATCAAACGCGGCGCGTGCTGCGTTCACTATTGCTCGCGCTGCTGGCGGGTCTGCTCGTACGGCACGGCGATCCAGAACCCCGTCGGCATCCCGGCCCGGTGGGCAAGACAGCGCTGCCGCTCGTCAACCTGCCGCTCGGCGCGCCCTGAGGCCGGCAGACGGCCGATTGCGCCAATTGGCGATCGGGCCCTGCGTGCCCGGCGCGCACTGACGCGCTTGCGACTCTCGATTGACCAAGGGGTGGCGGCCTCGGTACCGTCCGTCGCATGGTTCCATCGTCGCCTCCCGTGGTCACGGGCTTTCGGCTCGCCACGCTCAATTGCCTGAACCTGACGCTGCCCAACCGGCCGATCTACGACGGCTGGCCTCCCTATGGCGCTGACGAGTACCTGGCCAAGACACAATGGCTGGCGACGATGCTTGATCGCCTCGCCGCCGATTTCATCCTGCTGCAAGAGGTGTTCCACGAAAAGGCGCTCTCCGACGTCGTGCGCCAGACCGTGGGGCAGGGACGGGCCTGGTCATTCACCGTGCCGTTTGCGGGCGAAGACAACCGCAAGCCGCGCCTGGGCCTGATGTGGCGCACCCCGTGGCAGCCCAAGGTGGACTCGATCGTCGATCTGCCCGAGGCTTGCGCCGTGGCGGTGCCCGAGTGCGCACCGCACACGCGATTCTCACGGCCGCTGCTGCGGGCGCGCGTGCCGCTTCTCACACCGCGCGGCGCCACAGCGCTCACGCTCATCAATGTGCACCTGAAATCGCGCCGCCCCGAGTTTGCTCCCGGCGAAGATCAGGCCGATCTCGCCAGCGCGGCGCGCGGCCAGCTGCGCGCGCTGCTCATGCGCGCGGCCGAGGCGGCAGCTCTGCGCCAGCTCGTGGTCGAGGCCACGCGCGATGCGGCCGAGCCCGTGATCGTAGCCGGCGACTTCAACGACGAGGCCAATGCGGTGACCACGCAGATCGTCGCCGACACGTCATGGCAGGCTGACCACCAGGAAGCGCGCGCACACCGGCTGTTCAACGCGCTCGACGTCGTAGACCACGCGCACCTGAGCCGGGCGCGCGATGTTGCGTACACGATCTTGCATGGCGGTTCGCCCGAGCGGATCGACCACGTTCTGGTGTCGGAGGCGTTCGTGCCAGCGAGTGCGCGGACGCTTGGCCGTGTCGCGGCGGTGCAGGTCCTCAACGACCATCTGAGCGAGCGGCGCCAGTGTCGCTCGCGCCCAGCGCAAAACGGCCTGGACCTGGGTCGCGTCCTTTCCGATCACGCGGCGGTGTGCGTCTCGATCGAGTTCGACGGGGTGGGCTCCTGAGCCTGCCGGTCGCCGTGGGCGTGTTTGCGACCCGCGTTACATGAACTCGGCGTACTGCGGCCAGCGCGCACGCAATCGCGCGGCCCACTGAGGCGCGTCGGCCAGCAGCGTGAAGTCCTCGAACGCGAAGCCCGGCGCCACGCTGCATCCCATGAGGCTGTACGCGCCCGTGCTGCGGGCGGCCTGCCAGCCGCCGGCGGCAATGGGATGCATGAGTGCGGCATCCCGCGCGTCCATCACACCCAGCCGCAATTGCTCCACGCGTTCCAGCGCGGCATCCGCACGCAGCAACTCCAGTGGTGCGCCGCCGTAGAAGTGCCACAGCTCGTCGCAGCGCACCCGGTGCCACCGGCTCGTTTCGCCCGCGCGCAGCAGATACACGATGCTCGTGACAGCCGGTCGCTCGCGCGCGCCCTCGCTCACGAGCAAGGTCGCGGTGTAGACGCGGCGATACCAGCCGCCCTCGGGGTGGGGCGCCAGCGCGTAGTTGGCAATGAGGTCGTCGGCGGTCACGCCGACAGTATGCGGCCGTGCTGCTCGGGCGCTCAGACCGCCGCAGGCTGGACCGAGAACAGCGCCTGGCGCAGGGAGCGATACACCGCGTCCGGCTCCATGTGCCCACCCTGCACGCAACGCAGGCTGATGCGCATGGTGTTGGAGCGTGTCTTGACCGACACCTGCGGCAAAAGATGCGCGTCACCAGAGTGTGCCGCCGACAGACGGCACGCAAACACCGCGCGCAGGATCTGTTCGTGCCGGCCGGCCACGCCCGTCAGCTCGATCTGAATCTCGTTGCCTCGCTCGCACACCCGCATCAACACGGCGTCCTCTTTCGCTTGATTCACTTCTGGCATGCCATTGCAAACGAGAAGCAGGGTAGCGAGGATGACAACCCGCCAGGCGAGCGAAAAGCCTAGGCAAACGACCGCCTATTCACTGGACATCGGACGCTTGGGTGGCAGTCGGCGCCGCGAGAGGCTACGTGCGGGCGTTGGGTTGCTAGGCAAGGCCAGCGCTGCGCGCACGCGCCAAGGCGCTGCGCACCAGCGCGTCGAGTGCGCCGGCAAGCCCTGGCTCGGGGTGCGTGAAGCTGAATGCCGACCTGCCCTGCAGGCGCGCCTTCAGCTCGGACGGCAGGGTGCTTGCCAACTCCGGAAACTGCGCGAGCGGCATGAGCTTGAAGCTTACATGGGCCTTCAGCTTGAGCAACACGCTGAACTCGCGTGGTGCGCCCTTTGGGTCGAGCCGACGCGACACCACGGTGTAGTTCTCTGGCGTGTTGAACTGCACCTGCAAACTGTGAACGTGGCGCTCGAGTACGGCCTTGAGCAGCTGAAAAGCGCCGTCCACATCGGCCGGTGGCGGGCGTTGCGCGTCCGTGCGCACCGCTGCGGGCCGCGCCAGCGGTTGCGCCGACACGAGTCCCGGCCGACTCCCTTGGGCTGGGAGCGTGCGCGCTGGCCCGCGCGCGGTCGACTTCGGGCGGGCTGCGGCAGCAACCTTCTTGGCCGTCGCCATCTAGTGTCCCAACCCATAAGTTTCGAAACAACAATGGCGACAACCGCCGCCATACTTTCGCGCCGTGCTCGCCGGGTTCCCAACCCGGCTGCGCGCGGCTTCGCGTCTGGCGGCGATTTCGCCATTGCTGTGGGCCACCATTCGGCACGCCCCTGGCAATGCTTCGAAACTTATGGGTCGGGACACTAGGACACTCCTTCGCATGCCATCTGGCGCAAGCCAAAGCGCCGCAGCTTGCCGGTTTCGATGCCCGGTGCGCCGGTCAAGCCAAGCTGTGCGGTGGCGTGCATCGCCGCTACTTGGCGAACTGCGGAATGGGCTTGAGCCAGTAGTACGAGAAATCGATCTGCTCTGGCCGTGCGGGCTCGCGCGGCTCGCGCTCGAACGCCAGCCAGAACTCCTCGGCCAGGTTCTCGTCGAGGATGCGCAGGCGGCCGGCCTTCTCGTGCTCGCGCAGCCAGGCTTCGGTGGCGCCGACCGGATCGGGCCCGAAAGCCGTCATGCCGACGCGCCCGCCATATTGCTCGTACAGCGCCTTGCGCAGCTTGTGACCCTCGATCCACACGCGCAGCGCCCGGTCTTCATCACCGGGGCCCAGCGGACGGCTCTGCCGCAGGTCCTGCATCGCGCCAAATGCCCGCAGCACCTGTTTTTCGTCCTCCAGCTGCTTGCGCTGCGGCGGCGACAGTCCGGCGGCCTTCAGCTGCGTCTCGATCTGCTGCAACCGTTGCGTGCGGTCGCCGCGTTCAGCCTTGCGAAAGGCGGCATTCCACTTGGCAAATGCCGCGATGTCCTCGGGCGTGGCCTGCAGCTTCTTCTCGGTGACGTAGCGTTCGGCGGCTGCGCCGAGCGCGATGCCCCGCAGGCGGCGCGCGGCGTCCTGAATGTTGAGCGTGCGCAGCCATTGCAGTTCATAGACGCTGACATCGCGGCCGAACACCTTGGCCACGACGCGCTCGTCGCCGGGCTGCCGCGGCGGTGGCTGCGTTGGCTGGGTTTGCTGCGCGCCTTGCTGTTGCGGACGGCTTTGTTGCGCGCCGGCCTGATCGGGCAGCGTGAGCTGCACAAACAACAGCAGCAGCACGGCCGCCAGTCGGGCGGCGCGGGACAGGGGCGCTCGCATCAGTCGACGCGTGCGCCGGAGAACTTGACCACCTTCGACCATTTTTCGATTTCGCCGCGGATGAACGCAGCAAACTCCTCGGACGTATTGGGGACCGGCACCGCGCCCTGGCCGGCAAATCGCTCGCGCATTTCTGGCGTGGCAAGGATGCGGGCCACGTCGAGCTGCACGCGTGTCACGATCTCGCGTGACGTGCCGGCGGGCGCAAGCAAGCCGAACCAGGCGCTCGCGTCGGAATTCTTCAGGCCCGATTCGGCCAGCGTCGGCACATTCGGCAGAGCTGGGGAGCGCTCGCGCGAAGTCACCGCCAGCGCCTTCAGCCTGCCACTGCGGATGTGTGGCAGCGCCGAGGGCAGGTTGTCGAACATCACCTGTGTATTGCCGGCGATGAGATCGGTCAACGCCGGTGCCGAGCCGCGGTACGGCAGGTGGACCATGTAGGTGCCGGTGATCGACTTGAAGAGCTCCCCGGTCAGGTGGGTCGATGTGCCATTGCCGCTCGAGGCCATGTTGAGCTTGCCAGGGCGCGCCTTGGCGTAGGCGATGAACTCGGCGACTGAATTCACTGGCAGGGACGCCGGCACGATCATCACGTTGGGCACCGCCGCCACATTGGTGATCGGCACGAAGTCGTTAAGGGGGTGATAAGCCAGCTTCTGCTTGTTCTGCTCGAACAAGGGCAGGTTGATCGAGTGCGTTCCTACGGTGGCCATCAGCAGGGTGTAGCCATCGGGCGGCGACTTGGCCACCGCCTCGCTGCCGATGTTGCCGCCTGCTCCGGCGCGGTTCTCGACGACCACCGGCTGCCCCCAGGCTTTCTGCAGGTCGACTGCCAACATGCGGGCCACGATATCGGTGGTGCCGCCGGCTGGAAACGGCACAACGATGCGGACCGGCTTGGTCGGCCAACCCGACTGCGCATGCGCAGCCGCGCTGGTGAGGGCGACCAGCGCAGCCGAAGCAGTGATCAGGACGCGACGCTTCATGGTGGGTGTCTCCTGGTCCGTCATGGAACGCACCTTCTGTCGGATGCGCGGGGCAGTCTGCCGGCACTTGCTGCGGCCGTCTATAGTCCCTCGCCGATCGACAGGAACGCGCCGGACTCGCGGTCATTGATGCGCGATCCGCGCTCGGCAAGAGAGCATCCACGCACGGAGGCAGGGATCACGATGCGCCGGTTCATCCTTGCCCTGGACCAGGGCACCACCAGCTCGCGCGCCATCGTGTTCGACCATGCGGGACTGCCGGTGGCCGTGGCGCAGCAGGAGTTCCGGCAGATCTACCCACAGCCGGGCTGGGTCGAGCACGATCCGGCCGACCTGTGGACCACACAGCTGCACTGCGGGCGGCAGGCCTTGCGCCAGGCAGGCATCGCGGCGGGCGAAGTGGCGGCGATTGGCATCACCAACCAGCGCGAGACGACGCTGCTTTGGGAGCGGCGCACGGGCCTGCCGTTGGCCAACGCGATCGTCTGGCAGGACCGGCGCACCGCGGATCAGTGCGCCGCGCTGCGCTCCGCCGGCCGCGAGCGGGACGTGACCGCGCGCACGGGTCTTGTCCTCGATCCGTACTTCTCCGGCACCAAGCTCGCCTGGCTGCTCGACGATGTGCCTGGTGCCCGCGCCCGTGCCTCGCGCGGAGAACTCGCCTTCGGCACGGTCGACACATGGCTGCTGTGGCAGCTTACTGGCGGCCGCGTGCATGCCACCGATGTCAGCAACGCGTCGCGCACACTGCTGTTCAACCTGCGGACGCTTGACTGGGACGATGCACTGCTCGACCTTCTGGAGATCCCGCGGGCGGTTCTACCAGCCATTGTGGACAGCAGCGGTGTGGTTGCGCACACCGATCCTGCGCACTTTGGCAGCGCAATTCCCATTGCCGGCATTGCCGGCGACCAGCAGGCGGCAACCTTCGGACAGGCCTGCTTCGCACCCGGGATGGCGAAGAACACCTACGGCACCGGCTGCTTCATGTTGATGAACGTGGGCGCCGTGCCCCAGCCATCCCATAACCGCCTGCTGTCGACCGCGCTGTGGCGCTTTGGGCAGACCCGGGCCTACGCGCTGGAAGGCAGCGTTTTCATCGCCGGCGCCGTCGTGCAGTGGCTGCGGGATGGCCTGGGACTGTTTGCGCGTGCGGCGGAGATCGAGACACTCGCGCAGCAGGTGCCCGATAGCGGCGGTGTGCTGCTGGTTCCCGCCTTTGCCGGCCTCGGCGCGCCGTATTGGGACGCCAACGCGCGCGGCTTGATGATCGGCATGACGCGCGGCACGACAAAGGCGCATGTTGCGCGGGCGGCACTCGAGTCGATCGCGCTGCAGACGGCGGATGTGCTCGAGGCGATGCAAAAGGACGCGCGGCAACCGCTCACTGAACTGCGCGTCGATGGGGGCGCCGCGCGCAACGACCTCTTGATGCAGATGCAGGCAGATCTGATTGGCGTGCCGGTCGTGCGGCCGGCCGTCACCGAAACGACCGCACTCGGTGCGGCCTACCTTGCGGGACTTGCGGCCGGAATCTGGGCGTCGCAGGAAGAACTCGCCGAGCTATGGCGACTGGAGCGCCGCTTCGAGCCGCGCGTTGAGAGTCGCGAACGCGCGACGCGTCTGGCCTCCTGGCGTCGTGCGGTGGAACGCGCGCGCGCCTGGGTGGAGTGACGGCCATGAACGATGGCCTGATTCGACCCGCCGCACCGCCGGCGCTGCCGCGCGCGGCGCTGCTGGCGCGGCTGCGCGAGCCGCAACCCTGGGACTGCGTCGTGGTCGGTGGCGGTGCGACGGGACTGGGCATCGCCGTGGACGCCGCACTGCGCGGCCTGCGGGTCGCGGTGATCGAGGCGCATGAGTTCGGCAGCGGCACGTCGAGTCGCAGCACAAAGCTCGTGCATGGCGGCGTGCGCTATCTCGCGCAAGGGAAGATCAAGCTCGTGCGCGAGGCGCTGGCTGAGCGCGCGGTCTTGCTGCGTACCGCACCGGCGATCGTGCATCCGCTCGAGTTCATCGTGCCGTGCTACCGGCATGTCGATCGGGTCGTCCTGCGCATCGGCCTTGGCCTGTACGACGCGCTGGCCGGCGCTCGCAGCGTCGGTCCGACGCGCTGGTTGGGCAAGGCTGAGACGGCGGCACGCCTGCCGGGCGTGCGCACGCGGGGGCTGGTGGGTGGCGTGGCGTATTGGGACGGTCAGTTCGACGACCTCGCCATGTGCCGCGCACTGACGCGGACCGCGCTTGCACTGGGCGCCACGCCTGTCAGTGGACTGCGCTGCGCGCACGTCATGCTGAAAACTGGCCAAGTTGCGGGGATCGTTGCCGAGGATCACGCCACCGGCGAGATGCTGCGGCTGCGTACACGCTGCGTCTTCAACGCGACCGGTGTATGGGCCGATGCGCTGCGGCGCATGGCAGATCCGCAAGCGCGGTCGATCATTCAGGTGAGCCAGGGCTCGCACCTGCTGGTCGCGTCGCGCTGGATGCCCGGGACGGCCGCGCTGCTGGTGCCCAGGACACCAGATGGCCGCGTGCTGTTTGCCGTGCCATATCAGGGGCAACTGCTGGTGGGCACCACGGACCGTGCTCTGGAGGCGCCGGTGTGGGATCCGAAGCCGAGCGACGCGGAGGTGGAGTTCATGCTCGACACACTGCGCGGCTATCTCGATCCTGCTCCGATTGCCGCGGACGTCGTCAGCCGCTTCGCTGGACTGAGGCCACTGTACTCGCTCGCCCACACCAACGGCACTGCGAGCATTTCGCGTGAGCATGCAGTGGTCGCCGAGCACGGCGGACTCATCACGGTTGTCGGCGGCAAGTGGACGACTTATCGCCTCATGGCGATCGATGCCTTGGGCGCTGCCGCGCGCGCCGGTGTGCTGCTCAGCGGGCAGTCACGCACCGAGATGCTGGCTCTGGTGACGCAGTAAGCCGCCGAAACAAAAAAGGCCGCTGCAAGAAGCAGCGGCCTTTAGATCGCACGCGGCGTTGCGCCGCAGGCAATTAGAACGCGTGGCTCAGGCCGATGAAGCCCTGAGTGGCACCGCCCCAGTTGGAGATCTTGTACGCGTCTTTGTCCGAGACATCGCCGTAGTAGACGTAGGCCGTCGTGCGGCGCGAGAACACATACTCATAGCCGAGCGACCAGCCGGTCCGATCGGCGGACGGCGTCGTGCCAACTGCATCGACACCGCGCGAGTGGTAGGCAGCGCGCACGCTGTGCGCGCCGAACGGCACGATCAAACCAAGGGCCCAAGCGTCAGCATCCGCGCCGGCAGCTTGGTTGGTCCGCTGGGCGTTCGCAGTGCAGCCGCCACTGACCGTCGGGTCGCCAGTAATGCAAGCACCGGCAACGCCTTGAATGAACTGGTCTTTTTCTCTCGCGTATGCGAACGAGACCTTTGCCACCTTAAAGTCCCACGAGAGACCGGCCTGGAGGTGGCTCTGGCTGGGGTCGCCCGTCAAGGTGCCAAGTTTGAAGTCGTCATACGTGACCACGGCATAGAACGGACCACTGCTGTAGTTGATGTACGACACGTAACCCGTGTTGTTCACGCCGCTTCCACCCGAGGCCTCACCGCCTGAGTAATTCCACGTGTAGCCCACGCCGGCGCTGAAGCCAGACAGGTTCGGCGAAACATATGCGACCGCGTTGTCCAGGCGCAGCGCGTTAGCCGAGCTCATGACCTTCTGGAAACCAAGAATGCCGGCGCCCGTACGGAACGGGTCGAGCGAGCCAAACTTGTCGAAGTCGCCGGTACCCGACGAGAACGCGGCCAGACGCCCCATCACCAGAGAGCCGAGCCCGCCGGTCACGCCCAAATACGCCTGGCGGCCAAAGAGGCGCGACGAAACCAACGCATCGCCCTGGGCGGTCGCGCCGGTGTCAAGGGCGAAACCGCTCTCCAGCGCGAAGATGCCCCTCAGACCACCGCCAAGATCTTCACTGCCGCGAAGACCAAAGCGATTGCCGCCCAGGTTGCCGGCCGCAAGGCCAGAGGTGGCGCCGACATTGGTCGTGGTGCCCTGCTTCGGGTCGAAACGCGTATAGCCCGCGTCGACGCGACCGTAGAGCGTGACGCTCGACTGCGCGCTGGCGGCGCCCGCGAAGGCGCTCAGCACCGCAAGTGCGAGAAGACTTTTCTTCATCTGTATCTCCGAGTTGTTTGGGGAACTGACACCAAGGCTTCCATCAGGTCGCCCCGGCCGGACCGGCCCGCCCGGGCGCCTTGATGCTCTACTTCCAAGGGAAGCTAACCGAGATTCTTTCAGAGAAGGCATCCCAAGGCATTAGCGCTTGCGACAAATGACCGAAAGTGGGGGGCTTCTTGTCGGTTTTGTGCAACACAGCGATGCTCTGGAGCAAAAGCCATCACGAGAGGGAGAACGGCCATCGCGCGGAAACAAAGCGGGGCGCCGAAGCGTCCCGCAGAAGCAGCCGAAGTGGCGTGTCAGAACGCGTGCCGCAGGCCCAGTTGCATCGCGGAGGCGTCCTCGCCCGGAGCAGTGGTGAAGCCGCCGGCGTAACCGGCGCCCCCCAGCGCCATGCGCGCCGAGCCGCTGTTCTGTGCCATGGCGTACACCCCATAAAGCTGCGTGCGCCGCGAGAAGTTGTAGAAGTACGCGAGGGCGTAGTGATTGACCTTGGCGTTGGCACCGCCAGGTGAAGTGGCATCCCATGCACTCGGCGCTTCTTCCTTGGCACTGTTGTAAGCGGCATGGATCACACCATTGCCGATCGTCCACTGCGCACCGAGGTGGTAGATCTTGGTATCGACGGCGCCGACGATCCCGCGAATGCCGTCGACGTCAAAGGCGTTGAGGGGCTGCGCGCCAATCACCGCGGCGGCACCGGCGCCAAAACCCAGGACGATGTTCTGCACGTCTTGCGGGCGCAGCACCGGATTCTCGTTCTTGCGCGTCATGTACATGCCGAACAACTTGACCGAGCCGAGCGTGCCGGTGACGCCGAAATTGAACGTCTCCAGACCCTTGCGCGAGTCATTGGGCGCGTAGTACGGCACGACGTTGTTGCGATTCCAGCCCAGACCAACCGAAAACATCGGCGACTGATACTGCAGGTTCGCGCCCATGAAATCGTCGCCGTCCTGCGGGTCCGTGCTGCGCTCGTTTCGCGCGACCTCAGTGCCGCCAAAGCCGTACATCGCGCTCAACGTGAAGCCGGCCGCCTCGGCGCGGTACTGCAACGCATTGTTCGCCCGGATGGCAAGCGCCGAATAGCCTTGCCCGAACTGACCGGCCGTGGCGTCCGCAAACGAGTTGAAGCGGTTCAAAACTTCGTAGCCCGGGGTGTACTGCCGTCCAGCAAGGACCGCCCCGACGGGCGTCACGAGTCCGACAAAGGCCTGGCGGTCGAACAACGCGCCCGCGGTGTTGACCGTCGTCACAGCCTGCAGCAACAAGTTGTTGACGTTGTTCATGCCGGCCAACACAGCGCCCGGCAAGGGAACGGAAGTGCGCACGCCTGGACAGACCGGCGCGCCGGTCGACGTGTCACAGAAAAACAGCGGGCCACGGTTGGTAACCGATCCCGTGTCGAGTTCGATCCGGCTCTCGAGCGTGAAAATGGCCCGGAAGCCGCCACCCAGGACTTCCGCGCCCCGCAGCCCCCAGCGCGAGCCGGCGGACATTCCACTGGTCAAACGCGTCGCCGACACCGAGCCGACGTCCTGCCTCTCGATACCGCCATCGAGGATCCCGTAGAGTTCGACTCGTGAGGGGCCGCGGGCAAGCGATTCGTCAGCGATGGGAATACGAGAGGCAGCGCCGACCGGCGTCTGCTGCGCATAGGCAGTAGGGAAGGCAAGTGCAAGGGCAAGGGCGAGAGCGGACTTGCGCATGGTGTCTCCTAATTATTTGATGATGACTCCTGGCCGCGCGAGAATAGCTTCAGCCTTGCCGCCGTGAGCCGCGATCAGCCACCCGCGCCCCTCCCCGGAGCTTCTCCGTAACTTTTTAGCAACAGCAGAGGGCTTTCTCATGCCCGTATCGCTTTCTTGCATCGACCGCCTGATCTCGACGGCGGACCGTGCCTTGCGCACCGTCGCGGGGCATCCGAGCGCAGGGCGCCCGTACCCGGCACTGCGGGTCATCGACGATCCAAGCGCGACGCCCCTGACCGACGCCGAGCGCCAGCAAGCGGCCGCGCTCATGCGCGTGAATCACGTTGGAGAGGTGTGCGCGCAGGCCCTTTATGAGGCGCAGGCGCTCGGCACACCGGACCCCGTGTTGCGACGCGCGTTCCAGCACGCCGCGCAGGAGGAAGTTGACCATCTTGCGTGGACCGAGCGCCGCATCGAGGAATTGGGCGGCCGCCGCAGCCTGCTCAACCCGCTCTGGTACGCGGGCGCCTTTGCGATCGGCCTGATGGCGGCGCGGGCCGGCGATCGGGTGAGCCTCGGCTTCATGGCCGAGACCGAGAACCAGGTCGAGCAGCATCTGCAGGGCCACATGGAGCGGCTGCCGATGGGCGACACGGCCTCGCGCGCGATCGTCGAGCAGATGCAGGCCGATGAAGTCGCGCACGGACAAGTCGCGATCTCGCTCGGCGGCGCGGAGTTGCCGACGCCGGTGCGCATGGCGATGCGTGGCGCGGCGCGTGTCATGACGAGCACCGCGCACTACATCTGAACCTGTTCGCTGCCGGCTCGCCGAGGGTTCTACAAGCTCCAGCGCTAGGCCGGAACCTCGATCACGTCGATCGAGTGCTCAATCTTCGCGGTGTGCTCCAGCATGGCGCTCGCCGAGCAGTACTTCTCGTGCGACAGCTTGACGGCGCGCTCGACCACCTCGCGCCGCAGGCCGCGCCCGCGCACCGTGAAGTGCATGTGGATGCGAGTGAAGACCTTGGGATCCTCGGGAGCGCGCTCGGCCTGCAGCTTCACCTCGCAGCCCAGCACATCGTGCCGGCCACGCTTGAGGATCAGGACGACGTCATAGGCAGTGCAACCGCCGGTTCCCAGCAGCACCATCTCCAATGGGCGCGGCGCGAGATTGCGGCCGCCGCCCTCAGGCGCGCCATCCATCGCCACCAGATGACCGCTCCCGGTCTCGGCCAGGAAACTCATGCCTTCGCCCGACCACTGCACCCTTGCATGCACGACCGCTGCTCCTCGTTGCCCCGAACTGCCTGTCAAAACCCCCTGCCACATCGCGCTGCCGCATCGAACGCGACGGCAGATGCTGCGCTCCAGCCACCGCCTTCTTGTCGGCTGGCTTACCTCGACTTGCTTCCGGCCCGCCCGGGCGGCTAGAATCCGCGGCTTTTCGCCGTTCGGCCGGCGTGGCACGCGAGAAACCCTGCGTTACGTGGCACGGTTAGGTTGAGTGCGCCGCTCCTGTGGTTTGGGAGCTCAGCACGACACAGCACGACACAGCACGACACAGCACGACACAGCACGACACAGCACGACACAGCACGACACAGCACGACACAGCACGACACAGCACGACACAGCACGACACAGCACGACACTGGCGAAGTGTGCCGCAACTGTGTCCTCAATGCCTTGCTCCCGGGCCAGCGTGCGGTTCGGGCGCGGTCGCCGCGCCTTTTGCGACGGCAATGCCGACGGCCAAGCCGCCGTCCGAGGATTGGAAGAAGATGAAGACGTTCTCCGCTAAATCGCACGATGTGCGCCGTGACTGGTTCGTGGTCGATGCAACCGACAAGGTGCTCGGCCGCCTGGCCGCCGAGATCGCGCTGCGCCTGCGCGGCAAGCACAAGCCCGAGTACACCCCGCACGTGGACACCGGCGATTTCATCGTGGTCGTCAACGCCGGCAAGATCAAGGTCACCGGCCAGAAGACCACCGACAAGATTTACTACCGTCACTCCACCTATCCGGGCGGCGTGTACGAAACGAGCTTCGGCAAGATGCAGGGCCGCTTCCCCGGCCGCGCGCTGGAGATCGCGGTCAAGGGCATGCTGCCCAAGGGCCCGCTGGGCTACGCGATGATCAAGAAGCTCAAGGTCTATGCGGACGGCGAGCACCCGCATACCGCGCAGCAGCCCAAGGCTCTTGAGATCTGAGGTCGAGCATGATCGGCAGTTACAACTACGGCACAGGCCGCCGCAAGAGCTCCGTGGCGCGCGTCTTCATCAAGCGTGGCACCGGCGCCATCACCGTGAACGGCCGCCCGCTGGACCAGTACTTCCATCGTGAAACTGGCCGCATGATTGCGCGCCAGCCGCTGGACGTGACCAACCACGGCATGACGTTCGACATCCAAGTCAACGTTGATGGCGGTGGCGAGTCCGGCCAGGCCGGCGCCGTGCGCCATGGCATCACGCGCGCACTGATCGACTACGACGAAACGCTGAAGCCCGCCCTGTCGAAGGCGGGACTCGTTACGCGCGACGCGCGTGAGGTCGAGCGCAAAAAGGTCGGCCTGCGCAAGGCGCGTCGTCGCAAGCAGTTCTCCAAGCGCTAGCGAGGCTCGCAGGGTGCCGGGAGCGTGCCCGCTCCTTGCGCTGTGGAGGCTAGCGTCTTCGCGCGGCTGCCGCAGCCGCATCCGCTTTGCCTGCGTTTCTATACTTGGGCATCAACAGGACAAATGGCCGCGGTTGCGGCCATTTTCTCGCTGGCCTGCGTTCCGGTCCCCGCGGAGCCTCGCGCTAGTGAACGCGCCCATCGTGCCCATTTACAGCGACCCGCAGCCATGAAGTGGAAGCTCTTCATGCGCCAGCTTTCCGTGAGCGCGCCGAATGTGACGGTGCGCTCACGGCTGCCATGGCCGGTGCGGGCACTGCTGGGCTTCGTGGTGCTCGCCGCGGCAGCCGCGGCAGGCGTCGCGATCTACGAATACGGGCGGCAGTTTGCCGGTCCGGATCGGCGCGATCTGCAGGCCGAGATCGAGCGACTGCGCTCCCAGGTGCGGGAAGTCTCGGCCGAACGCGATCGCTTTGCCGCCCTGGCGGCAGCGCACGACAGCCAGTTGAAGGTCGATCGCGCAGCACAGGAGCAACTGGTTAAGCAGGTCACCGCGCTGGAGACCGAGTCCAATCGCCTCAAGGAAGACCTGGCGTTTTTCGAGAGCCTGCTGCCGGCTGCGGCGGCGGCCAATGCCAAGGGCGTCGTGATTCGCAGCTTCCGCGTGCAGGCCGAGGACGAGGCAGCCAATCTGATGCGCTATCGACTGCTGGTGCAGCGGGCGGGCAAGGCGGAACGCGACTTCGTGGGCGGCGTGCAGATGACCGTGGTCTTCGTGCAGGGCGGGCGCAGCTTCCAGTTGGCTGTTCCGAAGCCCGCCTCGGCCACTGACGAGTCCACGTTGCCGTTGGCCTTTCGCCACTATCAGCGGTTGGAAGGCACATTCAGCCTGCCGCCGGGAGCGGTGGCGCGCACGGTTCAGGTTCGCATCGTCGCCAATGGCGAGGTGCGCGTGCAGCAGTCGTTCAACCTATAGTTCAATGCCGTAGGCGCGCCACGTGCCAGAGGAGGGTTCATGTTCAGTAGCAAACGTAATGGACAGGGCCAGATCGGCAGCCTGATCGGCGCTGGCACCACGGTGCGTGGCGACATGACATTCACCGGCGGCCTGCGCATCGACGGCACGGTTCTTGGATCGGTTCGCTGCACAGACTCCGACAAGGGCGGCATGCTTGTGATCAGCGAAACCGGCGCCATCGAAGGCGAGGTCCGCGCCTGTCACATGGTGGTGGCAGGCCGCATTACAGGCCCGGTCACCGCCAGCGAACTGCTGGAACTGCAACCGAAGGCGAGGGTCCATGGGGATGTGCGCTATCGGGCGCTCGAGATGCACCACGGCGCGATCGTCGAAGGCAGTTTGTCGCATGAGGCCAGCATCGTGGAAAGCACCAACCGACCCACAACGTTGAAGTTGGCAGCTGCCGCGCCCCGATCCGAGGTTGAGGCGAGCAGCGAACAAAAGACCGGAACGACCGCAGGGTGAAGCGCAAGGCAGAGTTGCCGAGCTGCCTGCCATTTGCCCCATAATCAGTGCATAACTTCTGGGAGATCACATGAACGCAGCAGTTGAAATGCCGGCGCCGCTGGTGTTTTCCGACAGCGCTGCCGGCAAGGTCAAGCAGCTGATCGAAGAGGAAGGCAATCCCGACCTCAAACTGCGCGTGTTCGTGCAGGGCGGCGGGTGCTCCGGCTTCCAATACGGCTTCACCTTCGACGAGGTCGTCAATGACGACGACACGACGATGCAGAAAAACGGCGTGACGCTGCTGATCGACTCAATGAGTTATCAGTATCTGGTCGGCGCCGAGATCGACTACAAGGAAGATCTGGAAGGCGCGCAGTTCGTGATCAAGAATCCGAACGCCACCACCACCTGCGGCTGCGGCTCGTCGTTCTCGGTCTGACGCCGGTTCTGACGGCTTTGCAGGGGCGCTGCGGCGCCCCTTTGCTTTTGCAGCGGCGCTTGCTCAGGCGGGATACAACGCGCCTAGCACGCGCGCGCCGCGTGCTCCGGTGACACTCGGCACGTTGCCGGCGGCGTGTTCAACGTGGGCGCGGGCGAGCCAGGCAAACGCCAGCGCCTCGACATGCTCGGGCTCTATGCCCAGCACCTGCGTACTCAGCACCGGCCGGGCCAACTCGCCAGCGAGCGAGCGCATCAGGCTGGCATTGCGTGCGCCGCCGCCGCAGACAAGCACGTCAGCTTCCGGCGCACGCCCAATCGCCGCGTGGGCAATGGTGCGCGCCGTCAGTTTCACCAGCGTGGCCGCCACATCGACCGGCGTCGTGGCGTGCCCATGCAGATGCTGCTCCAGCCAGCGCAGGTTAAAGAGGTCGCGCCCGGTGCTCTTGGGCGGCGCCTGCGCGAAGAACGGCTCGGCCAGTAGTGCGGCCAGCAGCGCGTGATCGACCTCGCCCTGCGCCGCCCAGGCGCCATCGCGATCGAACGGCTGGTCCAGGTGTCGCCGGGTCCAGGCATCCAGCAGCACGTTGCCCGGTCCGCAGTCGAAGCCGAGCACCTCCCCCGCAGAACCGCGCGCCGGCAGGATCGTGAGGTTGCTGATGCCGCCGATGTTGACGATCACGCGCGGCTGGTCGGTCGTGAACAGTGCCGCATGCAGCGCGGACACCAGCGGGGCGCCCTGACCGCCCGTAGCCATGTCGCGGCTGCGAAAGTCGGCCACCACGTCGATGCCGATCAGCTCGGCCACCAGCGCGGGGGCGTTCAGTTGCACCGTGTAGCCCGCCTCCGGGCGATGTCGCACCGTCTGGCCGTGCACGCCCACGGCGCGCACGGTGTCAGCGCCGATACCAGCGTGCAGCAGAAGATCATGGACCACCGCGGCATAGCAGCGTCCGAGATGCTGGCTAGCGATGGCCGCGCGGTCGATCTCGTTGTCGCCCGGCGTGTTCAGTGCCAGCAGGGCCGCATGCAACTCAGACGCAAAGCCGTGGTGCGCGTGCGCGATCACGCGCGGCGTTGCATCGGTGAAGTCGGCAAGCACGGCATCTACCCCGTCGAGGCTGGTGCCGGACATCAGGCCGATGTAAAGCGACGCAGAGGACATGCGTGGTCGCGATCACGAATCGCGCCCGGGTTTAGTCGAGGCATCAATTAGACTGCTTTGCCGTGCATTCGTCATCCCGCAGGAACTTGGATCGCGCATCGCCCGTATCTTGCTCGCGGATTGCCTGTGGTCCTAACCGCTCCCGCCGTCATGTCCCAGCCTGCCCCCGTTCCCTCCGCATCGCCGATCACACCCGAGATCGAGGAGGCGCTGGCAACCGTCAAGCGCGGCTGCGAAGAACTGATCATCGAGAGCGAATTTGCGCAGAAGCTCGCCCGGAGCCGCGCCAATGGCAAGCCCTTGCGCTGCAAGCTGGGGCTCGACCCCACCGCGCCCGACATCCATCTGGGCCACGCCGTGGTACTGAACAAGCTGCGCCAGCTGCAGGACCTCGGGCACACCGTCATCTTCCTGATCGGCGATTTCACCTCGATGATCGGCGACCCGTCGGGCCGCAACACCACCCGGCCACCACTGACGCGCGAGCAGATCCAGGCGAATGCGAAGACCTACTTCGACCAGGCCGCGCTGGTGCTCGATCGCGAGAAGACCGAGATCCGCTACAACTCAGAGTGGAGCGAGCCGCTCGGCGCGGCGGGGATGATCAAGCTCGCCGCCAAGTACACGCTGGCGCGCCTGCTGGAGCGCGACGACTTCGCCAAACGGATGCGCGAGAACGCGCCGATCGCGATGCACGAGCTGCTCTACCCCCTGATGCAGGGTTACGACTCCGTCGCACTCCAATCGGACCTCGAACTCGGCGGCACCGACCAGAAGTTCAACCTGCTGGTCGGCCGCGAGTTGCAGCGCCACTGGGGACAGGAGCCGCAGTGCATCCTCACCATGCCGCTGCTCGAGGGGCTCGATGGCGTGGAAAAGATGTCGAAGAGCAAGAACAACTACATCGGCATCACCGAGGCGCCCTTCGAGATGTTCGGCAAGGTCATGAGCATTTCGGATGCGCTGATGTGGCGCTGGTACGACCTGGTCTCGGCGCGCAGCAATGCCGAGATTGCGCAGCTCAAGCGCGAGGCCGCCGCGGGCCGCAATCCGCGTGACCTCAAGGTGCTGCTGGCGCAGGAGATCGTGACGCGCTTCCACTCCAGGGCCGCGGCCGAGCAGGCGCTCGCCGAGTTCGAGGCGCGCTTCAAGGGCAACGCGGCGCCGGACGACATGCCCGAGGTAAAGATCGTCGCGCCGCAAGGGCTGGCGATTGCGCAACTGCTCAAGCAGGCCAATCTCGCGCCCTCAACGTCCGAGGCGGTGCGCAATATCGAGCAGGGCGGCGTGCGCATCAACGGCGAGAAAGTCGCAGACCGCGCGGCGGTGATTGCGCCCGGCACACACGTCGTGCAGGTCGGCAAGCGCAAGTGGGCGCGCGTGGTGCTTGGCTAGGTTGCCTGGCCGCCGCGGCGTGCACACGGATCGATGATCGCCCTGCTGCAGCGGGTCTCCCAAGCGCGGGTTCGCGTGGACGGTGCCGTGGTCGGTGAGATTGGCGCCGGCACGCTGGCGCTCGTGTGCGCCGAGCGCGGCGACAGCGTCGCGCAGGCCGACAGCCTGCTCGCGAAGATCCTGGCGCTGCGCATGTTCGCTGACGATTCGGGCAGGATGAACCGCCCGCTGCGCGACGTCGGCGGTGGTCTGCTGATCGTCTCGCAGTTCACCCTGGCCGCCGACACGTCGCGTGGCGCGCGGCCCAGCTTCACTCTGGCTGCGCCGCCGGATGAAGGGCGCCGACTATACGAGCACTTCGTGGCGCAGGCGCGGCAGCGACACCCCGAGGTGGCCACCGGCCGCTTTGGTGCAATGATGCAGGTCGAACTCGTCAACGACGGGCCAGTCACATTCTGGCTGCGGTCCCAATCCACGGAGGCAAGCCCATGAAGCTCTGGAGCGACTCGTTCACCGATGGCGGCCGGATCCCCGGCGAGTACGCCTTTGCGGTGATCGACCCCAATCACCACGTCAAGCTTTCGTCCAACCGCAATCCGCACTTGGCATGGAGCGATGTGCCCGCCGGCACCAAGTCGTTCGTGCTGATCTGCCACGACTACGATGTTCCGAGCCGGCCTGACGACGTCAACCAAGAGGGCCGCGAGATCCCCTCTTCGCTGCCGCGTGTCGACTTCTTCCATTGGACGCTGGTCGACATCCCCGCGACGACCAGCAGCGTCGCCGCCGGCAGTTACTCGCACGCGGTCACGCCGCGCGGCAAGGCCGGGCCGGCCACGCCGCAGGGGCCACGTCAGGGGATCAACGACTACACCGCGTGGTTCAAGGGTGACCACGACATGGAGGGTGACTACTTCGGCTACGACGGGCCTTGCCCGCCGTGGAACGATTCGATCCTCCATCACTATGTGTTCACGGTGTCCGCACTTGACGTCGCGCAGTTGCCGCTGACGGACAAGTTTGGCGGCGCCGAGGTGCGCAAGGCGCTCGACGGCCACGTCCTGGCCAGCGCGGCCATCACCGGCACCTACACCTTGAACCCGAGGCTGACATAGGCGCCGCCTGCGCGCGGCTGCTGCTGGTTCGGCACGGCGAGACCGCATGGAACGCCGTCGGACGCCTGCAAGGGCAGCTCGATGTGCCGCTGTCGACCACCGGCATGTGGCAGGTCGGGCGACTGGTGGATCGGCTGGCGGCGACCGAGGACGATGAGCGGATCAGCGCCGTCGTCGCCAGCGACCTGGCGCGCGCCTGGCTCACGGCGCGGCCGCTGGCTGAACGACTGGCCCTGGAGCTGCGGCCCGACCCGCGCCTGCGCGAACGCGACTTCGGGCGCTTTCAGGGGCACACGCTGGAGGAGATCGCCGCGCGCTGGCCGGACGACTTCGCCCGCTGGCGCGAGCGTGATCCCGCCTGGGCGATCCCTGCCGGTGAATCCGGCCAACACTTCAGCGAGCGCGTCCTGGCCGCGCTCGCCGAGATCGCGCGTGACCACGCCGGCCACCGTGTGCTCGTGGTCACGCACGGCGGCGTGCTCGACGTGGTCTACCGCCATGCGCGCGCGCTCACCTGGGACGCGCCGCGCCACCATCTGATGCTCAACTGCAGCATCAATCGGGTCGACGCCACTGCCACGCCGCTCGCTGTCGAGATCGTTGACTGGGGCGATGTCGCGCACCTAAGCGGCGCGCGCGACGAACTGCCCACCTAGCCGCATCAATGTGTGCCGGCCCAAGGCTTGCACGCTGGCAAGGCGGGACAGGCACATCGGTGGCAAGCTTTTCTCGCGTGACGCTCGCATGCTTTCGATTGCGTGCTGGCGCGCACCATGACAACTCCGCGTGGGCGACGATGAATGCGAATCTGGACCTGGCGCTGTCGCTGCTGATCAGCGCCGGCATTGGCCTGCTGGTGGGGCTGGAGCGGGAGCGCAACCCCCACACCAAGGCTGGGCTGCGCACGTTCACGCTGATCGCGTTGGCTGGTTCGCTCACCACGCTGATCGGCAGTGCCACGGGCAGTGCATGGATTGCTGCCGTGGCGCTGGCGGTGATCGGAATTTCCCTGGCGGGCGCGTACTTCGTCGATCCGGCCACCAAGGCCGACGATTCTGGCACCACCACCGTGGTGGCCGCGCTGGTCGTGTTCTGCCTCGGCATGCTGATCGCCGTGGGCGAGCGCCTGCTGGCGGTGGCACTCGGCGTCGGCATGACGGCGCTGCTGCATTTCAAGGTTGAGTTGGAAGGCGTGGCGCGTCGCCTGACGCCAACTGACCTGCGCTCGATCCTCCAGTTTGCCGCGGTAAGCGCCATCGTGCTCCCGCTGTTGCCTGATCGCGCCTTCGGGCCCTATGGGGTGCTCAACCCGTTTCGCATCTGGCTGATGGTCGTGCTGATCAGCGGCATCAGCCTGGCGGGCTACGTGGCCTGGCGGCTGACGCTCGGTCGCGCTGGCGTGCTGCTGACCGGACTGTTGGGCGGACTGGTGTCGAGCACGGCGACCACGCTGGTGGCGGCGCGCACCGCCCGACGCGGTACGCAGCCGGCCAGCGCCGCATTGCTGGCGATCCTTCTGGCCAATGGCACGATGTTCGCGCGCGTGCTGTTGATTGCTGCGGTCGTTGCGCCCGCCGTGGCGCTGCGGAGCCTGCCCGCGCTTGCGCCGGCGCTGCTCCTGGCTGCCCTGGCGGCTCTTTGGCAATGGCGTGCAGCCGGCCGCGAGCCGCCGGCGCTCCCGCCGGCCCGCCGGACGGCGCAGACCGAGTACCGCATGCCAACCCACCTGCCCGCCGCGCTGCTCTTCGCAGGCTGCTACGCCTTGGTGCTGCTGGTCGGCGCCTGGGCTGCCGACCGCATCGGGCCGCAGGGCTTTCTCGGCCTGGCCTTCGTGTCTGGTCTGACCGACGTCGACGCAATCACGCTGACCGCGCTGCAACTGTTCAACTCGGGCAGTATCGACCGTGCGGCCGCGGCCAGTGGCATCGCGCTGGCGGTGGGGGCCAACGTGTTGCTCAAGGCAGGGCTCGTGTGGGCGGTCGGCGGGAGGGCGCTCGGCCAGCGCACACTGCTCGCCTTCCTGCCTACGCTGCTCGCGCTGGCGGGCGGTGCCACGCTCGCGCGCTGGATCGGTTGAGGCAACCGCGCGGGGCAAGGCTCGGGAAGACCGTACGCCCGCGGCCGAGGCAGTCGGTGGCTGGCTGGCATAATTTCGGCGCCATCTTCTTCCGCGTGACTGGCGTCCAGGTGGGCAGCAACCACCAGGGAGCGCGGGAGCCGCATGATCAGCCGTCCGCCTGGGCCTTTGATGGCAAGTGACTCCTCATTCCACGTGTCCACTTGTCGAGGTCCGCATGTTTTCACGCAGCACCCAAACCATTGCCGCGCTTGACCCAGAACTCTGGGCCGCCATCCAGGCCGAGAACCAGCGGCAGGAAGCGCACATCGAACTGATCGCCTCCGAAAACTACGCCAGCCCGGCAGTGATGGCGGCGCAGGGCTCGCAACTGACCAACAAGTACGCCGAGGGCTACCCGGGCAAGCGCTACTACGGCGGCTGCGAGCACGTCGACGTGGCCGAGTCGCTCGCCATCGACCGGCTGAAGCGCCTGTTCGGGTATCCGACCGTCGAGATCGCCGCCAACGTGCAGCCGCACTCGGGCGCGCAGGCCAACGCCGCGGTGTTCCTCGCGCTGCTCAACCCCGGCGACACGATCATGGGCCTGTCGCTGGCCGAAGGCGGCCACCTCACGCACGGCATGCCGCTGAACATCTCGGGCAAGTGGTTCGAGGTCGTCAGCTATGGCCTGAACGAGCGCGAGGAGATCGACTACGACGCACTGGAGGCCGCGGCGCACACCCGCAGACCCAAGCTCATCATCGGTGGCGCCAGCGCGTATTCGCTGCGCTTTGATTGGGCGCGGATGGCCCAGATCGCCAAGGACGTTGACGCGTACTTCATGGTCGACATGGCGCACTACGCGGGCCTGATCGCCGCCGGCGTGTACCCCAGCCCGGTGCAACATGCCGATATCGTCACCAGCACCACCCACAAAACGCTGCGCGGCCCGCGCGGCGGCCTCATCCTGATGAAGCCGCAGTTCGAGAAGCGGATCAACAGCGCGGTGTTCCCCGGCACGCAGGGTGGTCCGCTGATGCACGTGATCGCCGCTAAGGCCGTGGCGTTCAAGGAGGCCCTGGCGCCCGAGTTCAAGACGTACCAGCAGCAGGTGCTCACCAATGCGCGCGTGATGGCCGAGACGTTGGTCAAGCGCGGCCTGCGTATCGTCAGCGGCCGCACCGAGAGCCATCTCATGCTGGTGGACCTGCGCGCCAAAGAGATCACCGGCAAGGACGCCGAGGCGTTGCTCGGGCAGGCGCACATCACGATCAACAAGAACGCGATCCCCAGAGACCCGGAAAAACCAATGGTCACCAGCGGCATCCGCCTGGGCTCGCCCGCCATGACCACGCGCGGCTTCAAGGACGCCGAGGCCGAGCAGACCGCCAACTTGATCGCCGATGTCCTCGACAACCCCAAGGACCCCGCCACCATCGCCCGCGTGCGCGGCGAGGTCGAGAAGTTGACCTCGAAGTTCCCGGTGTATGGCTGAGCCAGCGCGTTCGGTGTACGCGACCCTGCGGGTCGCACGTGCGCCACACGCGGTGAGATCAGCGGGTCGGGCGTTGGGGCGACCAGCCGCCCGATCCGGCGACGAGGGCAACGCGACCGCGCTCCGCGCCGCCGAACCCGCGCCGCTTCGCCCTGCTCTCGCCGTCGGAGCCTGCCTCGACGGCGGCGCTGCGGCGCGCAGCGCCGCTCGTGGTTCTTTGAATTGGGCCGCGTGCGCGGCCGCTCCGAAGCCCGGCCCACTGGCTGAACTCGACCGAGCGCACGTGCGCGCCGTAGGCGCGCGCACGCGAGGGAGACATCGTTGAAGTGCCCCTTCTGCCAGCACCCCGACACACAGGTCATCGACTCGCGTGCCTCGGACGAGGGCGCAAGCATCCGGCGGCGGCGGCGCTGCTTTGCCTGCGACAAGCGCTTCACCACGTACGAGCGGGTTGAGCTGGCGATGCCGTCGATCGTCAAGCGCGGCGGCAGCCGCGCCGAGTACGATCGCGAGAAGCTACGCGGCTCGATGATGCTCGCGCTGCGCAAGCGGCCGGTGCCGCGTGAGGCGGTGGACGATGCGATCGGCCGCATAGAAGACAAGCTGCTGTCGCTGGCCCAGCGCGAGATCAAGAGCGAGAAGCTGGGCGAATTGGTGATGCGCGAGTTGAAGCGTCTTGATAAGGTGGGCTACATCCGCTTTGCTTCGGTGTATCGGAGCTTCGAGGATGTCGATGAATTCGCAGAGGTCGTCAAGGAAGTGCGCCCCGCCGGCAAGGGCGCGCGCCGCAAGCGTGCAGCCTGAGTTGCGCCGAGCGTTGGGAGCCGCCTGCGTGGCGGCCGCAGCGAGCCTGAGCCTGACGGCGTGCGGCGGCAGTGGCGGATCGGACAATGGCAGCGTGTTGCCGCCGCCACCCCCGCCGCCGGGTTCGATCAACTGGGGTGCGCCGACAACGCTGGCGAGCAACGCCCAGATCGCCGCGCTCGGCGCGGCGGTCGCTACCGATGGCGCGGTGACCGTCGCCTGGCCGCAGACACAACTCGTCCTGCCCAACACCACGACACCGACGCCGGTTCCGTATGTCGTCGGTCGCAGTCAGACCGCGGCCAGTACGACTTGGAACGCGCTCCAGTTGTTCGAGTCGGTCAATGCGGGCAACGCTGCGAGCGACGCCATCGCAGATCTGCAAGGCAGTGGCGCCGGGCCGAGCGCCGTGTTTGCCTGGCGCCGGAGCACCAGCGCGCTCGACCGCCTGGCGGCCGCCCGACGCGATGCATCGGGCAGCAGCGACGCCGTGGTCAACGAGGCGCCGCTCGCGCTTGGCATGAGCGGTGTCGCGCTCGCCAGCAACGACGCGGGCGATCAAGTCATCGCGTGGGTACAGGCGCCCAGTACCGGCGCGCTGGCGCAGGTCTATGTGAGCCGACGCAGTGGCGCAGGCACGTGGAGTGCGCCGTTGTTGATTCAGACAAACACGGGTGCGGCAGCAAGCGAGCCCGCAGTGGCCGTCGACACGGCCGGCCGCGCGATGGTG
The DNA here is from genome assembly GCA_020248785.1 of Burkholderiales bacterium. Classification (GTDB taxonomy): domain Bacteria; phylum Pseudomonadota; class Gammaproteobacteria; order Burkholderiales; family Burkholderiaceae_F; genus JALHMQ01. The sequence continues at coordinate 13,369 of JADCGX010000013.1, read as the reverse complement.
GTGTGGCGCCAGGGCAGCCCAGCGGCGCAGCTCTGGTCGCGCGTGATCGATGCCAGCGGCACCTTGGGCGCGCCGGTGCAGGTTGAGCTGAACCAGCTCAATGACGCACGTAATCCGCGGCTGGCGGACCTCGCAACCAACCAGTTCATGCTGACCTGGGAGCAGGGGCTGGTCGGCGCGACGGGCTACGACCTGCGCGCCACGCGCTGGACCGGTGCCGGGTGGCTCGCCGCACCCACCACCATCGACATCGGTGTCGGCTCCGTGCTGGACGCGCGTGTCGTCAGCGGCCCGCTGCAGGGCGCAACCGTCTTCTGGCGGCAGGACAACGTGTTGCAGGCCGCGCGTTTTTCGGCCTCCAACGGCACCTGGTCGGCGCCTGTGCAACTCAGCGCGAGCCTGCCGGGCAGCGCGCAAGACATCCGTGCGGTGAGCGATGCGACCGGCAACGCCACCGTAGTCTGGACCCAGCGGCCGCCGGGCGGTGTGAACGATCTGTATGCCGCGCAACTGTCGGCCTCCAGCGGCAGCTTTTCCTCGCCCGCGCTGCTCGAAAGCAATGCGGGCGGTGCCGGCACACCGGCGCTGGCGATCAACGGCACCGGTGTCGCCGTGGTGGCGTGGCTCCAGAGCGTGGCCGGGCAGGTCAATCCGGATATCGTCGCGCGCGTCGCGCGGCCATAGCCAAGCGCTGCGTCACGACAAAGCGCTGCGTCACGACGCGCCGGGGCCCCGGCGAGCCTGCGCGCCTCGGTCCGCGCGCTTCGGTTTGCGCGCGGCGCGTTCATCATCTGAGCGCTGCATCCGCGTTCTCGTTCGCGTGTCATCTGCGGTTGAGATTGATTCCAGGCAAAGCGCGCTGCAATCTCGTGTCGTGACCGTCTTGCGCGCGCCGCCCACAGGCCTACATTGCTGTTAGCGAGGCCCGGTAGCAAAGGCCGGCTCGGGCGAGCTGGAACCGGGGCTTGCGATGGTGTTGCACATAGGAGGTTCACATGGGCGCCCCGCTGACCACCCCGCTCACACGGCGTGACCCGGTCTACGCGACCACTCCTTTCACGTCGTTCTTCGACGAATTCTTCAATGACTTTCTCGCCCGGCCGATGCTGCCAAGCATGGCCGAGGTCGCACCCGTCATGCGCGCGCGCATGGACGTCGTCGACAAGGGCGAGAAGTTCCTCGTCACGGTCGATCTTCCGGGCGTGAAAAAGGAGGACATCAACATCAACATCGAAGGCGCGCGCGTCGCCATCACCGCCGAGATGCTCACCGAGACACCGGTGAAAGAAGGCGAGAAGCTGCTCTACACAGAACGCGTGGCCAAGAGCTACGCGCGCAGCTTCGAACTGCCGGTCGAGGTGACCGAGACCGGCGCCGAGGCCATGTATGACAACGGCGTGCTGATGCTCACGCTGCCCAAGCGCGCGCCGACCGAGGCGCGCAAGCTGGTCGTCCAGTAGCGCGCAAGGCGTCTGGTACGAAGACCCGAGACATCAGGCCAGCAAGGAGGCAGCGCGCGATCAGCGCAAGACAGCAGCCTTGAAACGGTTGGCGACCATATGACTCGCGGGAGCTGGGCGAGGTCGCGGCGGCGGTGCCCCCGGCATGCAGCAAGGCCGGCCGCGCCGCCGCTTTCTCTTTGGATTGATCTGGCCGCGCCGCCCCCGACTGCTGCCCTCTTGAAACTGGGCGGGTCCTCCCCTAGCTATGGGCCATGGCTGCGCAGCCCGCCCAACGTGTTCCTGTCTGCAAGAGGAGGATCAGCAATGAATGGACTGCCCGCGCGTCGTGATGCCTTCAGCGCATTCGACGAGTTTTTCAATGACTTCTTCGCTCGAGCCGGTGTGCCTGTATCGCCGTTGGCCGCCCGCGCCAGCGAACTTCCCGCTGCCGTGCGTGCGCGCATGGACGTGATCGACAAAGGCCAAAAGTACGAAGTGCTGGTCGACCTGCCAGGCGTGAGCAAAGACGACATCAGTGTCACGGTCGAGGGCGCCCGCGTGGCGATTGCGGCCGAAACCAAGCGCCAGCGCACGTCGGAGCAAGACGGCAAGGACGGCGGCCGCGTGCTGCACACCGAGCGCTACGCCACCAGCTACGCGCGCAGCTTTGAGTTACCGGCCGAGGTGACCGAAGATGGCGCTGAAGCCGCGTTTGAAAACGGCGTGCTCAAGCTTGCGTTGCCCAAGCGCGCCACGGTGACGAGCAAGCGCCTGACCGTGCGTTGATCGGGTCGTTGCCGCGGCGCGCCGCCCAACGGGTGGCGCGCCGCAAACCCGACCCGCGTTCAACCGGTGCCCGCGCTGTGCGGTCATCCCCACCGCGCAGCGTTGCCATCTTGCGCGCTAACGGCCGACACGCATCGACAGTGCGGTGGTGTGTGATTGCCGCGCGAGCGGCAATGCAATGATGCGGCACTGAAACGGCTCCCCGCTTGCGCGGGCATCGCACCGTAACCGACGCGTGCAAGCTTTCAGGTTCACGAGTGCCGGCTCGATGGCGGCGAGGTCGCGGCCAGCCCGCTGCGCTTGGCCCCCAATCGCTGGGGCGCCATCAGCGCTCAGCGCGCATCGGCCGCCTTGACCTGCTGTGGCGCGAGTTCGAGCGTCTGCGCGGCCGAGCCCATCCACACCCGGCCGTCCTGCACGGTGCAGGTAAGCGCCATCGCACGCGCTGCCAGGCGTTGCAGAGCCTCCGTCTCATCGCCGGTCAGCGTGATCACGCGCAGATTCGCATGCCGCGCCAACGCGGCCGAATTGCCCTGCCACCAGGCATCGACACGCCGCGCGCCATAGGCCAACACGACCACCTGTCGCGCCCGACCGCAGGCTTTGCGCACTGCCTTCTCGTCCGGTAGGCCCACGTCGATCCACAGGTCGATCACGCCCGTTGGGTCCCGCAGGATGAGATCCGGCTCGTCCTCGGTCGACAGCCCCGGGCCAAATGCCAGTGCCGCGTCGGCGTGCATCGCAAAGGCCAGCAGCCGCACCATCATCCGCTCCTCCGTCTCGGACGGATGCCGCGCCAGCGTCAGCGCGTGCTGGCCGTAGACGTGGCGGTCGACATCAGAGACGGTGAGGTCGCAGCGGTAGATGGTTGCGCGCAGGGCCATGCCGCCAGTGTAGGCAGGCTTGCGTCAGCGATCGTGCAGGTCGCAGCGCGGGTGCGCCGCGCGGTGGTGGCGCGTGTGGTGAAAAGGAAATGACAGCGCGGCGGCCGCGCTCGGCCGCCGCGCGAGCGGGTGGGTGGCGGGTTAGCGGCGCTGCTGCTGATCGCGCTGCTGCTCTTGCGGGTTGTTCTGGGTCTGCCCACTGCCCGGCTGCTGCTGACCGGGCTTGTTCTGGTCGCGCTGCAACTTGTTCTGCCCGCCCTGCTCACTCTGGTTCTGGTTTGTCCCGCCTTGTTCAGGCTGCATCGGCTTGCGTTGATCCTGGTTCTGACCGCCTTGACGCTGGCCCTGGTTACGGTCTTGCTGGTTCATGCTGAGCTCCCAAGTGTTTGCACCGGCAACATGCCGTGCTGCGGAACAGCAAGGCAGATGCCCGCCCGCGCCGGTCGGTCCGTGAAGCGGCCGCGCCGCGCTGGCACTGGGTGCAGCGCGGCGCAAAATGACGCGCTCACTCGCCCGAGGACCTTCGCCATGAAACTCGCCGACTTCCCCATCACCCGCAAGTGGCCCGCCCGGCACCCGGACCGCATCCAGTTCTACTCGCTGCCCACGCCCAACGGCGTGAAGGTCTCGATCGCGCTGGAGGAACTCGGCCTGCCGTACGAGGCGCATCGCGTGAGCTTTGGCAGCAACGACCAGCTCTCGACCGAATTCCTCTCGCTGAACCCCAACAACAAGATCCCGGCGATCCTCGATCCGAATGGACCCAACGGCGCGGCGTTCGGGCTGTGGGAGTCGGGCGCCATCCTGGTGTATCTGGCGAGCAAGACCGGCAAGCTTATGCCCAGGGACGACGCCGGCCGCTTCACCACGCTGCAGTGGGTCATGTGGCAGATGGGCGGTCTGGGGCCGATGTTTGGCCAGCTCGGCTTCTTCCACAAGTTTGCGGGCAAGGACTACGAGGACAAGCGCCCGCGCGACCGCTATGTGAACGAGAGCAAGCGGCTGTTGGGCGTGCTCGACTGCGAGCTGGCCGAGCGCACATGGGTGGCGGGCGACGAGTACAGCATTGCCGACATCGCCATCTTTCCTTGGGTGCGCAATCTGGTGGGCTTCTATGGCGCCGGCGATCTGGTGGAGTTTGGCAAGTACGCCAACGTGCAGCGCGCGCTCGATGCCTTTGTCGCCCGGCCGGCGGTGCAGCGCGGGCTGACGGTGCCGGCGTGAACGGATGCAGCAAGGGCGCGCCCGGGCGAGCGGTAACGGCCGGCGATCCTTACGGATGGACTCCTACAGATCGACGCTTACCGGCTGATACTTACCGTTAGCCGTTTACCGCCGTCCGGTATACGATTGGCGGTCAATGATCCGAACGTTCCGCGATCGCGACACCGAGAGCCTGTTCGAGGGGCGTTGCCCGACGCGCTGGCGTTCCATCCGCAGCGCGGCCGAACGCAAGCTGCAGATGCTCGACAGCGCCGCCGACGTCGCTGACCTGCGAGCGCCGCCCGGCAACCGGCTCGAAAAGCTGGCCGGCGACCGCCAGGGCCAGTACAGCATCCGCATCAACGACCAGTGGCGAATCTGCTTCCGCTGGGCCGAGGGCGGCGCGTGGGACGTCCAGATCGTCGATTACCACTGAGGTGCCGTCATGCCTAAGAACGCCATGCGCCCCGTCCACCCCGGCGAGGTGCTGCGCGAGGAGTTTCTCGCCCCGCTGGGGCTGAGCGCCCACGCACTCGCGCAGGCCCTGCGCGTACCTGCCACGCGAATCAACGACGTCGTCAACGAGCGGCGCGGCATCACGGCCGACACCGCCCTGCGCCTGGCGCGCTACTTCGGCACAACGGCGGAGTTCTGGCTCAACCTGCAGTCGGCATTCGATCTGCGCAAGGCCGAGAGCGAGCTGAAGTCGCAGATCGAGCGCGACGTGTTGCCGCGCGCCGCTTAAGCAGGCGCGGCTCCGGGACACGGGCTGCCGCCAGCAGCAGCCAAGGCGCTGCAAGAAACGGGTGTCGCCGCGGCCGTTGCCGCCCTAGCGTGGCGCCTCACCACGACGAGGCTGCCGATGCACTTCCACATTCAGGGACTCGATCCCGCGCCCTTCATTCCGCTGTACGGCCTGCCCGACGAAGCACTCGCGCAACGCGGCATCGAGCGTGTGCGGGCCGACAGCTGCCCCGGCTACCCCGACCGCGTGGAGCTGCGCGATGCCGAGCCCGGCGAGGCGCTGCTGCTGCTCAACTACGAGCACCTGCCGCAAGCCACGCCGTACCGCTCACGCCACGCCATCTTCGTGCGCGAAGGCGCTCATACGCCGTTCAAGGCGATCGACACCGTGCCCGCCGTGCTGCGCCGGCGCCTGCTGTCGCTGCGCGCCTTTGATGCGCGCGGCTACCTGCGCGACGCCGACGTGGTCGACGGCGCGCAGGTGGAACCGCTGATCGAGCGGCTGTTCGCCAACCCGGCCGTGGACTTTATCCACGCGCACTTTGCCAAGCCCGGCTGCTTTGCGGCCACCGTCCGGCGCGCGTAAGGCGCAAGCCATCTCCATGGCTTGCGCCGCGCGCGCAACGCTCCTCGATCACGGCCAGTTGGCCCTTGCCCAATGCAGCAGATTGGTCAGCGCGCTGCCGCCCGCTGCCACGTTCTGCCGCGGTTCGCCGACGTTGTCTTCGCCACCCGAGTGGGTGCCGACGACGCAGGGAGAGCCGCGAAACCATGCGAACACCGGCGCCCCGCTCTGGCCGCCCTCGGTGTCCGCGCGGTACTCGAGCTCGACCCCGGCGCCGTCGTTGTCGTCATCGATGATGGGGAAGTTGGCGTGCAGCCAGGGCCGGTTACCGCTGTCCCTGTCCCAGGGATAACCGGGCAAGGTCCAGACGTCTTTGTCTTCCCAATCGCTGTTGTAGGTCTTGAAGCCGAACCAGCCAAGGTTGCTGCCAAGCGGCGTGTAAAGGCGCATCACGGCCATGTCGTCGCCCTGCGCGTGGCGCTGATATCCCCGCGCATCCGAGACCCACGAGACGGCCCAGGAGCCGAACAGAGAAGCGCCGTCGTAAAAGGCGGGTACGAACAGCGCCTTCCAGTTGCGCGACCCCCACGGCACGCAGTGACTGGCCGTGAGGATCGTTCGGGTTCCGAGCAGCGAGGCCGTGCCCCAGCGACTCCAGTTGGGCGCGGCTGCGTCGTCCCAGATGAACAGGCGCCCGACCAGCGAGAACGGGTAGGAGCTTGGGTAGTAGGGCGAGCGATTGTCGGGCTGGATCACCCATTCTGGCCGCACCCGCTTGCCGTTCCGGCGCACCAGATCAGGCGGCTCCGCGGCCGTGGGGGCCAGGCGCGGCAGCGGCGACACCGCCGTCCACTTGGGGATGAAGGCGCTGCTGTCGCGCCCGGCGGCGGCGTCAGGTTGGCCCTTGGCCGCCAGTTCCGCGGCAATCTGTTCGGGCGTCACGGGATCCACCGCGCCCATGACGACCCCCAGCGCCAGGTTGCGCGCAGTCATCCGAATGCGGCCGTCGCGGTCCTCGCGGAAGGCGCCTGCTGCATCGACCTTCCCATCTGCCGCGTGCAGGCGATCGAACACAAAATAGTTGGCCGGGTCATTCAGTTCAGCCGGTGGCTCAGATTGCTCGTCGCGGAAGCGACTCATCACGATGTCGAGGGAGTCGGGCCGGTCTTCATGCATTGGAACCTCCGTTGGCGCGCAGTGGGCCAGATGAAACGCGTCTCGCGGCGGGTGCTGCGAGCGCAGAGGCCAGCATCACCCTGAGGCCGGGAGAATGGAGTCCATTCTTCGACAGCCCGCTCGCGCCGACGGGGGAGGCAGACAGCGCCCCGTTTTACGTCGCGCGATGGCCTGTGACGCCGCTGCGTATGCTGGCGTGATCGAATTCTTTGATGCCGCGCGGCAGCGGCGCGACACAGGAGCCCTTGATGAACCCGCCCAGCCAAAGCGTTGGCGACAAGCGCCGCACCTTTCGCAGCCTGCACGACAGCGGCTGCTTTGTGCTCCCCAACCCCTGGGACCCGGGCAGCGCGCGCTATCTGCAAAGCCTCGGCTTCAAGGCCGTGGCCACCACGAGCGCCGGCTTTGCGTGGTCGCAGGCGCGGCCCGACAACGGCGTGACCGTGGACCAGGTGATCGAGCACCTGCGCGCGATGGTGGCCGCGGTGGACGTGCCCGTGAACGCCGACTTCGAGGCCGGTTTCGCGGCGGACGCCGCCGGCGTGGAACGCAACGTGCGCCGCGCGGTGGAGACCGGCGTGGCGGGGCTGTCGATCGAGGATTCCACCGGCGACCCCGCGCAACCGCTCTACCCGCGCGAGGTCGCCGTCGAGCGCCTGTGCGCCGCCCGCCAGGCGATCGACGCCGCCGGTGGTGACACGTTGCTGGTCGGCCGCTCCGAAGGCTTCATCGTCGGCCGGCCCGATCTGGCCGAGACCATCGCCCGGCTGCGGGCCTACGCCGAGGCCGGCGCCGACTGCCTCTACGCGCCCGGCATCCGCGCCCGCGAGGAGATCAAGGCGGTGGTCGACGCCGTGGCGCCCAAGCCGGTGAACGTGCTGATCGGCTGGCCCACCGACCTCACCGTGCAGGACCTCGCCGCCCTCGGCGTGCGCCGCATCAGCGTGGGCGGCGCACTGGCCCGCGCCGCGTGGGGTGGGTTCATGCGAGTGGCGAAGGAGATTGCGGAGGCGGGGACGTTTGCGGGGTTCGGGGAGGCGGCAAACGGGGCGGTGTTGAATGGGATTTTCAGCGACGAATGAAGTCGCTGCTTAAGATCGGCGCGCCGACTCAGGCCGGAGGAGTCTCTCCGCAAGCCCTTTCGACTCGCTCACTTCAAATGCCGGCGTACTTCCGTAGTTCGATCAAAGATTTCTTGGCGACTGACGACGCAATCATTGCGAGGCTGCAGACCGCATACGCCAGCGACGGATACCAGTCCCAGTACACGACGCAAACGATCGCGTGGGCGCTGACTTTGCCCGCTCTGCGTCAAGAGTTCTCAGATCTCCTCCAACACTCCCCTTGCGTTGGCGACTGGCGCGTTCTGCTCGAGTACCCCCTTTACCGCCTGCGCAGGCGTATCGATGCGATCGTTCTAGCGCCCGACGCGGTGGTGGTCCTCGAACTGAAGACGGCGGCAACGAGTTTCGAGCCTGCCGATAGGCGCCAGGCAGAAGAGTACGCGCAGGACCTGCGGGACTTTCATGCAGGCAGCGCCAGGGCGAGGTTGCAACCAGTGCTATGGGCGCTCGAGGCCGAGCCAGCGCCATGGGTGGCTGCGGAACCAGACGATCAACCTGGGGTGGGCCGACTCGTACTTGTTGGACGAACTGGCTTGGCAAATGCGCTGATGCGATCTGCCGATCGCTTAGCGTTTGACTCGCCGCGGGACGCGTCCGAGTTTGCGAAGCAATGGGACGAGGCGTCGTACCAGCCAGTTCCCTCAGTGATTGAGGCGGCAACAGCGTTGTTCGCGGGGCACGGAGTGCGCGAGATCGCGCTCGCCAACGCTAAGAATCTCAGCGAGGCTGCCAGCGCGGTCTTCACCATAATCCAGCGGTCACGCTCAAACCGTGAGTACGCGGTTGTATTCCTAACGGGCGTACCGGGAGCCGGGAAGACACTCGCTGGTCTCAACGTCGTCCACTCCGCTGTGCGCGAAGGCGTGGAGCGTGAGGGAGATATCGTCTACTTGTTAGGGAACACGCCACTCGTCGTCGTGCTCCGCGAAGCCTTAGCTCGCGATCGGTATCGCAGAGCTTCTGCCGAAGGGCAGCGGATCACGATGACTGATGCTCGTGCATCGACGCGAGCCACCGTTCAACACATCAATGACTTCCTGAAGCAATACGTGCACGGATCCAACGCGCCGCCGTCAGAGCACGTGATCGTGTTTGACGAGGCGCAGCGGGCCTGGAATGCGCGCCAGGGCAAAGAGAAGTTCGGACGCGACGCATCCGAGCCTTTGCTGGTTCTGGAAACAATGCTTCGCCACTCGGACTGGGCGGTCTGCGTCTGCTTGATCGGGAAGGGGCAGGAAATCAATGACGGGGAAGAGGGTGTAGAGGGTTGGGCAGACGCGATAACGCGGCTATCTGCTGGAAACTCAAGTCGCTGGAAAGTCTACGGGCCCGACTTAGTGTTCGGTGCAAGCCGTTCGACCGAAACATTGGGCGTGCTTCCAGGCGGCGTCGACAGTGTTCGGACCGAGTCGCTTCACCTCGACGTGCCGATGCGCAGCTTCCGTTCGCCCAAGCTCGGGGCGTGGATCGAACACGTGATTGGAGGTGAGTTCTCTGCAGCAGCGGTGACCGCGAAGCAGCTTTCCTATCCGCTGAAGATCACCAGAAGCCTCGAACAGGCGAAAGCGTGGCTACGGCAGTCAACTCTCGGGGAACGGCGGATGGGCTTGCTTGCATCCAGCGGTGCGAAGCGCCTGAGGGCCGACGGCCTAGGCCAGGTGTTGAGCGCGACGGACGGGCAGGCAATTGCGCACTGGTATCTGAATCCGCCTGGCGACATCCGCTCTTCCTTCGCGCTGGAAGTGCCAGCCAATGAGTACACCAGCCAAGGACTGGAGATCGACTTCGCCTGCTTGTGCTGGGGCGGAGATCTCGTCTCGAAGAACGAGCGCTGGGTTACCCGCGTGCTTTCTGGGAACCGCTGGAGCGTGTTGAGAGACAACGCCAAGCGGCTGTTTGTCCTCAACTCCTATCGCGTGCTGCTATCAAGGGCCCGTGAGGGCATGGTGATCTGGGTTCCAAGGGGTGACGGCGGCGATCACACGCGCAGCCCTGATGAACTCGACGGCGTTAGCGACTGCCTGCAGCGTGCCGGAGCCCAATCTCTAGACTGAAATCGACCCTGGCCCCTCTTTCCCTTTTGCCAAACAATGCAGCTTCTTGTGCAAACCGCTGTCTGGATACACTGCCGCCGCACGGAGTTAGCAAACTCGGCTCGGCTAAGTGTGGCCGAGAGAACCTGCCGGAGTAAGCGAAATGAGCACTAGCCTCCAAAAGGAAGAACTTGCGAGCTTTGATATAGAAGATAAAGACCAGCCCGTGCCGCCGCCCGAGGTTGTCGCATACAACGAGCTGCGATCCTGCGCCGACCTTAGTCGCATGTACTTCACGGGCAAGCTCGACATTCAGCCCGACTTTCAGCGGGAGGTGGTCTGGAAGCCGGCAGAGCAGGCACGCTTCATCGATTCACTCGTGAAGCAATTGCCAATCCCCAGCATGTGCTTCAGCTTGGATCCGAAGACTCAGAAATGGAAGGTCATTGATGGTCTGCAGAGGATGCAAACAATCACGTCCTTTCTTGGGGAAAAGCCGTGGGCTATTGACGGCGTCGAAGACATCGACCCCATCTTGCGTGGGAAGACGAACGCTCAACTTAGAGATGGCACGCAGGCGGAGCAGCAGATATATGGACAAGTAGAGGACCTGACGATTCCTGTAACAGTGATCAGATGTAGCTATGAGAAGAAGGCTCATATGCGCTATCTGTTCATGATCTTTAACAGGCTCAACTCGGGGGGCGTCAAGCTCAACAATCAAGAGATTCGAAATTGCATCTACTCGGGCCCTTTCAATTCCGCTCTGAAAGACTTCGATAAATCATCGAAGCCTTGGAAGTTAGTGACGAAAAGGATCTGGGGCAGTATGGCCAGATTTCGGTCAGTGGAAGTTCTGTTACGAGCTCTAGCCTTTTCAGAGCGCCTAGACCAGTACGAAGGGAATTTGTCTGGCTTTCTTAATGACTACATGCACGAGAAAAGCCAAGTGACTGGCGCAGAGTTAGGCGCGATGATCGATAGCCTGCAAGCAATGGCTTCCCTGGCAGAGAAAGTGCTCGCAAGGCTTGGCGGCGGGAAGCGGTCGTTGACAGTCGTCGAATCGATCCTTGTGGGACTACTGGCGAACCTTCCCGAGCTACAGCAGTTAAGCTTGAAACTGAACGCACACCTTGACGCATCCACAAACCGATTCAAGGAAACTGATTCGTACCAAGCGGGCGCCAGATACGCAATATCAAGCCCCCAAACCGTGAAGGAAAGGCTCGAGGAAGCCGTGAACGCATTCGCGGTTTAAGGGTGCGCCGTGACTATTCCGGTGGACGCTACGCTGCGTCAGTTGGACACCTGGTACAGGGCAGTACTGGGAGATGGTGACAAGCCCGCGCTGCTATGCAAGCTCGCGATGATGGAGCTCTGCGGGTGGCTTGAGCAAAGGATGGACGTCATCACTAGAGAGGCCGCGACATGCTGCGGCGTCGGCACTTCGGGAGAGTTGGACCTTGCGATTAGGGACACTTTCGGCTTCCACTACAAGAAACACTTTCGCCCCTTAATTGCCGTAGCAATCGGCGAAGTCGGAGTCGTGGACGCTGAAGGGCGATTCGATGCCGCCTCGCCAGGCGACCTAGAGCACCTAAAGTCTTTGCTCGGCACGCTATGGGATCTTCGGTCAACGCTCGCACATACGACTATGGCGTCGCCGATACCCATCCAGGTGACCAAGTACGCTCCCAGTTGGAGCCTGAACCAATGGAAGCAGCTGAATCGCCTGCTTGTCGCTTACGAGGCTGCGGCAAAGGTGACTGCGACTAAGGTCAAGGGCGCCCTTCCTTGATTACATATTCCTCCGGTACTGCCCCCACCTCAAACAGCGCATTCGTGATCTGCCCCAGCGAGCAGACACGCACCGCGTCCATCAGAACCTCGAACACGTTGCCGTTGTCGATCACGGTGCGCTTGAGCTTCGCCAGCATCTCGGGCGCCTGCCGCTGGTTGCGCTCGTGAAAGTCGGTCAGGCGCTTGAACTGGCTCTGCTTTTCTTCCTCGGTGGAGCGGGCCATTTCCAGCGTGTCGGGCGTCGGATCGCCCTCATCTTCAACATGAGGTTGCGGAAGGCGCTCACGTTGATGAGCGCGCATTGTGCAATGAGTCGCCGGTGCGCTTCAGGTGCTTGTCCTGCAGTGACTCTTCCTGGATCTTGCCGCGCTGGTAGCCCAGCTCCATCGCGCCCAGCACGCCACCGCGCTTGCGGATCAGGCTGCGAGTTCGCGAACGTGCGGCACGTCCTTCGAGCCCGCCGCGCGGATCTGCGCGGCCTTCAGGGTGACGGTGCCGCTCGACGTGCCGTCGTACCGCACGAATTCCACCTCGTACGCCTCGCCAGCGCGATAGACGTGAACGACGACCCCGACATCGCCCGTCACCAGACCAGATTCGGGCAGCTCAGTCAGCAGAACGACGGACGCATGTTCGGCGATCATCAGGCTCTCCTACGCTGGGTGCGCGGTCACGAGGCGAAGGCCCGTGCCGTCGTCGATCCAGACGGATGCGATCTTGTAGCGCCGGCCGTTGGGCGCGTCAATCAGGCCGGTGGCGACGTACTTGGTACCCCACTTGCTGCCGTTGGTCGTGACACTGGAGTGTGTTGCTTGCTGGCGCAACGCCTCGGCCAGTTCTTCCCAGCGGGCCACCGTGAACCCCATGCTGCCGAAGAAGCGCGCCTTGCCGACCGCGGCCACGCTCGATGACCCGAGCAGGTAGTCGACGATCTTCGCGCGATCGATCCGGGCCGATACAAAGTTCACGGTCACGATGATGTGCAAAGCATGCTCGCGCCCCCTGTGTCGTCCGCGGCTGCGGGAGTCAGATCGGCACGCGGCTGAAGCTAAACCGCCAGCGCGTTTCCACCGACGATCAGGTACTCAACCCCGTTCGAGTTGAGTAACTCGACAAACTCTTTGAAGTCTTTGCTCAGCATCCGGGCGGCCGGCCATGGCGTCGCTGCGCAACTTCTCCACGGCGGCGATACGCTCTTCAACAGGGCGCGACAGCCAGTAGCCGAGATCGGACGGCGCGTCGCACAGCGTGGTTCGGACGATGACTCTTTCCATGGCAGCAGCTTAGCCCGGCGCAATCACATGTTGCGCCGGTACTGCCCCCCCACCTCAAACAACGCATTCGTGATCTGCCCCAGCGAGCAGACCCGTACCGCGTCCATCAGCACCTCGAACACATTGCCGTTGTCGATGACGGTGCGCTTGAGTTTGGCCAGCATCTCGGGCGCCTGCCGCTGGTTGCGCGCGTGAAACTCGGCCAGGCGCAGGAGCTGGCTCTGTTTTTCTTCCTCGGTGGAGCGGGCCAGCTCCAGTGTGTCGGGCGTCGGGTCGCCGTGCGGGTTGCGGAAGGTGTTGACGCCGATGATCGGGTACCCGCCGGTGTGCTTCAGGTG
>JADCGX010000129.1 GCA_020248785.1 Burkholderiales bacterium | reverse complement strand
GACGGGTTGGTTGTGGTGTTGAAGCCACAGTTGACCGGTGTGGTGTCGCGATCAGTGATGACGCCGGCCGTGGTGTTGACTGCGGGCCAGACGGGTGACGGCGCCGTCCTGGCGGCCACGGCGTTCCGGGTGGCGGCGTTGTCGCGGCTGGCCGTGATGCCGAAGCCGACGATGTAGGTCGTCATGCTTTGCCAGAACGCCTCATTGGTGCTGGTGGCCGGGAGGGTGTTGTCGAGGTCCGGCCGCAGGTCGCGCGACCAGTAGTACAGGGCCGCATCGGTCAGCGTTCCCGTGGGGTTGCCGGTCACCGTCCACTGCGGCTCACTGGCCAGCTTGTACTGGTAGGTCTGCCCGCCAGGCCCGGTGTGGATCGGCCCGTCCTGACTGCGCGCGTTGAAGATGGTCGCGGCCGACTGCGACGCCAGCGGCGGGTTGGCGCGCACCGGCGAGGGCATGTCTTCGAGCCGCGGCTGCGACTGCGCAGTGGGTACGACATTGACGCTGTTGGTCCACTCGCCGTCGGTGATGAGCAGCGTGAAGTTGCGCCGGCAGGGGATGTGCGCGGCCTGCGGGCGGCCTCCGCCTGCGCCCGGATTGTCGGCCCAGGGCCCCAGCTGGTCCGTGCGCGTGTAGTAGCGGCCGACCGAGTCGAGCACCTCGCGGTTGGGCGTGGCGCCGATAGCGCGCAGGCTGAACAGCCAGTTGAAGGCCTGTTGGCGTTCCGGGGTGCCTTCGAGGAACTCCCGCACGCCGCGCACCAGGATGCCGGCGTTGTCCTCCGCACCGGCCGTTGGGTCGACGGTGAGCGTGTTGGGCAGGCGGGTCTGGTTCGGATTAGGCGCGTAGGGGTCGGGCGCGGTGGGGAAGTAATTGAGCGAGCCGTAGGCAAGGCGCAGCCGGTCGCGTGCATTGTTGCCCGCAGTCACCTTGGCCAGCGCAGCCGCCGACACGCCGATCGCAGCAAACAGGCGCGACCGATAGTACGTGTACCAGTTGGCGAAGTTCTGCGCCTCCTCCTGCCAGGAGCAGACGGACCCGTCGAACGGTGCCTGCGACAGACAGTGATTGGGCAGGGCGGTTTCGCCGGCAGCCGGCGCGCGCCGGGCAGGACGGCCGTCGGCATCGACCACCGGAAACACCCGGGTTGGCACGTCCCGGTCGATCTCGACCAGGCGATAGTTTCGGCAGTCGGTGAAGCCGGGGCCGGTGCAGGACTTGTTGGACTGGCGGAGCGCGTCGCTGCCGGCCGGCAAGGTGAATTCATAACGGTAATAGCGCGCCAGAACCAGGTCGTTCGGGGCCGTGTACCAGGTGTTGGCCAGCGGGCAGGTCTGGCCGGAAGGGCAGCCACCGATACCCGTTGCCGCCGTAGCGGTGCAGGGGCACGCCAGAGGCCCCGTCGTGCCGGAGCAGGGCGTCGGGGTTATGACGGCCGGAGTAATCACAAAGGACGGGACGAAGCTCGCGTTCGGGCAGCAGCGGGGCTCGGCACCGCCCATGTCGGTGGTGCCACCAGGGCAGGCCGGCCCGGGCGTGTTGGACTGAGTCCAGGCAGCGCGGGATCCGCCTTCAACGGCCGCAGGGCACCGGCGACTGGCCGGAGGCGTGCCGCCGAACGGGCCCCAGGGGCCCCAGGTCTCGGTGCAGCCGATTTCCTCTCGCCACTGCTTGCCGGGGCTTGGAGTGCGGTTGACGTTCCCGGACTCATCCTGCAGCGACGGCGGGCCGAGGCCTGGAGTGCGGTTGACGCGGTTAACCGAACACGACGCCGGCGCCATCACTGCTGGAGTTGTGACAACGTTGTACACGAAGGAAAAGTTCCAGGCGACGCAGCTCGTCGTGGTGAAGGTCTTGGCCATCGGCTTGCTGAACAGGTCGATGTTCTGACCGCCGTCACTGACGCCAACAAACGACGGCGACTCGACAGCGCCGGTCGTGGTGAACGTCTGTGCGTTGGCACCCACCGCGGTGTTCAGCGCCATCAGGTTGGGAGAGGATGTGTAGTTGGGACCGCGGAAGCGCATGTCATGCCGCGTCTGGCCCGGGCGGAAGCCGTCGGCCCGCGGGGTCATGGCGAACGATGCCTGCGGCATCGGCGTGCCGTTGTTGTTCCAGGGCGAGTACGTGATCGCCGGGTTGTAGTACTGAGGGTTGAGCGAGGGCGCGCGATACAGCAGGTCTTGCGCCTGGACACTCCCGGTGGGCTCGCCCGAGCGCCAGCCCAGCAGGCCGCCGGTCGCCGGCTCTCGCATGACCGTCACGTTGCCGCTGGTCGCGGGCGAGGTGATCCCGGGCGGCATGGGCAGCCGGCCGCTGGCCATCGACAGCGAGTCATCGAGGATGAACGATGCGTTGGCCGGCACGATGTTGTCGACGAACAGAGGCGCCTGCGCCAGCAGCGAGGGGGTCGGGGCGGCATAGGCGAGCGGCTGCACCGTAAGCATCGCGGTGATCAGCGGAAACAGCACTCGCGCGATGCGCTGCATCGGCGTGCGGCGGGAGGGGTTCGGTTGTTTCATGGGGGCCTCGGACACTTCAGTTCAGGCTGATGCGCAATTCGCTCTGGGCACGGGCAACACCCACACCCTGCACCTCGGCCGTGATGCGGTACTTCTGCCAGTTGGGGGGTACGTCGGTGGCGTTGTTCGCCACGTTGGGCGTGGTGTTGAGAACAACCAGCTCGTTGGTGGCGTCCTCGAAGAGACACTCGGCGCGCTGCACCTCAAGGCCCAGCAGGTCGGGGGCGAGCACGACGGTCGCGTGCAACGGATTGGGCAGACCCACCGGCGTGATGTTCCAGTTGGCCCACTGGCGCCAGGCCGGCGGCCCGTTGCTCGGCGGTGCCGCGACCACGTTCGGGGGGTCCGGCAGGCCCGGTAGCGCGGCGCGACCCGGCGGCGACACCGTGAGCATGATCTCGCAGTAGCGCAGCGCGTAG
This sequence comes from Burkholderiales bacterium, assembly GCA_020248785.1. Classification (GTDB taxonomy): domain Bacteria; phylum Pseudomonadota; class Gammaproteobacteria; order Burkholderiales; family Burkholderiaceae_F; genus JALHMQ01. Next base: position 2,993 of record JADCGX010000129.1, on the reverse strand, counting down.
GTCGCGGCCGTCTCCATGGTGACGAATTGCCGCACGTTGGTCGCCAGCCGCTCGTCGACCGCGCCGCGCCGGATGTTGAACAGCACGACAGTGGTCATCACGACCAGCACGACGAGCACCACCGGCAGCACGAAGCCGCGGGAAGCCGGGCGGGGGGACAGCGGCGACATGGAAGCCCTCAGGACGGCGACTGCGAGGCGCGCGAGCGGATGGTGAACACCTGGGTGTAGGCGCGGCGGAACGCGCCGTCGGCCGGCAACGCCACCGGCGCGATCAGCGCGGGGTTCCTGGCCTGCGCGGCATCGGCCGGGCAGGGAATGAAGGTGTTGCCGAGCGAGGTGCCCGGGTCCTGCGTGCGCACCAGCACGCACACCTGCACCGATACGACGAAGTCCCAACCGGTCAGCAGACCGACCGGCGGCAGGGCGTTGACGTCGGCCGCCGTGAGCAGGGACGAGGCCGACGGCGGCGCGCCGGTGCCACCGGCAAGCTGGAACGCGGCGCGATCAAAACCGTAGAAGACGCGGAAGTCCTCGACCCCGTTCAGCACGGGCTGCGGCTGGCCGGGGTTGCCATTGCCCGCGCACATCAGGTTGCCGGTGAGATCAGCCGGTCCGCGCTCCACGAAGTAGACGTTCTGAACGACCGGAACCACCCCGCCAGGCGCGGCACCGGCAAAAGCCGCAGGCGCCGGACGGTTGGGCGGGTTGTTGCCAATGCAGTCCACGGTGGCTGCCTGGGCGGCGGCCAGCACGGCGTCCGCCTGGAAAGCAACCGCCAGCGTGTCGCCCACGCGGTTGGGAACCGCCCCGCCCGTGCACACGAAGTCCGCATTGACCGGATTGGCTGCCGCGGCGTTGACGAAGTCGCGCTCGTCGCTGCAGCCGCGCACGTGGGGCCCGTCAAACAGCAGATTGAAACGCGCGGTACTGTTGGTGCCGGCAATTTCGGCATAGCCCGCGCGCCGCACCGCGTTGCCCATCAACGACAGCGCGATTTGCCCGCCTTCCTCGACCGCGGCCACATTGCCGGCCACCCGCCCGCTCCGACTGGCGCCAAAGTACAGCGAAGCCACACCGGCCAGGACCAACAGCCCCAGCGCGATTGCGACCAGCAGTTCGATCAGCGTGCGACCCGACTGGCGGCCGTGCCGAGGCATGCGGCGAATGTTCATGCAACTGCTTGTGCTCATGGGTAAGCCCTGGCGATGTAGCAGCGGTAGCGATCGTCGGCCACGACGCCCGCGCACAGGGGATCCACCCCGACGGGGCCGGTGTTCAGCAACGGATCAGTGCGAGCCGGGTCGATCCAGCCCACGACCACATCCACTCTGGTCGAGGCGGCGCCGACGCCGCCTGCGGCTACCGAGACGACGGCCGCAACGCCGGCGGGCAGGCGCGCGTTCACGTTGCGCTGCAGGTTGTACCAGTCCCAGGCGACGATCTCCGCCTGGGTGCAGATCTGCGCGTTGACACACGCCGGCGGCGCCGTCGGGGGCAATGTGTCGACATAGAGCAGACCGTTGTAGAGCCCGGCGCGAAAGCCGGCAAAGTTACCGGTGGCGCGCTCCAGAAAGTCGGAGGCGATGAGTGCGGCATTGCGGCGGTCGATCGAATCCTTTTGGAAAGTCTGGGAGCGCAGTTGAAGACCCAGCAGACCCAGCATCGTGACTGCCACGAGCAAGAGAGACACCAGCACTTCGATCAGCGTGGCGCCGCGCTGGCGGCCGGTGGCGCGCTTGAGGGTGAACGGAATCATGATGCGGGACACTGCATCTGGACGATGGTCATCTGCCCGGTGAAGTTGACCTGCAGGCAGCGCGGCGACAAACCCGGAGGCGCCTCGGCCTGCGTGCGGTAGCCGACCTCAAACCGAAACGGCGGCTGCGGATCACCGGGCAGCGGCAGCCGCAGACCATTGGGCTGATAAGTTAGGGCGCCCACAAAAGACACCTGAGGATTGACCGAGGGCCCGATGCGGCTGGCGCGCCCGTCGGCAGCGTCCAGCGCCTGCTGGCGAAACAGAATCTCGGTATCGCCCGCGTCACGCACGCCCTGCGGCGCCACGTCATCGATGAAGATGACCCAGCCCGCGGCCCAATCACCCGCTCCGGCGCAGTCGGGCAGCGCGGCAAGAACGTTGTTCGACCGACAGACGGTCACGTTGGACCCCGTGCGCACGGCTTCGGAGCGCGCGAGGTCAATGGCCGCAATCAGCGTGTTGGCCGCCTCGGCATTCCGCGTACTGGCAAAGATGTTCTGAAAACCGGGCACGGCAAACGCCAGCAGGATCGCCGCAATCGCCATGACTACAAGCGTCTCGATCAGCGTGAAGCCGGAGCAGACAGAGCAACGAAGAGCGGCAGACGTCATGGCGCGATGGCTCGAAAGGTGACGGAATTGTCGTCGTGACTTCGTTCGACATGACAAACGAAGCGAAGGCCGGCCGGCCGGTGCCGACGAACGGCACGCGGATCACCCGGGCACTCATCCGGCCGGATGAGCGCCGCGATGTCCGAGGTGGGCCAGTGGCGCGCGAATATTCCGGGGCCAGGACCGGCAAATGCCGCTGCCTAAGCAGGCCTCCGCCGCGCAGCATGGTGCCCTGTCACTTCCGACGGAGCCTGCCATGTCAACCCTGCGCTGCCAGCGCGGCTTCAACCTGATTGAGACGATGACCGTGATGGCCGTGTCCGCCGTACTGGGATTGACGGCCGCTCCGTCGATGAGCGACTTTCTGTCACGCCAGCGATTGACCGCCGCCACCCAGGAGCTGCGGCTGGCGATGGAACTGGCGCGCTCCGAAGCGGTGGCGCGCGGGCACCGCGTGGCCATCGGCCCGGTCGACGGTCGCGACTGGCGCAGCGGGTGGGAGGTATACGGCGATCTTGACGACGATGGCGAGCGCGACGCCGGCGATCCCGTGCTGCGGGTGTTCGTCGCGCCTGAGCGCGGCGTGCAGATCGAGACGCGCGGGTTGCCGCGCACCGTGCT
>JADCGX010000128.1 GCA_020248785.1 Burkholderiales bacterium | reverse complement strand
TTGGGCTTGGTGTTGTGATGGGCGACGTATTCATCAATGGCGGCGACCAGATCGGGCACGCTGGGCCAGCCTGACGCTGGTGCGCTTGGAGCGCGCCAGTCTCGTCAGCTCGACTTCCTGCTCATCCGTCAACTCTATCCCCGGGGCAACTCGCAATCGCCCACTCCAATGCAAACCGAAGTAGAGCATTGGAGGCGGCTAACTCACTTACGTTCATTCAAGAGTAGAACACTACACTGGAGGCGCGTGGCCGGTACAACATCTGCCCCCGCGAGCGTGCTAGCTGCGCTTGCTCGCCTTGGCCTTGCCTTCTTTCTCGATCTGCTGGTTGATCCAGCGGCTCATGAAGGCGCCCATGGCGAGCACGCCGACGATGACGGCCAGCGAGAGCAGCCCAACGGGCGTGGTGAACAGTTCCTTCAATGCGTCCATGGCGAGCAGTCTTCAGGCGTGGGTGCGCGCGGCGTGCTGCGCGCTGCGTTCAACGAGACCCTGGCACTCGGCGCAGCGCAGGGCGGCGGGGTGGGCAGACAGGCGGCCGGGCTGGATGGGCTCGTCGCAGTCCACGCACAGGCCATAGCTGCCAGCGGCCACGCGGGCGAGCGCTGCATCGGCCTGGGCCAGCTCGGCAGTCACGCGTGCCAGGTTGATGACATCGGCGCTACGTTGCGTTTCTGCCGCAGCCTCGTCGTCGGTGTCTTCGCCCCGGCGCGGCAGTGCCGCCTCTTCATGGTGCTCCAGCCCATGCTGGTGCAGCCGATCCTCGATGAGAGCGGCAAGTTCACTGCGGTGCGCGCGCAATTGCGCGACCAGCTGCTCCATTGCGGTGCGTTCGGTGCTGCTGCTGACCATTGCCCTTCTCCAACGGGTGCATCTCGAACGGTAGGCGGCGTCCCCGCCTGCCGGTTGACACGTATCAATCAGTAGAGGGAGCGCTCGGCTGCATCACTTTTTGTGACTGTTGCGTCGCACAATACGGGCATCACAGCATGGCAAAGGCATTCGCTTGGATGCCGCCGCCGCGGAACACACACGTCATGTTCACTTCGCACTACCTGCGTGGCGCTTTGGCGCCCAAGTCGATTGCCGTGGTCGGTGCCACCGAGAAGGCGAACGCGCTGGGCCACCACGTGTTCGCCAACATCGTCGCGGGCGGCTTCAAGGGGCAGATTTACGCGGTCAACGCCAAGTACGCCGAGGTCAAGGGCGTCAAGTGCTACCCGACCCTGGCCGCTTTGCCCGTGGCGCCGGATTTGGTGGTGATCGTCACGCCGGCCAAGACCGTGCCGCAATTGATCGACGACGCCGGCCAGCGGGGCGTGAAGGCGGTGCTGGTATTGTCGGCCGGCTTTGGCGAGATCGGTGAACAGGGCCGACGGCTGCAGGAGTTGGCGCTGGCGCGTGCGCGCGCGCTCGGCATCCGCGTGCTCGGACCGAATTGCCTGGGGATCATGCGGCCGGAGATCGGCCTGAACGCGACCTTCGCGCGCACGCCGGCGCGGCCCGGCTCCGTGGCGCTGGTCTCGCAATCGGGCGCGGTGGTGGCTGCGCTGCTGGACTATGCCTGGACCTCGGGCTTCGGCTTCTCGTCGGTGGTCTCCACCGGCGGCGGATCGGACGTGGAGTTCTCCGAGATCCTCGACTATCTCGCGCTAGACGGCTCGACCCGCAGCATCCTGCTGTACGTGGAGGGCGTGCACGACGCGCGCGCGTTCATGAGCAGCGTGCGGGCTGCCGCCTCGGTCAAGCCGGTGGTCGTGCTCAAGGTCGGCAGGCACATGACGGGCCTGAAGGCGGCGATGAGTCACACCGGCGCGCTGGTGGGCGACGATGCCGTCTTCGACGTGGCGCTGCGGCGCGCTGGCGCGATCCGAGTGCAGGCATTCAACCAGACCTTCGCGGCGGCCGAGGCCTTGGCCAGCGGTCGCATGCCGCGCGGCGTACCGGGCAACCGACTGGCCATCCTCACCAACGGTGGCGGGCCGGGCGTGCTGGCGGCCGACGCCACGGCGGACAACGATGTCGAGCTCGCGCGCCTGTCGGCCGAAACGCTCGAATCGCTCAACGGCGCGCTGCCCGAGACCTGGTCGCATGGCAACCCGGTGGACATCATCGGCGACGCGGGCACGGAGCGCTTCACCACCGCGATGCAGGCGCTGCTCAGCGATCCGCTCAACGACGGCGTGCTGCTGCTGTTCTGCCCGACCATAGCGCTGGGTGCCGAGGAAACGGCGCAGGCGCTGCTGCCGCTCATCAAGGACAGCGAGAAGCCCGTGGTCACCGCCTGGCTGGGCGATGCCGATGCCGGCAAGGGCCGCGCCGTCATGAAGCGGGCCGGCATCCCGGCGCTCACGAGTCCCGAGCGCGGCGTTGAATCGTTTTCTTATCTGTCGCGCTTCGTGCGCAACCGCCAGTTGCGGCTGCAGAACCCGGCGCCGCACGTCGAGGAGTTCGAGCAGGACGTGGCCGGCGCGCGCCGCATCGTCGAGCGAGCGCTGCTCGCGGGGCGCGCCACGCTGGATGAGCGCGAGTCCAAGGGACTGCTGCGGGCCTTTTGCATCAACGTCGCCCGCACCGAGCTGGCGCGCAGCGCCGACGAGGCCGTGGCCCTGGCGCAGGAGATCGGCTTTCCGGTCGTGCTCAAGGTGGTCGCGCAGGGCGTCACGCACAAGTCCGAAGTGGGTGGCGTGCTGCTCAGCCTGCAGGGCGTGGAGGACGTGCGGCACGGCTTCGACACGATCAAGGCGCGCGTGACCGAGCGGGCGCCGGCGGCCAAGTTCATCGGCGTGAACGTGCAGCAGATGATCCGCCGGCCGCATGGTCGCGAGCTGATCGTCGGTCTGTCGCGCGATGCCACCTTCGGTCCCGTGATCAGCTTTGGCATGGGCGGCATCGCGGTCGAGGTGCTGCGCGACTCGGCGGTCGCCTTGCCGCCGCTGAACCGCTTTCTTGCGCGCGATCTCATCTCCCGCACGCGGGTGGCCAAAATGCTCGACAACTTCCGCGGCCTGCCCGCCGTGGACCTCGAGGCGCTGATCGGCGTCCTGCTCAAGATCTCGGATCTGGCCTGCGAGATCCCGTGCGTGCAGGAGCTGGACATCAATCCGCTGCTGGCCGACGAGGGCGGCGTGATCGCGCTCGATGCGCGTGTGCTGTTGGGCGACGGGCCGCTCGCGCCTGATGCCACCTACTCACACCTGGCGATCCACCCATATCCCAAGCACCTGGCGCGTGCCACGCGCCTGAAGGGCGGCGAGACCGTGCTGCTGCGGGCGATCCGGGCCGAGGACCTGGAAGCTGAGCGCCGCTTCATCGCGCGGCTGTCGCCCAAGACGATGTACCTGCGCTTTCATGCGCCGCTGCGCGAGCTCACCATGGAGCGACTGGTGCGCTACACGCAGATCGACTACGACCGCGAGATGGCGTTCGTCGCAATCGACTCCAGCGATGAACACGGCGAGGGCGAGATCCGCGGCATCGCGCGCTACACGCGCAACCCCGACGGCAGCACCTGCGAGTTCGGCATCGCCGTGGAAGACGCCTGGCAGGGCCGCGGACTGGGCCACGCGTTGATGAACGCGCTCGAAAGCTGCGCGCGCGACCGTGGCATGACCGAGATCATCGGCTACGTGCTGACCGAGAACGACGACATGGGCACGCTGATGCGCGCGCGCATGTATGACGCGCGGCGCGACGAGGACGACAGTGGCGTGATGCGCTACTGCAAGCCGCTGCAGGCGCCGGCGGGCAACGGCAACGCGCCGCCGCCGCGCCCCAAGGCGCTGACCGAAGAAGCCTGAACACGGGATCGTCGACCGCGACGGGCGCGGTGCCCACGCGGGCGCTCGCGTGCTGGCTCCGTAAAATCTGCGGTTCATTCGGGGGAGCCTCGCATGCGCGTGCTGTGGGCGTTGTTTCTGGGCTTTTTGCTCGCCGCGCCGGCCTGGGCGCAGGCAGACAGCGATCGACCGCGCCGCGGCTTCTGGTGGGAGGCGACGCGTGGTGAGCACCGGATCGTTCTGATGGGGACGCTGCACGTGGGCCGCAGCGACTTCAATCCGCCAGCGCGCCCGTACCTGCAGCGCTTGCAGGAGGCGGCCGTCATCGCCGTTGAGGCCGACGTCTTCAATGCCCAGAAGGTCGGCACGGTGGTGCAGCGCCTCGGGTTTTACGCCGACGGCGAACCCGCACTCGATCAGCGCCTCTCGCCGGAGCTGCGCAAGCGTGTGGAGACGGTGGCGCGGCAGCGCGGCGTCGACGCGGCTCAACTTTGGCGAATGAAGCCTTGGATGCTGGCCAACACGCTGGTCCTGCTCGATGCGATGCGTGCCGGCTTGAGCCCGGCCTTTGCCTCCGAGGCCTACCTGTTTCAGTTTTCACAGCAGACGGGCAAGCCGCTGGAGGAGATCGAGTCCATCGAGCTGCAGCTGCGCCTGTTCGACAGTGCGCCCGCCGACCTGCAGCGCCTCTACCTGGAGCAGGTGATCAAGTCGATCGAAAGCGGAGAGTCCGACCGCGAGGTCGCGCTGCTCGTCCAGGCCTGGTCGCGCAGCGATGCCGCGGCCATGGAAGCGCTGATTGCCAAGCTGGCTGCGGCCACCACGCCGGCCGATCGCTTCGTGCGCGAGAAAATCATCGACGGCCGCCATCCCGCGATGGTCGAGAAGATCGAGAAAATGGCCACCAGCGGCCGATCGCATGTCGTCGCCGTGGGTGCGCTGCACTTCTTCGGCCCCAACGGCTTGCTCGAGCTGCTGCGCAAGCGCGGTTTCACCGTCCACCCGCTTTGATGCACGGTCGCCTGGATACGCTGGTCGGCGGGGTGGCCGTGAGCCTCTTGGCTGAGCGCGCGCTGCTCCTGCGCGAGGAACGCGTGCTGGTGGTGGCCGACGTGCACTTCGGCAAGGACAGCACCTTTCGCGCACGCGGCATCCCGGTGCCGGCGGGCACGACCGGTGTGGACCTGGCGCGGCTCGACCGGCTGCTGCAGGCAACGCAGGCCACCACGCTCATCTTCCTCGGCGATCTGTTCCACGCGCATGAAGCGCATCGCGCCGAATCGCAACGGCAATTGCGCGGCTGGCGCGCAGGCCATGCGGACGTCGACATGGTCCTGGTGGAGGGCAATCACGACCGCCATGCGGGCCGACCCGCGCCGGAGGCTGCCATCCGCGTCGAAGACGAGCCCTTTCGCCTCGGGCCGCTCGCGCTTTGCCATCACCCGCAGCGGGTCGCGGGCGCGCATGTGCTGGCCGGCCACCTGCATCCCTGCGTGCGCCTGTATGGCGTCGCGCACGACAGCGTGCGGCTGCCATGCTTCTGGTTGCAGCCGCTGCTGGCGATCCTGCCCGCATTTGGCGAGTTCACCGGCGGCGCGCGCATCGCGCGCGGTGCTGGCGACCGCGTGATCGCCATTGCGGAGGACCGCTTGTACGAGCTGCCGCCGTTGCCGGCGGCGGCGCGAGGTGCGCGCTCTGCGCCGACCATCCCGTGCGGTCCCGACGGTCAAGGGCTGTGTTGAACATCAGAGCGCTCCGGCGGCACCCGCCTGACCGAGGCTAGGCCGACGACACTGCCGCGCTTGGGCGGCAGTGCGTTGCAGGGGAACCCGCGGCTCTGGTTGCCGGCTACTTGTTGCGAAAGTCGTCGTGACAGCTCTTGCAGGCATCGGCAGCCGCGGCGAACTGCGTGCGGACTGCAGCCACATCGCCGCCTTTGGCGACCTCGCTGAGCTTGGCCAACTCCCCGGCCGTGCGCCGGGCAATCTCGCCCACGCGCGGATCCGTGAAGGCTTCAGCGTTGGGCTTGGTGTTGCCCTTGTCGGAGCCGGGAACGTAGCCTTCACCGGGCAGGCGGAAGACCGACTCGACAATCCCCGCGGCGCGCTGGATCGCGGCGATGTTCGGGCTCGGCGACTTCAACTCGCTGTTTATTCGGCCCATCTGCTGGCCCATGATGAAGTAAGCCGATTGCCTGTAGCGGATCGCGTCCTCCGGCTTGGAAAAGGTCTGCACCTGCGCTTGCGCGCTCAAGGCGAGCAAGGCTCCGACAGTCACGAATACAGAGCGGAACTAGGCTTTCATGTCGTCCTTTCGAGTTACGTCGGGCCGGGCACCGCGCCCGGTTGCCGTCAAGAAGCGTGATGGATCTCGCCAAAGCGGCGTCCTTGTGGCGGGCGCGCGTGCGGCGCGCACAGTGGCTCGCCTTCACGCCGCGCGCCGTGCCATGGCGCGGCGCGCGGTGTGCGCCGCCCGAAGCGCGCAAGTGCCGTCGGCCAGCAGTGCCTGCACCGTCGCAGCGACAGCGAGGAAAACTGGCTCCTGCCATGCGTCTTTGGCTGACGTGCGCAACCAGCCGCTGCCGGCGTGCGCCCGGTTCGCGTCGAGAAGGATCGGAGTCAGCGCCATCGCAACGCCCCGCACGCGCACGCCAAGCACGAGTAGGGCGCCGCCGACCACCTCGGCCGCGAAGACAACATACGTCAATGCGCCGGGCAGGCCGATCGACCGTGAGAACTCGACGGTGCCGGGCAGGGTGAAAACGAGCGGCCCGAGCCGCGGGGCGCGATGGACAGCGCGCCGAGGGCGATGCGCAAGGCGGGCGCGGCGTCGGGGACGGTGCGGGTATTGATCATGCGTGGCTTCGGTGTTTGATCGCAACGCTGTTGGCGGCGCGATCCCGGTCGTTCGCGAAGGCTGCCAGGGTGGCTGCGTCCACGGTGTGGAGACTGTATTGATGATCGCCATCCGGATAAACAATGCACGGGAGGATTGATTGTCCTCCAATGGTGGATAATTCTCCGTCAACGGTTGGAAGCGCAATGTGGACCGACTGGCAGCGATCGATGCATTCGTGCGCGTAGTGGAGCAAGGCAGCTTCGTGCGGGCCGCCGGGGTGCTGGAACTGTCGACCTCGGCGCTGTCTCAGCGCGTGGCTGATCTAGAGGCGCACCTGGGTGCACGCCTGCTCGACCGTACCACGCGCAAGTTGTCCTTGACCGAGAGCGGCCAAGCGTTCTTCAGGCGCGCGGTGCAGGTGCTTGCCGACCTCGACGAGGCCGAGATGCTCGCCACTTCGAGCGCCGCCGCGCCGCGGGGGTTCTGAAGATCACCTGCGCGCACGCCATCGCCGTGCAACGCCTGGCCCCCGCGATGGCGCGCTTTCATGCGCGACATCCGGAGGTGCGCTTCGAAGTGTCGGCCTCGGACCGCGTGGTGGACCTGGTGGAAGAAGGCTTTGATCTGGCCATCCGCATCGGCATGGTGGGCAGCGACCTGTTGGTCGCGCGCAAGCTGGGCGAGATGCGCCTGTTGCTATGCGCCGCCCCGGCTTACCTGGAGCGCCGCGGTACGCCGCGCACTCCAGAGGATCTCGCGCGGCACGATCTGCTCACCTACGCCTACGCGCGTACGCCGCGCCTGTGGTCGCTGCGCTCGCCCGGTGGCACGCTGGTCGAGATCAAGGCGCAAGGCAGCCTGCATGCCAACACCGGCGAGGTGCTGGTCGCTGCGGCTGAGGCGGGTCAGGGCATTGTCTTGGTGCCTGACCTTCACGTCGCGCACGCACGCGCCGCCGGCGCGTTGGTGCGCGTGCTGCCCGAGTACGAAGGTGGCGGCGGCGACATCTGGGCTGTGTATCCGAGTCGTCGCCACCTGTCGGCCAAGGTGCGGCTGTTTGTCGAGCATCTGGTGCGGGTGTTCGCAGCGGAGGCGCCGCGCGGCGCCAGCGATGACGGCCGCGGGCGCCGTCAAGCACGCTGATGTGCGCCGCTGCCGCCAGCAACGGGTGCTTGCCGCGCATGGCGGCACTGGGCGTCGCGATCGCTGAGCGCGACGCGTGGGTACACGATGTCGTCGTGGTCGCGCTTGCCGAGCGGCGCGTAGCCGACCATCGGCTAAGGCGATGGCAATGACAGGCACTGAGGCGACCTTTGTGGTGCTCGACCCGGCGCTGGCGGGGCGTGACCCGCAACGCTTCGATCGACTGCTGGATGCTTTCGCCACCGGCTATCGCGGCACGTTTCATGGCGACGAGGCCGAGCCGCCCGCGCTCTGGCGCGCGCGCATCCTGGGCGAGCCTCCACCGCTGCCGGTGTTGCGCATCGCGCTGGTGGTGGACGCGCAGGACGGGCTGATCGGCGGAGCCGTTGCCGAGTTCTACCGCGACAGCGGCTGTGTGCTTGCGACCTACGTTTATGTGCTCGATCGGCCGGGGCAACGCAATCGAGGCCACGCGCGCAATCTGCTGCACGCCGCCTTCGACGCCTGTGCCCAGGTCGGTCCCGCACGGGCGTTGCTGGCTGAGGTCGAGTGGCCTTCCCGGCTGGAGCAGCGCGGCGCCGGTGCGACCGCAATTGCCGCCGCGCAGGCGCGGCTGGGGTTCTTTGTCCGTCTCGGTGCGCAGGTGGTCGACTTCGACTACGTACAACCTGCCCTCGCACCAGGGCAGGCCCCGGCGACCTGGTTGCGGCTCTTGGTCCTGCCGGTAGCCGGGACCAACCACGCGAGTGAGGCGGCACTACGCGCAGCACTGCGCGGCTTCCTCCCCGAGTTCCATGCCGCGCTCGGCGTGCAGGCGGGCGGCGGCGTGGATGCCGCCCTGCTGGCCGCGCAGCGCGGGGGGCTGGACCGCGCGACAGACCTGCTGCAGCCGCTCGCGCTGCCGCCGTCGGTCTAGCGCCCACGTCCCGCAGCAGGGCCGGGCCGCTCCGTCGCGACCGCAACGCACTGCCGCGAGCCTCGCTTCAGCCCTGTCGCGGCCCAAACGCCGGGCCAAAGCAGTCCGTCTGCCGCTGGTGCTCCCCCGCGGTCTTTCCGCCATGGGCTTCCACTGCCGCGGCGCAGCAATAGACAAGCCGCTCTAAACCATGGGTTGACGCGGGCGCAACGCTCAGAAATAGTACGCACGTTCGTTTTTTGACGAACGGTCGTCATTTTTTTGTCCGCTGGCTCGAAAAGTTCGTGCCCTGTCCTGCTCCATGACCCGCTGATGCCCCTGCTGCCCTCCCTGTTGCCCGCTGCCTTGCGTCCGCGCAAGGGGGAGGCCACGCGCGCCGCGATCGTCGATGCGGCCCTCGTGATCGCCGGGCGCGACGGGCTCGAGGGGCTGACCATCGGCGCGCTGGCCGACGGCCTGCACATGAGCAAGAGCGGCGTGTTCGCCCACTTTGGCTCGCGTGAGGAATTGCAGCTGGCCGTGCTCAGCGAGTACGCCGAACGCTTCATCGCCGACGTGCTGCGTCCCGCCGTCGATCGTCCGCGCGGTCTGCCACGCCTGGCTGCGTTGCTGGAAAACTGGCTGCGGGTGCTTGGACGGGAGCTCGAGCAGGGCTGCCTCATGATCGCCGGGGCCATCGAGTACGACGATCGCGAAGGCAGTCTGCATGACGCCATGGTGCGCATCGTCACCGGCTGGAAGGGCGAACTGCTCAAGGCCATTGCGCAGGCGCGCGACGAAGGCCACCTGTCGAAGAGCGCCGACTCCGAGCAGCTCGTGTTCGAGATCTATGGCCTGATGCTCGCCGCCCACCAGGACGCGCGGCTGCTCCGCTCCAAGGATAGCCTCAAGCGCGCGCGCGCCGGACTGGCCCGCTTGCTCGAAAGTTTTGGAACCGCCGCCGGCAAGAAGTCGTTGGACCCGGCACGCCGTTTAGCCGCGCCGAACTTGCAGGCGATGCCGAAGCCGAGTCGCAGCAAGGACGCAGTAGGCCCCCGCCCGTTGCAGTTGAAGGAGGATCGGGCGCCGGGCCGTTCCAAGCCCGACCCTCAATTTGAACCGCAGCGCATGCACGTGCGAGCAGAAGTCTCGCGTACACGCGCTGCGACAACTAAAGCGAAGCGCGTATACGTGCGACCCGCAGGGTCGCGTTCCCGCGCTTCGGGAGACTGAGATGCCCGTTTACTCGCCCCCCCTGCGCGACCAGCAGTTCTTGATCCACGAGCTGTTGGGCGCCGTTGACCAGTACAAGCGCATGCCCCGCTACAAGGACATCGACGCCGACACGATGAACCAGGTCGTGGAAGAAGCGGGCAAGTTTTGCGCGGAGGTGCTATTGCCGATCAACCGCAGCGGCGACGAGGAAGGCTGCACCTATGACGCCGCAACGCGCAGCGTGAAGGCGCCCAAGGGCTTCAAAGAGGCGTACCAGCAGTTTCGCGAAGCGGGCTGGGGCGCGCTGGCCGCCGAAGAAGAGTTCGGCGGCCAGGCGCTGCCGCACCTGCTGCAGATCGCGTTCTACGAGATGCAGTACTCGACCAACCAGGCGTGGGCGATGTATCCGGGCCTCACGATCGGTGCCTACGAGTGCCTGCTCGCACACGGTTCGCCCGAGCAGAAGGCGCTTTACCTGCCCAAGCTGGTGAGCGGGCAGTGGACGGGAACGATGTGCCTGACCGAGCCGCACTGCGGCACCGACCTCGGCATGCTGCGCACCAAGGCCGAGCCCGCATTTGAGAAACACGGCAACGGCGCCTATCAGCTGACCGGCAACAAGATCTTCATCTCCTCGGGCGAGCACGACATGGCCGAGAACATCGTGCACCTGGTGCTTGCGCGCCTGCCCGATGCGCCGGCCGGCACCAAGGGGATTTCGCTGTTCATCGTGCCGAAGTTCCTGCCCAAGGGCTCCGGTGAAGGCGCCACGGTGGGCGAGCGCAACGGCATCTACTGCGGCGGCATCGAGCACAAGATGGGCATCCATGGCAACGCCACCTGCCAGATGGTGCTCGATGGCGCGCAGGGCTGGCTCGTGGGCGAGCCCAACAAGGGCCTGAACGCGATGTTCGTGATGATGAACGGCGCGCGCCTGGGCGTGGGCGTGCAGGGCCTGGGCATCAACGAGGTCGCCTACCAGAACGCCGCGGCGTATGCCAAGGACCGCATCCAGGGCCGCTCGCTGTCGGGCGTGAAGGCGCCGGACAAGCAGGCCGATCCGATCATCCACCACGCCGACGTGCGCAAGATGCTTCTCACGGCGCGCGCCTATGCCGAGGCCGGACGTGCGTTTGCGTATTGGGTCGCGATGATGGCCGACCAGCAGTTCTACGGCGCGGATGAAGAGGACCGGAAGTTCGGCGCGGACATGATGGCGCTCATGACGCCGATCGTGAAGGCGTTCATGACCGACAACGGCTTCCTCTGCGCCTCGCAGTGCCTGCAGGTGTTTGGCGGCCACGGCTACGTCCGCGAGTGGGGCATGGAGCAGTTCATCCGCGATGCCCGCATCAACATGATCTATGAGGGCACCAATACCATCCAGTCGCTCGATCTCCTGGGTCGCAAGGTGCTGATGGACAACGGCGCCAAGCTCAAGAGTTTCGGCAAGCTCGTGACCGAGTTCATCGAAGACAACGGCACCACGGCCGAGATGAACGAGTTCATCACGCCGCTGTCGGACCTTGGTGACAAGGTCACCAAGCTCACGATGGAGCTCGGCATGAAGGCCTTCGCCAACCAGGACGAGGCCGGTGCCGCCGCGGTGGACTACCTGCGCGTGGTGGGTCACCTGGTCTATGCCTACTTCTGGGCGAAGATGGCCAAGGTCGCGCTCGAGCGCGTGAAGGCCGATGGCGACAAGGTGGACGCCTTCTACACCAACAAGCTGATCGTCGCGCGCTTTTACTTCCAGCGCCTGCTGCCGGAGACCGCGTATCACATCCGCTCGGCGCGCTCCGGTGCGAAGAACCTGATGGAGCTGCCGGTCGAGGCGTTCTGAGGGTCACGCCCATCAACAAGGATGAAGGACAAGGAGAGACTGATGGCCAATTTCGTCGTACGCAAGGTCGCCGTGCTCGGCGCCGGCGTGATGGGCGCGCAGATCGCCGCGCATTGCGTCAACGCCAAGGTGCCGGTGCTGCTGTTCGACCTGCCCGCCAAGGAAGGTCCCAAGAACGGGGTCGTGCTCAAGGCAATCGAGAACCTCAAGAAACTCAACCCGGCGCCGCTCGGCAACAAGGACGACGCGCAGTTCATTGAGGCCGCCAATTACGAGGAGCATCTTGAGCTGCTGCGCGGCTGCGACGTGATCATCGAGGCCATTGCCGAGCGGATGGACTGGAAGCACGACCTGTATCGCAAGGTCGCGCCCTTTGTCCGCGCGGACGCGATTTTCGCGTCCAACACCTCGGGCCTGCCGATCGAGGCGCTGGCGCAGGTGATGGACGCGAATCTGAAGGCGCGCTTTTGCGGCGTGCACTTCTTCAACCCGCCGCGCTACATGCACCTGGTCGAGCTCATCCCCACGCCGGCCACCCGCCCGCGGATCCTCGATGACCTCGAGACCTTCCTCACCACCACGCTCGGCAAGGGTGTGGTGCGCGCCAAGGACACGCCCAACTTCATTGCCAACCGCGTGGGCATCTTCGGCATGCTGGCCACCATCAAGGAGGCCGAGAAGTACGGCATCCCGTACGACGTGGTCGACGACCTGACCGGCTCCAAGCTGGGCCGCGCCAAGAGCGCCACATTCCGCACGGCCGACGTGGTGGGCCTGGACACGATGGCGCACGTCATCAAGACCATGCAGGACACGCTGCCGGCCAACATCGATCCGTTTGCCGCGCACTTCGCCACGCCGCCGGTGCTCAAGGCGCTGGTGGAGAAGGGCGCGCTCGGCCAGAAGGCCGGCGCCGGCTTCTATCGGAAGGAAGGCAAGACCATCAAGGTGCTCGATCCCAGGCGGGCCGAGTACGTCGAGAGCACTGGCAAGGCCGATGACTTCGTCGCGCGCATCCTCAAGAAGAAGGACCCGGCCGAGCGCCTGAGGCTGCTGCGCGAGACCGATCATCCGCAGGCCAAGTTCCTGTGGGCCATTTTCCGCGACTCGTTCCACTACATCGCGGTGCACCTGGAGTCGATCGCCGAGACCGCGCGCGACGTGGACTTCGCGCTGCGCTGGGGATTCGGCTGGTCCACCGGCCCGTTCGAGACCTGGCAGGCGGCGGGCTGGAAGCAGATCGCCGAGTGGGTGCAGGCGGACATCGATGCGGGTGAGGCGCTGGCCAGGGCGCCGCTGCCCAAGTGGGTGTTCGACGGTTTGGTCGCGCAAAACAACGGCGTGCACAAGACCGACGGTTCGTGGAGCCCCGGCAGGAAGAGCTTCGTGCCGCGCTCGCAGTTGCCGGTGTATGCACGTCAGGTCGTGCGGGCCGCGTTGCTTGGCGAAGGTGCGCCCACCGGCCACACCCTGGGCAAGACGCTGCAAGAAGACGCCGACGGCCGCATCTGGACGCTCGATCAGGGCCTGGGCAGCGAGATCGTCATTGTCTCGATCAAGAGCAAGATGCACGCGATCGGCCCGGGCGTGATCGCCAATCTGCTGAAGGCCGTCGAGCTCGCCGAGACGCAGTACCGCGGGCTCGTGATCTGGTCGCCCGACGAGCCGTTCTCCGTGGGCGCGGACCTGAACGCGATGATGCCGGTCTTCATGGCCGGCGGCGCCAAGGCGATCGGCCCGGAGGAGAAGAAGCTGCAGGATGCGCTGATGCGGCTGAAGTACGCGCAGGTGCCGACGATCGCCGCGGTCAGCGGCATGGCGCTCGGTGGCGGCTGCGAGTTGCTGCTTCACTGCGCCAAGCGCGTGGCCAACCTGGAGAGCTACATCGGACTGGTCGAGGTCGGCGTGGGCCTGATCCCGGGCGCCGGCGGCCTGAAGGAAGGCGCGCTGCGCGGCGCGCAACTGGCGCAGGCGGCGGGCATGACCGACGTGTTCCCGTTCATCAAGAACTGGTTCCAGAACGCGGCCATGGCCAATGTCAGCAAGAGCGCGCTGGAAGCGCAGCAGATGGGCTATCTCAAGCCGGACGATCTGATCGTCTTCAACAGTCATGAACTGCTGTGGACCGCGATTGGCCAGGCCTTTGCCATGCACGCCTCCGGCTATCGCCCGCCGCTGAAGCCCAAGGGCTTCCCGGTGGCCGGGGCCGACGGCATTGCGACCATCAAGGCGCAACTGGTCAACCTGCGCGACGGCGGCTTCATCAGCGCACACGACTTTTTCATCGCTAGCTGCATCGCCGAGGTGATGTGCGGCGGCGACGTCGAGCCCGGCGCCCTGGTCGACGAACAGTGGCTGCTGGACCTGGAGCGCAAGTTCTTCGTGCAGTTGGTGGCGCATCCGAAGTCGCAGGAGCGAATGATGGGGATGATGCAGACAGGCAAGCCGGTCAGGAACTGAACGGCCAGCAATGGAACGAGAGGGGACCCGGCTGGTCCCCTCGTGCTCCCCGAGCCAAGTGGGGGGCTTCGGAACAGACAGTCTCACTGTTGGAGACAGGAAGATGAAACAAGTCCAGGATGTCTACATCGTCGCCGCCACGCGCACGCCCATTGGCAAGGCGCCCAAGGGCGCGTTGCGCAACATGCGCCCCGACGATCTCTTGGTGCACGCCATCCGCTCGGCGCTGCGGCAGGTGCCCAACCTCGATCCGGCCGCCGTGGAAGACGCAATCATCGGCTGCGCGATTCCCGAGGGCGAGCAGGGGCTCAACGTGGCGCGCATCGCGGTGCTGCTGGCCGGCCTGCCCAACACCACGGGCGGCGTGACGATCAACCGCTTCTGCGCCAGCGGCCTGACCGCCGTGCAGATGGCGGCCGATCGCATTCGCGTCGGCGAGGCCGACGTGATGCTCGCCGGCGGCACCGAGTCGATGAGCATGATCCCGATGACCGGCAACAAGCCGGCGTTCAATCCCGCCATTTTCGCCAAGGACGAGAACCTCGGCATCGCCTACGGCATGGGCATGACGGCCGAGAAGGTCGCAGCACAGTGGAAAGTCTCGCGCGAGGACCAGGACCAGTTTGCGCTGCGCTCGCACCAGAAGGCGATCGCCGCGCAGCAGTCGGGCGAGTTCAATGACGAGATCACGCCGCTGGAGATCGTTGAGCGCTGGCCCAATCTGGCCACCTCCGAGATCGACGTGAAGACCCGCCTGATGACGCTCGACGAAGGCCCGCGCGCCGACAGCAACCTCGAGGCGCTGGCCAAGCTCAGGGCCGTGTTCATGAACAAGGGCTCGGTCACCGCGGGCAACAGCTCGCAGACCTCCGATGGCGCCGGCGCCATACTGCTCGCCAGCGAGGCGGCGGTGAAGCGCTTCAACCTGCAGCCGCTGGCGCTGTTCCGTTCGTTTGCCGTGAAGGGCGTGCCGCCGGAGATCATGGGAATCGGGCCGAAGGAGGCGATTCCCATCGCGCTCAGGCATGCGGGCATCCACCAGGACGATCTTGGCTGGATCGAATTGAACGAGGCCTTCGCGGCGCAGGCGCTCGCGGTTGTGCGCGACCTTGGCCTGAACCCTGACAAGGTCAACCCGATGGGCGGCGCGATTGCGCTCGGTCACCCGCTTGGCGCCACCGGCGCCATCCGGACCGCGACCGTCGTCCATGCCTTGCGTCGCCGCAAGCTCAAGTACGGCATGGTGAGCATGTGCGTCGGGACCGGGATGGGCGCGGCCGGGGTGTTTGAGGCGGTTTGAGATGTATGCGACTCGCTTCGCTCGTCGCCCTTGCGCGTCAAAGCGGAATGGCTTGTTCAACCTCACTGGCAGATCCAGACGATGTTGAAATAGATCGCGGCTCTCGCTTTGCTTCGCCGCCATGGACGCGCGCTCCCGCGAACACTGCTCGCTCGGTGCGCGCTTGGGCCCCTTGGCTGTCCGCAGTTCTCCCTTGGAGGGTTTGCCTTGAAGAAGACGACTGTAGTGACCAGCGATGGTTTCGAGTTGCACGCCACCACCTTCGGCGACGCGGTGACGTGTCGGGGCGCGGTGCTGATCGCGCCGGCGATGGGCGTCGAGCAGCACTACTACGCGGCGTTTGCACAGTGGCTTGCCGAGCAGGGCTTCTTCGTCGCGACCTTTGACTATCGGGGCATCGGGCACTCGCGTCCGCCCCAGTACCGGCGATCCTTGCGCGGCTTTGAGGCCGACGTGATGACCTGGGCCCGGCGCGATTGCGCGGCGATGATCGACTCCGTGGCCGGGCGTGCGGCCGGCAAGCCCTTGCTGTGGATCGGCCACAGTCTTGGCGGGCACCTTCTGGCGCTGGTACCCAACCACCGGCGGGTCGCCGCCATGCTGACGGTAGCGTCCGGCAGCGGCTACTGGCGAGAGAACTCGATCCGGCTGAGGTCCATCGTCTGGTGGCTGTGGTACCTGCTGGTGCCGGTCACGCTGCGGCTGTACGGCTACTTCCCGGGTCGCCGCCTGCGCAAGGTCGGCGACCTGCCGGCCGGTGTGATGCGGCAGTGGCGCGACTGGTGCCTGCACCGTGATTACGTGGTGGGGCACGAGGGAGACGACGTTCGGCGCCGCTATGCTGAGGTCACCACCCCGATCCTCTCTCTCAGCTTCACCGACGACGAATTCATGTCACGCGCCAACATCGAGTCGCTGCACGGCTTCTATTCGGGCGCGCCGCGCGAGATGAAGCGCATCAGCCCACGCCAGATCGGCGCGCGGGCCATTGGGCACTTTGGCTTTTTCCGCAGGCGCTTTGCCGACGCGCTCTGGCCGCAGGCCGGGGCCTGGCTGGCGGCACGGGCGCGCTGAGCAGGCATTCGTCACCACCGACCCATGGGCCTCGCCGAACGCTTTTACGACGCTTTGTCGGTGGCCGACCATCACACGATGGGGCTGATGTACGCGCCCACCGCGACCTTCAGTGATCCGGTGTTTCCGATGCTCTCGGGACCCGAGGCGGCGCTGATGTGGGAGATGCTGCTCACGCGCAGCAGGGACTTCAGCGTGTCGTACAACGTGCGCGAGGACGACAGTCGCGCGGAGATCGTGTGGGTGGCGCGCCACCGCTTCGGGCGCAACAGCCGGCCGGTGGAAAACCGCGTGCGCACCGAGATGACGTTCCAGGCCGGGCGCATCGTGCGGCAGGTCGACCGCTTCGGCTTCTGGGCATGGTCACGCCAGGCGCTGGGCCTGCCCGGATGGCTCCTTGGCTGGACCCCGCTCCTGCAGCACAAGGTGCAGGCCGACGCGCAGCAACAGCTCATCCTGTTTGCCGAGAGCAAGTTCGGCCGCAACGGGATGCCTGCCGCTCGCTGAACGGGCGATGCAATGATGACGATCCTGGAGACGCAATGACCATCAAGACCGAGACCACCGAGGGCGTGGCCCGCATCGAGATCGCGCGGCCCGAGAAGAAAAATGCGCTCACCGTGGCGATGTACCAGCAGATGGCCGATGCGATTGCCGCCGCGCATGAGGCCCCAACAGTGCGCGCCATCGTCATTCATGGGCAGGCCGACATCTTCACCGCCGGCAATGACCTCGAAGACTTCATGAAGAACCCGCCCACCGGCATGGACGCGCCGGTGTTCCGGTTCATGCTGGCGCTGGGCATGGCGGAAAAGCCCGTGGTCGCCGCCGTCAACGGCGCGGCCGTTGGCATCGGCACCACCCTGCTGGCGCACTGCGACCTCGCCTACTGCGCCGACAACGCGATGTTCAGCATGCCGTTCGTAAGCCTGGGCCTGTGCGCGGAGTTTGGCTCGAGCCTGCTGGTACCCCTGGCGGCCGGCTATCACAAGGCGGCCGAGAAGCTCTTGCTCGGCGAGCCGATGAGCGCCGAAGAAGCGCTTGAGATGAAGCTCGTCAACCGCATCCTCCCCCCCAACGAGGTGCTGGACTACGCCATCAAGCAGGCGCGTCGCTTCAACAACCTGCCGCCCACCAGCGTGCGCGAGACCAAGCGCCTGATGAAGGCCGGCTGGAAGAGCGTGACCGAGAAGATCATCGCCGACGAAGCGCAGACCTTTGCACGCATGCTCAAGAGCGCCGAGGCCAAGGAGGCGTTCTCCGCCTTCTTCGAGCGCCGCAAGCCGGATTTCACCCAGTTTTCCTGACCGGCGCCCAATCAATGGTCGACCAGCGAATCCCCCGCATCGGTCCTCGATCCGCGTTTCTTCGCCAATGAACCTGCGCGCCGACATCACGCTGGACGCCCTGAACGCACGCTGCAAAGGCAGTCTGCCGGAGCTTTTTGGCCTCACGGTGCTGCACGTTGACGAGCGCGAGCTCTTGATGCGCATGGTGATCCAGCCGCGGTTCCTCGCGCCCAACGGATTTCTGCACGCTGCCAGCCTGATCGCGCTGGCCGACACGGCCTGCGGCTTCGCGGTGATTGCACATCTGCCGCCGGGTGCCGAGAGCTTCACCACGATCGAGCTGAAGTCCAATTTCCTCGGCACAGCGCGCGAGGGCGCGATCGACGCCGTGGCGCGCGGCGTGCACCTGGGCCGCAACACGCAGGTGTGGGACGCCACCGTGACCGAGGTCGCCACGGGCAAGACCATGGCGCTGTTTCGCTGCACGCAGATGATCCTATGGCCAAAGGCAGGCAAAGCGGCATCGGCAAGCGCCTGACCGGCTCGACCATGCGGGCCTTGCTGCAGGTGTCCGCATGGCTCGCGCGCGAGCCCCGGCGCCAGGCATGGTCCGACGGCTGGTCGCGTGCGCTTGCCGCCGCCGCGGTGCGCCGCGCGCGTATTGCCCCCGCGAGCGACGCCGCGGCACTCGCGGTGGCCTGGCAGCGGGCGTTCTTCTCGCCCAAGCAGCTGCCGGTGCTGCGCATCGACACCGACACCGCCCATGCGGAGATCCGCACGCCTTGCCCGCTGCGAGCCTCCGGCGACACGCATGCCTGTCATCGCATGATGGCCTTCGATCGCCATGTCGCTGCTGCGGCCGGCGGCCGCTTCGTGGTCCTGCGCTCGCAAGCGGAGCCGGGCGTGCAGGTGTGCGAGGTTGCGCTGCAGATGCCGGCGGCGCGCATTCGACTCGTGGCGGCGCACGAGCGCGCGTCGGGAGGGCAGGCGTGATCGACCTCGCCACCAAGCTCGCGCTTGGCCCGGTGCTGTATGCACAGGCGCGCCGACTCCGGCAGACCGCGCTCGAGTTGCCCGAGCCGCATGGGCCGCGCGAGGGCGTGGTGGGCCGTGGCGCGTTGGCGCTGCGCCTGCTGGTGGCCGGAGACTCGAGTGCGGCCGGCGTCGGGGCGCTCACGCAGGACGAGGCGCTCGCCATGCCGCTGGCGCGCCAACTGGCCGAGCGGCTCGACGGCCGCGTGCGCTGGCAACTGGTCGCCGAGACCGGGCTGACCTCCGCGGGCGTGCTGCACAAGCTGATGCACGGCCACGTGCACGAGGCCGATGTCGCGGTCATCGTGTGCGGCGTCAACGACATCACCAAGGAACAGGGACTGCCGTTTGCCTTGCGCAAGCGCCAGCACATTGTGGACTGGCTACGCGCGCATGCCGGTGTGCGCCAGGTGCTGTTTCCAGCACTGCCGGAGATGGAGCTCTTCCCTGCGGTGCCGCAGCCGCTGGCGTTTTATGCGGGGCAGGCGGCGCGCCGGAACAACCGCGCGCAGGCGCGCTGGGCAGCGTCGCAGAGCGCCGTCACCCATGTCTCGATGGATGGCGTCACGCATCGAGACCTGTTTTGCCGGGACGGCTTCCACCCCGCGCCGCCGCTTTACGCTCGCGTTGCGCAGCGGCTGGCCGAGGCCATCATTGACACCGCGGCGCCGCGCAGCGCGCGCCCGCGCAACGACCACCAAAGCGAGGAGACGCGATGACGGGCACGAGCCTGAAAGGCAAGACGATTTTCATCTCGGGCGCCTCGCGCGGCATTGGGCTGGCCATTGTCAAGCGCTGCGCGGCCGAGGGCGCCAACGTCGCCATCGCGGCCAAGACCGCCGAGCCCAATCCCAAGCTGCCCGGCACCATTTTCAGCGCGGCCGAGGAGATCGAGGCGGTGGGCGGCAAGGCCTTGCCACTCCAAGTGGACATCCGCGATGCGTCCCAGGTGGTCGAGGCGGCGCGTCAAACGGCGGAAAAGTTCGGCGGCATCGACATCGTCATCAACAACGCCAGCGCCATCAACCTCACGCCCACCGAGGCGACGCCGATCAAGCGTTTCGACCTCATGTTCGGCGTCAACGTGCGTGGCACCTTTCTGGTGACGCAGGCTTGCCTGCCGTATCTGAAGCAGTCCGCGCAGGCCGGGCGCAATCCGCATGTGCTCACGCTGTCGCCGCCATTGAACATGGAGCCGAAGTGGTTTGCGCCGCATGTGGCCTACACCATGGCCAAATACGGCATGAGCATGTGCGTGCTCGGGCACGCGGAGGAGTTTCGCCCGCTGGGCATCGCCGTCAATGCGCTGTGGCCGCGCACCGTGATCCAGACCGCGGCGCTGGCGATGATCCCCGGCGTGAAACCTGAGCATTGCCGCAGCGTGGACATCATGGCCGATGCCGCGCACGCCATCCTCGTGCAGCCCAGCAGCGTGACCGGCAACTTCTTCATCGACGAGACCGTGCTGCGCGGCGCCGGCGTCACCGACTTCGACAAGTACGCCATCGTGCCGGGCAGCCGTGAACTGATGCCGGACCTGTTCTTGTAGCGCCTTTGGAGTCCCTTCGTAACGCCTTTGTGGCACCGCACCGTCAGCCGGCGCACGCGGTTGACCGCCACGTTTTGTGGGCAGCGCTGCGCCGCAGTTGAGCGTGTGCGATCAGGCAGTGCTTGAGCCCGCTCGCGTGTGTGACACGGCCGGACCCCGGTCGGCGCGCGCTCGGTACGCACGGCGCGCGCTGGCCCGGATGTTTCGCCAGGGACGGGAGTCGCGCGGATGCGTGCGCGAGCCAGATTGGGCGAGCACTTGAGCGCAAGCTGGCCGAGCAAGCCCGCCTCGCCCCGACGGACCAAAGGGGTTCTGTCCACACATGACCTCGCAATGCCGGTTACAGAGCGAGAGTGACCCTAGAAACCGCAGTTGTCATTGCTGCCAAACAGCGCAGATCGAGTGTTGGCGAGGCTTTCCGGGCAATTCCCGCGACTGCGGAGCAGTTCCAAACCGGTGATCGACCGCCGCTCAAATTGTTCAGTCGCGACAGCGACTTGGTGCGTCTGACTTG
>JADCGX010000127.1 GCA_020248785.1 Burkholderiales bacterium | reverse complement strand
GGCCAAGAAAGTGCCGCAAACCAAGGCACAGCTGAAGCAACGGGTCCAGGGGGCGCTGCGCAGATTGAAGAAACTCCCCGATCTGGTGGCTTCGTTCTTCCGCCATCCGACCTACCAGTATGCGAGCTGACACTACTTTCGCCACGATTAGTAACCCCACCCCGCTGATCGGAAAAGATCAATGCGGACGAGGAGTTACGTTCGGGTGGCGGTCAAAGTTCGGTTTAGGCTCTACATCGTGATCAGCCTGATCTTCTTCGGCCTGGCGTCGCTGACGTCGTTGTTCGAGAGCGAAGCTTTGGTTCAGGTTGACGCCTCGTCCGATGCGCCGGCCGTGAGCGTCAATGACAACGCTGCGCCCACCGCGGGCGGGACCCCCGGGAATGCGAATCCCCTCGACCGCGCAAGCGCCGATGCGTCGTACTGCGACCGCAGCCAGATCCAGCCCGCCTGGCTCGATCACCTGATCGGACCCGGCGTACGGGCCGCCTGCGCGAAGGCTCGGCAGGGCGGCGGCCGTTCGCTTGCGCATGCCGTCGGCTCGAACATCCCGAAGATGATGTTCGTGTTCCTGCCGCTGATGGCAGGTGTCATGCTGCTGCTGTACTGGTCGCCGCGGCGGTACTACGTTGAGCACCTGGTCTTCTACCTGCACGTGCACGCGGCGCTTTTTCTGCTCAGTACCCTGGTGATCGTGCTCGGGATAATCGGCAACATCCTGCCGCGACTCGGGTCGATGGGCGGGTTCGCCGGCGTCACTGCCCTGGGCTATGCGACCTGGTACCTGTGGCGCGCGATGCGCGTGTACTACGGCAACGGCCGCGCTCTCACGTTCTTGAAGGCCTGCCTCATCTTCGCTGCCTATGTCATCAGCCTGTCGCTGACGCTCGTCGGCACGGCCGTGGTCAGCCTGCTGAGCGCATGAGCCGAGGCACGGCTGGGTGCCGACGTTCATCGCGCGCGCTGTCCGGCGGCTGGCCGGCGGTGTCCAGCTTCGTGCTCCCGACCCCGGCCGTCGGTCTGGCGTTCTGAACCCGGGACCGCGCTCGTTGGACAGGGCCGCCCGCCCGCGCCGCGGCGCCGACGATTAGCGCCGCAGCGCTGCCGTTTCATCGCAGCGGCCCGGCTGCGCGGGCGCTTGACGCCTAGGCTGCTGGCCTGACCGTAACCCCGTGCGAAAGGTCGCCATGAAACGCCTTGCAGTTTCTGCCGCGCTGCTGATCGCTTGCGCCGCAGCACTTGCCCAACGCATCGACGTCTTGCCCGCAGCCGAGGTGCTGGCGGGCGATCCGGTGTCGATCGTCGTGCGCGGGCTGGCGCCCGGCGCTCGCGTCACGCTGACCGCAGAGCGGCCGCGGATCGAGTGGAACGGCCCGCAGCTGTTCCGCGCAACCGCATCCTTCGTGGCGGACGCCACTGGCGTAGTCGCGCTCGACCGCATCGCGCCGGAGTCGGGCAGCTACACCGGCGTCGACCCGCGCGGCCTGTTCTGGTCCGCGACGCCGATCGGCCCGGTGCCGCAGCCGGACTGGTCGCCCGCGGAGGTGCGGCTGGTGGCAACGGTGGACGGCAAGCCGGCCTCACGGGCGGTCATCCGGTTCCGCGACGCGCGACCGGACGTGGCCGTCGAGGAGCTCGGCGCGCTGTTCCCGGGAGCGGTGTATGCCGCGCGGCCGGTGCCCGCGGGCGGCAAGCGGCCGGCGCTGATCCTGCTCGGCGGTTCCGAGGGAGGCTCGTCGATGACGCGGCTCGCACCCGGTTTCGCCTCGCGCGGTTATGCCGTGCTGGCGCTGCCGTACTACTCGCCGTTGCGCTTCGGGCCGACGGGTCTGATGCCGGCCGAACTGCCCGCCTTGCCGGCCAGCTTCGTCGACATTCCGGTGGAGCGGCTGGAGCAGGCGCGGGCCTGGCTCGCCGCGCGGCCCGAGGTGGATGCCGCCCGCATCGGCGTGTATGGCGTCAGCAAGGGCGCGGAGTTCGCGCTGATCGCTGCCAGTCGGATGGCGTGGATCGGGTGCGTGGTGGCTGTCGTGCCAAGCGACGTGGTCTGGGAGGGCTGGGGGCCGGATGCGCCAAGAGCCGGCGTGCGCAGCTCGTTCGCCTTCGAGGGCAAGCCACTGCCGTTCGTGCCGTACCAACACCTGGACAAGGAACTGGCTGGCTTTCAGACGCTGTCGGACGTGAAGTTGCGCCGGCCGCACGATGCCGGCCGCGCCTTGCACCCGGATCGCGTCACGCCGGCGCGGATAGCGGTGGAGGCGATTGCCGCCCCGGTGCTCGTCGTTGGCGGGGATGACGACCAGGTGTGGGATTCAGGCGGCATGGCGCGCGCGATTGCGCAGCGGCGCAGTACGGCGGGCTTGCCGACGGTTGCGCTGATCTACCCGCGCGCCGGGCATGCGATCGGCGGCACGGGCTGGCTGCCCACCACCACCTACAACGCGGGGCCGATGAAGATGGGCGGTACGCCCCAGGCGGACGCGCAGGCGCAAGCGGACGCATGGCCGAAGACGCTGTCCTTTCTCGCCGCAACGCTGCAGCCGCCGGCTGACTGACCGGCCGGCACACCGACCGCAGGCCGGTGCCGGACCAGCGCCTGACTGCCGCGACGACAGGGCAGCCTACCGGCCGCCGCCCCCTTGGTGCGCCAGGCCGTCCAGCGGCTTCAACGTGAGAGAGCGCGGCAGCGACTGCGGCCGTGGCATTCGGCGGGTGTGCGGCGGGCCGAACCGCGGGTCAAGGGCGCACCGGCGCGCACCGCTGGCGGTAGCCGGCTGCGGCCCTCCTCACCTGACTGCCTGCGGTGCCGGTGCGGGCCGAAGTGCGAGCGATAAGGGGTCACCCACCCATTAGCCGACTCCTGTCAAGAGGGTGAGCCAAAGCGGGGCACGTCCTGCGTGCCGCTTTTGCTCGCCACATCCGACCGCGGGCGCACCCGTTGTCTCTTTCGACTGGTTGCGGCCACGAGCCGCACCAGCCACCCATCTGGATCAAGCCGCGCACTGTTCGTGCCCTGCGC